>JBEEJZ010000163.1:0-19651 GCA_041168905.1 Pseudomonadota bacterium | reverse complement strand
CGACGAACACTGGCGCGCCTGAGCCTGGTCCAGTTGAGCTTGAAGGCCGGTGCCGTCGAATTCAGCGGGCCTCTGCTGGCTTCGCACTGGCGGGATGCCGTTCAGGGTGTCACCGTTGTCCAGTTGAATCCGAGGCTCATTCTGCTTTTTGGGCGAGACGGATGGACGCGCATCAATTGGGACGTCAGGTGCCGGCTTCGTGGGCAGCCCATGGCCTTGTGGCTTCACGCGTTCTACTCGACGCATGCTCAGCCATTTCCGCTCAAGGTCACCACGTTGCACTCGCTGTGCGGGAGCGATTCAGCTGTGCGGCGGGGCCACCTTGGTGGCTTGGACAACTGGCGCAATCAGACCCTCAAGCCTGCGCTCATGGCCGTACAGCAAGCCGTTCTGGCAAGTGGTGGCTGGTTTGATTGGCAGGTTCTGCCATCGGGCTTGGTCACAGTTGAGCGCTCAGCCACCGCCGCCTCAAGGCGGTAACTTGTGCACAAGGGGATGGCATCACGGGCGCCGGGGGATGGCGTACAGGGGGCGGGGGATGGCGTACAAGTCACCCAGGGGATGGCACCAGCGCAACCGGGGGATAGCCCCTGCATAGTCCACAAGACGATGCGCGCTAAGTCCTTGAGCCAAAAGCGAAAGCGGTGTCTGCCTGCTATCCACTAATCGTCTTCAAATCACGCTTCTAATTCACGATGGGGACGTTCCGCATGCAAGTGACGATTGCGTGTGTCGACGATCCCCATGCATCCATATGGGGCCACACGACGGGGAGAGTTATGGGGCGATCAACCTTTGGCCAATGTGCAGCGATCATCGTCTGTGCGGCCTCTTGTCAGCTGGTGTCTGCGGCAGAGGTCGACAAGTCGTTGCTCACGATGATCACCTGCAAGCTGGCGACGCATCAAACGGTGACGTTGAGCCGTCTGATCGGGCCTGGCGATGCGCACGTTGTCTTCGTGGCGCTCAATGGTCAAGCACCCGTTCCGCTGTTTGGTCAAGCAAAGGCCGAAGCGAGCGGTAGCAATTTAAAGGCGCGTTGCGCCAGAACGCATCGGGCAAGCGCCTTGGTCCTTCAAGGAGAGTTCGAAGGCTCGGGCTACCCAATGGGAGCGGCGTGGATCTGGAATCCGTATCGCCAAGCAGTGCAGCGCGTGGACTTCGCCGAGAGAAGCTTCCCGACTCGTGTGCTCGTGTCGCCGAGTGGGGCAACCCTGGTGTTGCCAAATCACTCTGCAGAGCAGCCCGGTCACTGGTTGAGCTACAGCCAGGGTGTCAACGACCGAGAGGCCCTTGTGGGCGGGGCCGATCTGGTCTATCGCCAGAGCCCGCAGTGGGTGATTAACGTTGGGCTTGGCAAGAGGTTGCCATGACTAGGTGCGGCCCCGTGCGCTCGCGAATGTCGAGTTATACGCTTGGCTGATCTAGCATGTTGCCGTGGCCAAAGCAGTATTCGCCAAACGCGCGGGCCTGGCCACACCACGCGCAACGTTGTGAGGATCACATGAGCACGCTTGAATATGTTCAACAGGATCAATTGCGCGATTCAACTCAGTTGGCCTTGCGCAACTTCATCGCGAAGTTGAAGCCGAACGAGGTCTACACGCTGTGTATGAGCGGCTCGATCTGGGTGGCGCCGGAGCTTGCCGCGGGGGAGGGGGGCGCGCCATTGTTCGTGGTCGCTGGTTGCGCCACTGACTCAGCCGTCAGTGAATGGGCTGCACGTGAGGGTTTGGTCCTGCTCATCGACCTCAACGGGCTAGCTGACGTGTTTGCACTTGAGGGTGAGACACCTGATCGATACACCGTCACCTACGCGGCTGAGGTGGGTCGCAAAGAGCTGATGGCTTGCGTGGGTACTCACTTTGATGGCTGTTGGGACGGATTCTTGGCGCGCTTGCATCCCGGTAAGTGAAGCGGTCACGCAGCCCGGAAAGAGGTCACCCGGCAGCGTCGCCAATAAGCGCGATCAGGGGCGCGCATTTGCTAAACCGGCGCCGCTTGGTCGGGCACGTTCACAGGGGCTGGGAGCGCCTGCAAGTTCTGGCTGACCAGCCGTTCAGGTGTCAGTTAAACAGAGATATCCGGACGATCTATCCGTGGCCTGTCGTGCCGTTGCGATGTGGGGCCTCACCTGTCGGATTTGGACCCCGACAGTGGGGGGCTGTCCAGCATGCGCGTGCCCTGCTCGTTGGTTAACATGTCGACACAATCAAACAACGGGGATCGACGCTGCCTTTGTCAGTGTCGGGGCGTTCCTGTTGTTCTTGAGGCTGGACCCTTGCCAACTGGAACTGACAAGTGAGCAACATTAAAAGCTACTCGGGGGAAATCGCGGCGCCCCTGGCGGACTATCGGACAAGGGCGCAGGATGAGGCGAAGAATTGTCGTCCGCCGCAGGATGCGGTCACCCTGGATCGCCATGAGTCGGAGTTGAAGTCCCTTGCCGAGCAATGGATCAACAACGAGCAACACCTCTACCTCACAGAGGTCACGGATGCATCGAGAGCTGTGTCGGAGGCAAGCCAAAAGCTTGCGCAGCATGAGATTCAGATTGATCAGTTGCTGCGAGACGATTCCGTTTTCAGTGCCGTCGATACAGAGCTTGCCAACGACCGTGGCCGCATCACCAAGGTCATTGAGACCCGACTGCGAGCAGAGTTGGAGTTGCGGCACTTTCGTGTGCGCAACAACATCACATCTCAAGCTGTCTACCCAGAAAGCAAGCTCTGGCATATCGGGGTTCTTGCCATTCTTGGTTTGATTGAGGTGGTGGTCAACGCCTTTTTCTACGAAAACAGCCAGGGCTTGTTGGGAGGGCTCACGGTGGCGTTGGGTATCGCTTTCGTGAACATGGGATCGGCCCTTGGGCTTGGCTTTGGGTTTCGCTACAAGAACCTTGCTTCCCCTGACAAGCGCGTCGTAGGCTGGTCATGTTTGATTGTCTTTGTGCTGGTTGCAATCCTGTGCAACTCGCTATTTGCGTCATTTCGCAGCGAGTATCAACTCGTGGTGGATCCCAGCGAGTTCGACCAGGTGAGTCACGCATTCAAGAAGGCCTGGCCTGAAGCCTTGCTGATCTTCAAGCTCAAGCCCAAGTTCCAAGACCATTGGAGTTTCATCCTCTTTGGCGTCGGCCTAATCCTCAGCTTCTGGGCATTTCAGAAGGGCTACACCTTTGATGACAAGTACCCTGACCACGGACGGCTCGATCGCGCCCACAGAGAGGCGGCTGATCGAGAGCAGCAAGAGCAGCAATTGGCGCAAATGAAGATCAGAGAGTTGCTGCATCACAGGAAGGCTGCGGTGCAGGACGCCATTCAGCAGTCTTCTACACAGATCTCAATGTTGGCGCGCCGTGCAGCGGATCTGAACCATGCTCGCCAGCAATTGGAGCGGCAGGCTCAGCAAATCGAAAGCCATTTCAAGATGGTCCTTGATGCATACCGACAGGCCAATCTGGCTGTTCGGGTGGTGCCGGCTCCGCAGTATTTCAGTGAGCCTTGCCAGCTTGGTGCAAAGATCGACGTGACCCCCGGTGACGTCCCCCTGCAGCATTTGGCCGACATGCAGCAGCGAGTGAAGGACACCAGCGATCGGTTCAGGGACTCTCTCAATGCCAAGCTGAGGGAACTTCAGGAGAACTCCGCGCACGTCTTGACCAAGACGATCAAAGAGTACTGGAGTGATGTTCAGCAAGAAGCTGGCCGCGCGATGGCTGACTCTGTCCATTACTTGAAGCCGGCACAGGCCTAACCCATGAAGTTCAAGACCCAGAAAGACAAGCACGGCGCAATGATGATCGCGAGCGTGGTGCTGGCGCTGTTAGGTGTGATCGGCTTCAAGCTGATGCACCCTCCTGCCCCGCCTTTGGATGCTGATGGGTGCACGAGTCCCATTGTTCGCAACACTGTGATCATCCTGGATCACAGTGAAGCGGTCAGCGAACAGACACAAACCGAGATCGTGGCTCGGTCATTGGCTGCGGTTGTCGACAAGGCCGAGGTGAACGAGCGGATCACCGTCTTCAGGGTCTCAGAGCTCAGCAAGAAGAGGATGGAGCCCATCTTCTCGCAGTGCAAGTTGCCTTCAGATGGCAACCGCCTGACTGAGGGCGTGAAAGTGATTGCCAAGAACTACCAGAAGCGATTCCTGGAGCCGTTGAAGCTGGCTCTTCAAGTCGCCCCTGACAACGCCAAAGAGTCGCCAATCGCTCAAGCGATCATTGACGTGTCCCTTAGCCAGTACCTCCGTGGGCAGGTGAACCGACTACTGGTGTTCTCCGATTTGATGGAGCACAACGACAAGAGCTTCTCTCTCTACAACTGCAATCCGCACCACGATGTGATCGACGAGTTCCGTCGCTTCCGTCGCGGCGCTCAAGAGCGGCCGGCATTCCGCAATACAGCCATTCAGCTCAACATCATTCCACGGAAGGGGTTGACGGAGGGCTCACTGAAATGCCGAGACAAGCTTTGGCCTTGGTTCTTCGGTGATGACGAGGGTGCCAATGCCAGTCTCTCTACCGATTATTTGCCCGGAGCTTGATGATGTCCGTTGAAGTCGCTGTTCCAGGCGTCCCTTTGGAGGAGGAAAACTTCTTCCCCACGTTGGCGCGGTGTGTATTGGGTTCGATTGCCGCCTTGATCGTGGCGGCATTGATGCTCAGATTGCCTCCATGGGGATCCATGTTGCTCAGCGCGGCACCGCTCCTTTGGTATCACCTCGGATATTTGGCTCCCCTTGCCAAGCGAGGGCTGCCGCAGGCTGCGATTGACAGTGTCTATTACTTCGGCTTTCTGGTGACCATCGCGGCCCTGGGGGTCAGCGCGGTGTCGCTGGCCATGAGTGCAGGCAAAGAGCCCATTGAAAACATCGCGTATCAGTTTGGCTTGGGTTTGCTGGCTACCGGTTATGCGGTGCTGGCGCGCATGCATCTGGCCAGTGTGGCCAAGGCGGTAGATGAGACATCGGCCGAAGCCGTGATGGACAAGTATGTCCAACGCTCTCGTGAGCTCGTGATGAATGTAGAGATGGCATCGGTTCAATTTGCGGAGTTGTCTCGCACCTTGATGGCCATGACGAAGGAGGCGGTGGAGTCGTCGAGGGTGTCCGCCGAGAAGTCGATGCTGGAAGTGGCCAAAGTCTTTGACGAGCAGCTCCGCGGCACCATGACTTCGGCAAATCAAGGCATTTCCGAGCTCCGGGGCATGATGAGCGAAGCGACGTTCGTGCATGAGCGCGAAGAGTTGGCGAAGAGTCTCAAGATGACCTTGGACGGCACTACACAGGTCAATGCTGCGCTGATCGAACTGGCCGCTGGACTGAATGCCAGCAAGCAAGAGTTGGCGGACATGAGCGCATCGTCTCGGACCTTGTCAGATTCGGTGAAGTTGCTGGAGCGAGCCGTGGGCGAATTGGGCTCAACCGATGGCTTGGCGATGAGGGCCTCGGCGAACATGAGCAGTGCGCTGGACCTCATCGGTACACATTCTTCGCAACTGGCAACCGTCATGACCGACGTCACGCACATCGGTGAATCGGTGTCGGGGGTGAGTGCCACCTTCAAGAGCATCCGATCACTCAGCCAAAAGGCCAACGAACAAATGGAAGGGCTCATTCGAGCCGTTGGGCAGTTGGGTGAGGCTGCGACCATCGTTGAGCGCTCTAACCTGGCGGCGGAGGGGCTGGCCAAGGGCTTGGCCCAGGTATCTGATGTCATGCCGGACCTGGCTGCTCGAACACAGACGCTCGATGCGCAGCTCACGGCCTTGGTTGGTGCAGTCGGCGGGGCTCAGCAGTCCCTCTCTGCGGCTGCCCAGCCCACGGTTGAGGCTGTCAAGGTGACGTCTGAGCTGAGTCAGGCGCTGGGGCAGGTGCAACAGATCTTGAACTCTGCCGGACTGGAGGCCAAGCAGCTGGCCATGCATTCCACCGATAACGCGGCGGCGCTTGCGCAGGCCCGTCAGCTGACTGGAGACATGGAAACCGTTCGGGTTGCGTCAGAGTCCATCAAGGATGTTCTCCAGGGCTTGATGTCGTCTTTGGCTTCCTTCAATCAGAAGATCGGGGACTCTACAAGCGCACTGCAGGCAGCGGTCACTCGTTCTGCCACCACGATTGAGCACGACGTCAAGCGCTCCACAGATGCAGCATCACTGTTCGGTGAGCGCATGGTCGACGTGGCGCAAATCATCATTGATCGCACCCGCCAGGAGAAGGCGGCATGAGGAAGGGTGATGAGGTCTTCCTTTTCACGCTGGTCGACTTCTTGATTCAAGTCTTCTTTTTCGCACTGCTGCTCTTTGTGGTCTATCTGGCCATGCAAAAGCAGGTAGATGAAAAGCGGGGCGTGGCTGAGACAGAGCAGCAGAAGCTGCTCAAATCAGTGGGGGTCTCTAACCTCACTGAGCTGTCAGACTTGCTGACCAAGATGGCGCCGCTGGAAGAGTTGCGAGGCACCAGTGATTTCATTGCTCGCAGCGGGGGGGCTGGCAAGCTTCGGGCTGTGGCTGAAGCAGCAAGTGCGGCAGGAGGGGTCGACAAGATCTCTGCGATGAATGAGCAAGTCAAGGCGCTGACCGACAAGGTGGCCAAGTTGGAAGGATGGGGCAAGGCCTCATGTGTCCCCAACATCGTTGTGAACGGCAAAGCGCAGCCCAAGTCAGTGGCGCACGTGGTGGTGTACGACGATCACGTGGAAATGGATAGCCCCACCCCTGAAATGACGGAAGTGCTGCAGGGCTTGGGGCGGGAGTTCAAGGATGTCAGCCGACTGACTTTGTCTGAGTTCCGTGCCACCTTTGCGCCCCTGGTGACCAAGAAGCCCGAATGCAGATACTTCCTGTCCGCTACCACCAAGACGCAGTTTCTTGAGCCCATGCGCATCGTCTGGTCCGCATTTCGCACGCAATGACGCCTCGAACTTCCGACCCACACTTGGCGAAGCTGCGAGCAAAGCTTGACGAGCTGGAGCGCATTGTCCGATCGCCGGGAGCGACGAGTTCTTCAAAGCTGCCCGAGCCGGGCAGTTCTCCGCATGCCAATGCATCTAACGCCGTAGAAGCTCCAGAGGAACAGTTTGGTCAAGCACGAAGGGGTGGTGCGGGCAGTTGGCTGTGGCGTTTGTTCACGGGGCAGCGCTAGGCTTGCGGGCTTGGATAATGCCTGCGAACTACGATTCCCAAGCAGCCATGCTCGACGACATCAAAAAGACACTCTGGGCCACCGCCGACAAGCTGCGCGCCAACATGGACGCCGCCGAGTACAAGCACCTGGTGCTCGGCCTCATCTTCATCAAGTACATCTCGGACACCTTCACTGCCCGCACCGCCGAGCTGGCCGCACGCCTGCGTGACCCTGACGACGAGTACTTCTACGGCGACGCCAGCGACGAAGACATCGCCGCCGAGCTCGAAGACCGCGACTACTACACCTCGGCCAACGTGTTCTGGGTGCCCGAAGCCGCCCGCTGGGAAGCCATCCGCGCCGCCGCCAAGCAGCCCACCATCGGCAAGTTCATTGACGACGCCCTGGGTCTGATCGAAGCCGAGAACCCCAAGCTCAAAGGCATCCTCGACAAATGCTATGCCCGTGCCCAATTGCCCGACGGCAAGCTGGGCGAACTGGTCGACCTGATTTCGACCATCGGCTTTGGTGAGAACGCCAGCACCGCCCGCGACGTGCTGGGCCAGGTCTACGAATACTTCCTGGGCATGTTCGCCAGCGCCGAAGGCAAGCGGGGTGGTCAGTTCTACACGCCCGCCAGCATCGTCAAAACCCTGGTGGCCGTGCTGGCTCCGCACCACGGCAAGGTGTATGACCCGTGCTGCGGCTCGGGCGGCATGTTCGTGCAGAGCGAGAAGTTCATCGAAGCCCACGGCGGCAAGATTGGCGACGTGTCCATCTACGGGCAAGAGGCCAACCCCACCACCTGGCGCCTGGCGGCCATGAACCTGGCCATTCGCGGTATCGACTTCAACCTGGGCCGCGAGCCCGCCGACACCTTCACCCGCAACCAGCACGCCGACCTGCGGGCCGACTACATCCTGGCCAACCCGCCGTTCAACATCAGCGACTGGTGGCACGGCAGCCTGGAAGGCGATGCCCGCTGGCACTACGGCGACCCGCCGCAAGGCAACGCCAACTACGCCTGGCTGCAGCACATGCTGCACCACCTCAAACCCACAGGCCGCGCTGGCATCGTGCTGGCCAATGGCAGCATGAGCAGCAGCCAGAACAACGAAGGCGTGATTCGTGCCGCCATGGTGGATGCCGACGTGGTGGAGGTGATGGTGGCCTTGCCAGGGCAGTTGTTCTTCAACACCCAGATCCCGGCTTGCCTGTGGTTCTTGGCCAAGACCAAGCAGCGCAAAGGCGAGGTGCTGTTCATCGACGCCCGCAAGCTCGGCAAGATGATTTCACGCGTGCAAGCCGAGCTGGACGATGCCGCGATTGCCCGCATTGCCGAGACCGTGGCCGCCTGGCGGGGCGAGGTGGAGGCTGGCGCCAGCATCACCACCTATGAAGACGTGCCGGGCTTTTGCCGCAGCGTGCCCCTGGCCGAGATTGCGCAGCACGGCCATGTGCTGACCCCAGGCCGCTACGTGGGCGCCGAAGAGGTGGAAGACGACGACGAGGCCTTTGCCGAGAAGATGCAAACACTCACCGAGAAGCTGGGTGAGCAGATGGCCAAGGGCGCGGAGCTGGATGCGCTGATTCGGCAAAAGCTGGGGGGGCTGGGGTATGAGTTCTGAGTGGGCTGAAACCAGCCTTGGCAACTTTGTTCGGCTCCAACGAGGACATGATCTGACTGCGGCGGAGCAAGAGCCCGGCAATGTCCCTGTTATGGGTTCAGCAGGCCCAAATGGGATGCACAGCAAGTCTCTGGCCAAAGGCCCCGGTGTAGTCGTTGGACGAAGTGGGGCATCCGCAGGGAAGGTCCATTTCACTGAGGTGGACTATTGGCCGCACAACACTTGCCTCTACGTCACTGACTTCCTTGGAAACAACCCCCGGTTCGCCTTTTACCTGCTTCAAACACTCAATCTTGGTGCGTTCAACTCAGGCAGCGCCCAGCCATCGTTGAACAGAAACTTCATCTACTCGATTCCGCTGAGGATCCCGGGCATCGATGAGCAGGATGCCATCGTGTCAGTGTTGAAGGCACTCGACGACCGCATCACCCTCCTGCGCGAAACCAACGCCACCCTCGAAGCCATCGCCCAGGCGCTGTTCAAGTCGTGGTTCGTCGATTTCGACCCCGTGCGCGCCAAGATGGCAGGCCGCGCCCCCGAAGGCATGGACGAGGCCACGGCCGTGCTGTTCCCTGATGCGTTGGAAGAGACGGAGTTGGGGTGGGTGCCGAAGGGATGGCGCTCGGGGAGCGTTTATGAAATTTCAAAAGTGATTTACGGCGCCCCTTTCGCTTCGAAGCAGTTCAAAAGCGAGCCACCGGGCAGGCCTTTGGTTCGAATCAGAGATTTGAAAGATGAGCGCCCCGGGGTCTACACCGAGGAAATCCATCCCAAGGGCTACATGCTGCAGCCGGGAGACATAGCTGTTGGTATGGATGGTGAGTTTCGCGCTTACCTCTGGGGCGGCGATCCCGCGTGGCTCAATCAGCGAGTGTGTGTCTTCCATCCTATCGGCAACGCTTGCTCGGTGTTTGTACGATTGTCTGTAGCGCCGTTGCTGGCACAAGTTGAGGCGTCAGAGACAGCGACCACGGTGATTCACCTCGGTAAGAACGATATCGATCGATTTCGCGTCTTGCTTCCAGGCGCTGCAGTTCTAAAGAGGTTTTGCGAGCTTGCAGAACCGCTATATCGGCGCGTTGTTTCTAACAAAAGGCAGGCGCAGAGCCTCTCCGCTCTCCGGGACACCTTGCTCCCCCGCCTGATCTCCGGCCAACTCCGCCTGCCCGAAGCCCAAGCCCAACTGGATGACGCCCTCGCATGAAAACCCCGCTCGGCAAACTTGAACGCATCTCCTTGCGCAAGGCCTGGGCCCACGAGGCCGGCGAGTTCACGCCCTGGCTGGCGCAGGCCGACAACCTCACGCTGCTGGCCGAATCCTTGGGGCTGAGCGAGCTGGAGCTGGTCGGCACCGAGCACCCGGTGGGTGATTTCAAGGTCGACATCCTCTGCACCGACGATGGCGGCAAGGTCATCATCGAAAACCAGCTGGAAAAGACCAACCACACCCACCTGGGCCAGATCCTGACCTATGCCGCAGGCGTTGGGGCGCGCAAGGTGATCTGGCTGGCCGAGGCCTTTCGCACCGAGCATGTGGCCGCGCTCGAATTCTTGAACCAGCACACCACCGACGAGCTGGACTTCTTCGCCGTCGAGATCGAGCTGTGGCGCATTGGCGATTCACCCATGGCGCCCAGCTTCAACGTGGTCGTCAAACCCAATGACTGGGCCAAGACAGGGCAGCAAAACGCCAAGGCCGCCGCCACCACCACACCCACCAAGCAGCGTCAGTTGAAGTTCTGGACAGGCTGGCAAGCCTGGCTGCAGGCCAAGGGCTCCACGCTCCGCACGCAAAAGCCTCTGCCACAGCATTGGACCAACATCGCCCTGGGCCGCTCGGGAATCCACCTGGCGGCCACCGTCAACTCGCGTGAAAGCCGCGTGGGCATGGAGGTCTACATCGACCACGACAACTCCAAGAGCATGTTCAAGCAACTTCAGGCCCATCAGGCTGAGGTCGATGCCGCCTTGGGTGCCAAGCTCGAATGGATGGAGTTGCCTGACGGGCATGCCTGCCGCATTTTGCAGGTTCGGCCTGATTCGCCATTGGAGAGCGAGGACCAATGGGCGGCCTACTACGCGTGGCTGGAGCAGGCCGCGCTGCGCATGTCAGAGGTGTTCAGGCCCTTGATCAAGGAGCTAAGTTGACATGAGCTCAAGAGGCCAAGGCACGCAGTACGCCCTGTTCGAGTCTGCGGAGGCCATTCCGGTTGAGAAGGCCGACCCGGTTACTGTTGCCAAGGCGAACGCGCAAGAGCGTCGCTTCAGCGACTATGTGGTCTACGTCGATGAAAGTGGCGACCACTCGCTGGAGCGCATCAATCCAGATTTTCCGGTGTTCGTCCTGGCCTTGTGCGTTTTCCACAAACGGCACTATGCTGAGAAGATCATCCCTGCCGTTGAAAAGTTGAAATTCAACTATTTCGGCCATGACAGCGTGGTTCTACACGAGCATGAGATTCGCAAGCAGAAGGGTGAATTTGCGTTTTTAAGCCATCTGCCCACGCGCAACGAATTCATGGAAAGACTTTCGTCCATCATGGACGCAAGCAATTTCATTCTGATTGCATGCGTGGTGGACAAGTCGAGACTGAGCCGCCAGGGCGCAGTCAGCTCGAACCCCTATCACGTCGCCTTGGGGATCTGTCTTGAGGCGTTGAGGGAGTTCTTGGCTGAAAAGGGGCAGGATCAGGTCCAGACCCACGTCATTGTGGAATGTCGAGGGAAGAAGGAAGACGCTGAGCTCGAGTTGGAGTTCAGGCGAATCTGCGACGGGGAGAACTTGGGCGATAAAAAACTCCCATTCAGCGTCGTTTTCGCAGACAAAAAGACGAACCTTACGGGTTTGCAACTGGCCGATTTGGTTGCCCGCCCCGTGGGGTTGAATTACATCCGCCCACAACAAGCCAACCAGGCATTTGAGGTGTTGAAGAAGAAGTTCTTCTGCGATGGAGGCCGTGCAGCCGTGGGTTCAGGCTATGAGAACGTGGGGCTGAAGGTGTTTCCGCCCCAGAAAGCGAAAAGCCCCGATGAACCCACCGAGGCTGTAGCGCCGATCGGGACCCCCCAATCCACTTAGGCTGTTAGTTTAACCCCGTCGTTGCGCGCAACGCAACAAAAAAAGTGACAGCGAACCGCGGTGGGACCCCTCACATCGGGAGGGCACTTCAGCATGGTTGGGGGTGTAGCATGAATCAAATCAATAACTTACACGCATTTCAGGGCGCAGGGTAGGGTCATGACAGAAGATCAACTCGAACAAGAAGCACTGAGTTGGCTTGTTGACGCTGGCTACACGCACCTAAGCGGCTACGACATCGCCCCCGATGGCCCCGCCCCTGAGCGCGACAACTTCCGCCAGGTGCTGCTGCCCCAACGCCTGCGCGATGCCATCGCCAGCCTGAACCCGCACATCCCACTGGCGGCTCGCGAAGACGCCTTCAAGCAGGTGCAAGACCTGGGCGCCCCGGTGCTGTTGTCGGCCAACCGACACTTCCACCGGCTGTTGGTGGGTGGCGTGCCGGTGCAGTATCAGAAGGATGGCGAAACCCGTGGCGACTTCGTGCGCCTGGTGGACTGGGGCAACGCCAAAGAGAATGAGTGGCTGGCCATCAACCAGTTCTCGCTCAAGGGCCCGCACCACACCCGCCGCCCCGACATCATCCTCTTCCTCAACGGCCTGCCCGTGGTGCTGCTGGAGCTGAAGAACCCGGCCGATGAAAACGCCAACATCTGGAAGGCCTACGACCAGATCCAGACCTACAAGGCCCAGATCCCCGACGTGTTCCAGTACAACGAGGTGCTGGTGGTGTCGGACGGCTCCGAGGCCCTGATGGGCTCGCTGTCGAGCAACGCCGAGCGTTTCATGGCCTGGCGCACCATCGACGGCGTGACACTGGACCCCCTGGGCCAGTTCAACGAGCTGGAAACCCTGGTGCGTGGCGCGCTGGCCCCCGCCTACCTGCTGGACTACCTTCGCTACTTCGTGCTGTTCGAGGACGATGGCGGACTGATCAAGAAGATCGCCGGCTACCACCAGTTCCACGCGGTGCGCGCGGCCATCGAGCATGTGGTGGCGGCATCCCGCCCAGGCGGTACGCACAAGGGCGGTGTGGTCTGGCACACCCAGGGCAGCGGCAAGAGCATCACCATGACCTGCTTTGCCGCACGGGTGATGCAAGAGCCGGCCATGCAGAACCCCACCATCGTGGTCATCACCGACCGCAATGACCTGGACGGCCAGTTGTTTGGGGTGTTCAGCCTGGCGCAAGACCTGTTGCGTGAGCAGCCCGTGCAGGTGGAGACACGGCGAGACCTGCGAGCCAAGCTGGCCAACCGGCCTTCGGGCGGCATCGTGTTTGCCACCATTCAGAAGTTCATGCCGGGCGAGGACGAAGACACCTTCCCGGTGCTCTCAGATCGCAGCAACATCGTCGTGATCGCCGATGAAGCGCACCGCACGCAATATGGCTTCGAGGCCAAGCTGAAGACGATCAAGCGCAAGGCGGGTCAGGCTGATGTGGCCGCGTCTGCGGTGACAACGGGTGATGAAACCAGCGCGGCACTGCCCGCCAACTTTGCGCCGCCTGCCTATGAGGTGGAACACAAGTACCAGGCTGGCTACGCCCAGCACCTGCGAGACGCCTTGCCCAATGCCACCTTCGTGGCCTTCACCGGAACACCCGTGTCCAGCGAAGACCGCGACACGCGCGCCGTGTTCGGTGACTACATCCATGTCTACGACATGCAGCAGGCCAAGGAAGATGGCGCTACCGTGGCCATCTACTACGAGAGCCGCCTAGCCAAACTCAGCCTGAAGGAAGACGAGCTGCCGCATCTCGACGAAGAGGTGGATGAGCTGGCCGAAGACGAAGAGGAAAGCACTCAGGCCAAGCTCAAGAGCCGCTGGGCCGCCTTGGAAAAGGTGGTGGGTGCCGAGCCCCGCGTGGCGGCCGTGGCGGCCGATCTGGTCAAGCACTTCGAAGAGCGCAACAAGGCTCAGAACGGCAAGGCCATGGTCGTGGCCATGAGCCGCGACATCTGCGTGCACCTCTATGACGAGATTATCAAGCTGCGCCCTGAGTGGCATGACGCAGACCCCGAGAAGGGCGCCGTCAAGATCGTGATGACGGGCTCGGCCAGCGACAAAGCCTTGCTGCGCCCGCACATCTACAGCGGCCAGATCAAGAAGCGGTTGGAAAAGCGCTTCAAAGACCCGACCGACCCACTGCGCCTGGTCATCGTGCGTGACATGTGGTTGACCGGCTTTGATGCGCCTTGCGTGCACACCCTGTACGTCGACAAGCCCATGAAGGGCCACAACCTCATGCAGGCCATTGCCCGCGTGAACCGCGTGTTCAAGGACAAGCAGGGTGGCCTGGTGGTCGATTACATCGGCATCGGCAACGAGCTGAAGGCTGCGATGAAGGAGTACACGGCCAGCAAAGGCCGAGGCAAGCCCACGGTGGACGCCCACGAGGCCTACGCCGTGCTGGAAGAAAAGCTAGACGTGTTGCGCGCCATGCTGCATGGCTTTGACTACAGCGGCTTCCTTACTGGCGGGCACAAGGTGCTGGCGGGTGCGGCCAACCATGTGCTGGGCTTGAAGAGCGAAGGCCAGCGCGACGGCAAGAAGCGTTTTGCCGACACGGCGCTGGCCATGAGCAAGGCCTTCACGCTGTGCTGCACGCTGGACGAAGCCAAAGCCGTGCGCGAAGAAGTGGCCTTCATGCAGGCCGTGAAGGTGATCCTGACCAAGAAGGACATCACGCAGCAGAAGAAGACGGACGAGCAGCGCGAGCTGGCCATCCGTCAGATCATCAGCTCGGCCGTGGTGTCTGACCGCGTGGTGGACATCTTCGATGCCGTGGGCTTGGAAAAGCCCAACATCGGCCTGCTGGACGACGAGTTCCTGGCCCAGGTGAAGAACCTGCCCGAGCGCAACCTGGCCGTCGAGCTGCTGGAGCGCCTGCTGGAAGGCGAGATCAAGAGCCGCTTTGCCACCAACGTGGTGCAAGAGCGCAAGTTCTCCGAGCTGCTGGGCAACGTCATCAAGCGTTACCAGAACCGTTCCATTGAAACCGCCCAGGTGATGGAAGAGCTGGTGGAGATGGCCAAGAAGTTCCGCGAGGCGGCCTCACGGGGCGAGAGCCTCGGCCTGAGCGACGACGAGGTGAAGTTCTACGACGCGCTGATCATCAATGAATCGGCTGTGCGTGAACTGAGTGACGAGACGCTGAAGAAGATCGCACATGAGCTGACAGAAAGCCTGCGACAAAACATCAGCGTGGACTGGGCACAGCGCGAAAGCGTGCGCGCCAAGCTGCGGCTGATGGTCAAGCGCATTTTGCGCAAGTACAAGTACCCGCCCGACTTGGCCGACGCGGCCGTTGAGTTGGTGCTGGAGCAGGCCGAGACGCTGGGCGAGGAATGGGTGGATTGATCTTGCGGGCCGAGGACAGTCCATTCATGCATGGTCATGTCGATAGGTAGTGCTGAATCTGATACGTGAATCATGTACCTGATACAGATTCATGATTCAGCATCTGCATCACTGACCTGGTTGACATGCAGGCGCCGTAGCAATGAGCGCTTGAGTTTTTGAGCCATCTTGTCCCACCGCTCGCGCGGGCAATCTTTGTCGAATGGCCGGTGCTCCTGGTTGCCGTCTCCGCCAAAGGCGCTTGATGGGCTGGCGGCTTGCGAGGTGCTCCAGCGCCAGTTCCAGCCGTATTCTGGGCTGGTGACAGAAGTCTCTCGCCACATGTCAAAGCTCGCGCCACTAGGAAGGTGGTGATAGCTGATGTGCTCCACTTGGCCGTTGCTTCCCAAGTAAACATTGGATTCGCGCCAATCCTCCTCGACGATTTGCATGGCCTGGCGAAGCCGGTCCCTCTCGGCGATCAACCATTGATGGGGCAACGTCATGTTGAAGTGAAAGTTGCCGCTGACATCGTGTTCAAGGAAGTAGATTCGATCGGCATTTCGGATCAGCGCTGGCCGTTGCCGCATGTAGCCGAGCAAGCGCTCGCGGTGATGGATCAAGTGCGCGTCACTGCCCATGGCCCGCATGGTGGCTTGCTGCCAGTGTGGATCTGATGGATACACCAGCACAAAGCTGGCGCTGGGCTCACGAGATAGAACCTCTTCCATTGATTCAAGTTGATGATGCATTTTGGGACCGGTTTTGCGGCCCCACTCGAACTCGAAGTAGTAGCGATGGAGTCGTCGCCCGTCGTTCTCTTCGATGAGCGCGTGCACATATCCATCGACTTCCTTCTGCGGCTGCGAATATTGGATGTGCGGCGTGAGTCGCTTAAAGGGGGAGCCTTCCTCACGTGGTGCCCATTTGAGGTCGCGCGCGAAGAAGACTTCCACCTGGTTTATATCGTGATCTGGGCCCCACATCCTCAGCGTGTTGAGCATGAACAGGTGTTCATGAAAGCGAGGTCCAATGGTCGGCGCGGGATGGCCTTGCCAGGCCACCACAATGCCCGACCTCCGGCAAAGATTCAGTCCATCGGTTGTGAGTCTGTACGCGGTGCCAAACCTGGAGGGCAGTTTGTGAGCGGACACCCAGCCCTTGAGCAAAAGCTGCTTGAGCAACCGTCGAATGACCTCGGCGGCGTTTTCGCTGAATGGCCACGGATCCGTCCACCAATGGAGGTCTTCTGCTCGTGCCCAGCCGGTCTTGCCCAGGGCTTCAAGGATCGCGCGGGCGTTCGCGTGTTGCACGGCGCTGTTCGACAGGCGATTGGTTTCGATGTCCATGTGGTGCTCCTTTCGATCCGCCCATGCTGTCTAACCGGTGCGTATAACTCGGCCTCCGTTTCCTCTTGTTGCAGTCTCGACTAACGACGGAGATGTGCTGCTGTCCTTGGGCGAGGGGCGTTGCCGTCCTTGGCTGTGGGCCGTCGTTTGGCTCCTGACGATTTCGCGCGAGATAGGGCTGGGTGACCGCGTGCTCATCCTCGGTCAGGCCTTTCACATCAATCGGTTAGCCGCGGAACTGGCCTCGTAGGCCAGTTCCCCTCCTTGGCTGAGTTGAGGGGCGCGCCCCCCTGCTTCGCAGGGCGGCAACCCGCTGTGCGGGGCGCCTCGCGGCCCGGTGTCCTGGAGGCCGCTTCGCGGCATCCAGCCGGGCACGCTCAGCGGGCCTGGCGGCCTCTCCCTTCCCCACAGGATTTGCGAAGCAAATCCTGTGGGGCCCCGCGGTCGACCTTTCGTCCGCTTCGCTCCCGAAACCCCTCCGGGGCCTCACAGCGGGTTGCCGCCCTGCTGGCCTACGGCCATCCGGTCGGCGCGCCCGGGGCTTCGCCCCCCGAGCCGCCGGAAGCCCTGTGCCGCTGCCCAATCAAAAGTCGCGCCTACGCGCTTTGTTTTGATCGGGGCCCGCGCGTCACAGGGCTTCTGGATTGGCGGCTCGGCTCCCCCCTTCGCTATGGGTCACCCCTGGGGGGCGTTGAGTTGGCCTCTCGGTCGCTAGGTAGCGAAAGCTGGTTGGGGCTTCGCTCAGGGGGAGGTGAATCGCCCCGGAGATCCGGTCTACTGCACTGGCAAGCGCCTTATGTGTGCTAAGCCAAATTCGTGCGTGACATGTGTGTGTGAAGTCGCCGCGATAATGGCAAAAAGTTAGACTGGCACTCTGATCAGGCCATAGTTCAAGCGCGATGCGTTCGGCTGGACTTTCTTGTAAAGCCGTCGAGACACTCGGATCTAACGGGGCAATCGACCAGCGCACAGTGTCAGATACACACAAGAGGTCTGACCGCCCAAAAAAAGAATGAGCACAAGACGTGAGAAGCGTTGGTTTTGAATCGGAAGCGGCCCTCGTCAGGGCCATCATCGCCTGCGCAGCGCGTGCAAGGCGTCGTGAATATCGTGTGGAGTTGGAGGTGGACGCCGGCGTCGGCGTGGCTGACGTAGTGCTAGCTAAACGGTCACCTCGTAGCACCACAGCATTGCGGGCTGCCGCGATGGTCTCACCTCGTCTCGCGGTTCTCCTCAGACAAGGCGTAGGCGACGTCATCAAGAGCCGCGCTGAGCTCGCAGCCTTCTTGGGCACTTCTGAAGGTGCGGCGCAGAGGGTCATAGCTCAGCTATCGGCGGCAGGTATCGCAGAACAGTCAAGGGAATCGATAACGATTTCTAGCCTTCGAACGCCTCCGTTCGAACGACTGATCGCAGTCGAGGCCAAGATAAGCGATTGGCAGCGTGTGCTGGTTCAGGCTTACAGGAATCTGCAGTTTGCAGATGAGTCTTGGGTTGTGTTGGATCACGCGTTCGTGCGACCCGCGATTGCTCATTTGGATCGCTTTCGAGTCGCTGGCGTGGGTCTCGCGTCCGTAGAGCGCGGGCGGGGACTATTCATTCACCACGCAGCCGCTACACAAGGTCCAATGAGTCCGGCGAAGCGATGGCAAGCACAGGCTGTGTTGTCCTCCCGCGCCCTTGCGCGCAGGACAGTTTCAGCGGCCGACTAGTGCCCGTCGCCATTCTTGCAGGTGGCCTGCTTGCCCATGCTTCTCAAGCGGCACGCCTATGCTGTCGATTTCGCGATAGGCGGTCAGTGCTGCGTCCACTTTGCGAATGAGCAATGCTCGTCGTTCACCGAGCGACATAGGGCGAAGCTCATCGACATGATCCTGCATATTGCGAAAGTAGTGCTTGTACAGCGGCGGTTGATTGAACGTAGGCTCGAGCAGCCGAGCTAATGCCTCGTCCGCCCAAGGCGTCGCGCGATAGACTTGTTGCCAGACACGTGGCGCCCGATCACGGATTCGTTTGGCATCCTCGAACTGCACCCAGTTGAGAAGTCCGGCAAGGTAGATGCGCGCCTTTGGACCTCGCCGCTCCCCTTCTGACTCTAGGAATTTGTCGACCGAGAAGATGCGGGTGTTCTCGAACGCCCCCATTGTGATGGTCAGGTTCCCCGCCGCGGAATAGAGAAGCCCCTCGGTGTTCGTGTAGCCCAAAACCAAGCCTAAACCAGTGTTCAGTATGTCAGAACAGAACGCCATACAGTCGGTCAGGAACTGTGCATCCTGAATCTGCTTGGTGTTGCGTTCGTGCTCGTACATCACATAAACCTCGTCCACATTCGGAAATGATGTGATCCAGTTTAGGACGCGACGACGCCAGTCTGCATCTTGGATCATGGGGGCCGTCAGGGCAACAGACAGGCACAAAGGACGGTTGCCCGCGTGTTCCATGAATGCATCGATGGTGAACATCCGCTGCTGGTCAAAGTACGATGGGTACATTTGGTTGATGTACCTAGTGGGCACGACGACTTTTCGAAAGCCCTGTTCGATCTGAAAGTCGATGCAGGATTTGGCAACCTCTGAGGCGTGCGCAACGAAAGTTGCAGTTTGAAACCCACCATCGACCTGCTCCGGGAAGAAGGGGTACGTTAGCAGCTTAGGCTTACGTGAGCTGGGTAGGTAGAACTGGGGGTCGAAGATCGAAACTGCGCGAGTCTCAGGTGGCAGTTTTTTCACGGTGGCCTGCGCCTGGTGCAGCGGGCTCAGAATCAGACCATCGCCGCAGCCGTCCGTTTGAAATGATTCGACATTCCAGTTGCTGTTGTGCCCGACCTGATGAAGTAGTCCCAGCGCCATTTCAGATCCCCTTGTTAGTTTGCAAGCATGGCCTGCAGTTCTTCGATGAACAGCGCTGGAGTGCGCTGCCGCTGCCACGGCATCTTCATCATGGCTTTCGCCACGAAGTCGGAAAACGCCTGAGAAGCGCCTGCGATCTTTGCCAACGGCGGAGGTTCAAAGCCGGCCGCAGCAATCATGACTTCGTGCAAATGCATGCCTGGCTTCGACGCGAATGGTTCCACGCCTGCCATGAGCCGATACATGACCACACCTATAGAGAAAAAATCTGTTTTG
>JBEEJZ010000162.1:0-2803 GCA_041168905.1 Pseudomonadota bacterium | reverse complement strand
TGATTTGCTGGCTCATGCGCAAGCGAAAAGATTACGAAAAGGGGTGCCCCTTCTGGTGGGCAATATCGGCCCCGACACTTTTGGACAGGACGACAACGCTCTGCTACTGGTCGATGCGCAGGGAAGTCGCGAACTGCCTCGTGACAGCAAACTCAATCTTTCCCGTCAACTGATCGCCGATATTGCCCGGCGAATCCACGAAATCCGTCTGAACCCATGAAACTCGATGTCAAGATTCTGGATCCCCGCCTGATTCAGCAGATGCCCGCCTATGCCACACCCGGTAGTGCGGGTCTGGATTTGCGCGCTTGCATCAACGAAGCGCTGACCTTGGAACCCAACGCCTGGCAGCTCATTCCGACGGGCATGGCCATGCATCTGGGCGACCCGGCCTATGCCGCACTGATCTTGCCCAGGTCTGGCTTGGGACACAAGCACGGCATCGTACTGGGTAACCTGGTGGGTCTGATCGACAGTGACTACCAGGGCCAACTGATGGTCAGTGCCTGGAATCGCAGCGAGGTCGCCTTCACCATTGAGCCGATGGAACGAATTGCCCAGCTGGTGATCGTGCCCGTGGTGCAAGCCCAATTCAACCTGGTCAGCGAATTCCCTGCATCTCAGCGAGGCGAGGGCGGCTACGGCTCCACTGGCAAAGCCTGAGCGGCTTTTGTCACCGTTCGTTGTCTGGCCTGCTTAATGCAGGGTGTCGTTCCCGGGCACAGATTCGTGTACGGGCTGGATGCGAAAGAAGCCTGTACCCGCTGTGCCGCGGCCTATTTCTTCTTCGGTGGCTTCGCGAACAGCTTCAACTCTCAAGCTCAGGCGCAGTGCGATGCCAGATAGCGGGTGGTTGCCGTCCAGCACCACATGATCCGGGTACAGGTCGGCTACCGTGTAAAGAGCGTCCTTGGGGGCGTCTGGGTTGCAGCCTGCCGGTAGCGCATGACCCTCAAAAGTCATGCCTTCCTGGATATCTGCCGGGAAGAGTGCACGCGGCTCCAGAAACAGCAGCTTGTCGTTGAAGTCGCCAAAGGCGTCCTCTGGTTCCAGATGCAGATGCAGCTTGGCACCTACTTCGTGCCCCTGCAAAGCCTCTTCGATTTTCTTAAGCAGATCGTTGCCGCCCACTAAAAACTCAACCGGATCATCTAGGATGTCCAGCTCTTCGCCCAAGGTGTCAGTCAGTGTCCAGGTCAGCGCGACCACGCATTGTTCGTTGATTTCCATAGGAGAATTGTCGCAGCAATGAACAGCCTGATTTCCAGGCTCGCACCACGAAACCCATGGACATCACCCTACCTCTTGCACTGCTCGGTGGCCTCAGCCCGCAGACCTTCATGAAACAGTATTGGCAAAAAAAGCCACTGCTGATCCGACAGGCCATCCCCGGCCTGCGCCCCCCGGTGGACTGCAACCGTTTGTTCGAGCTGGCTGCGCTGGAGGATGTGGAGTCACGTCTGGTTCAGCAAACCCCCGGTACATCTGGCCAGCCTTGGCAGATGCGCAAGGGGCCTTTCACGAAGCGGGCGCTTCCAACGCTGAAAACCCCAGCATGGACCTTGTTGGTGCAAGGCATGGACTTACACGATGAAGGCGTTCACGATCTGTTGAAGCAGTTTCGCTTTGTGCCGGACGCCCGCCTGGACGATCTGATGATCAGTTTCGCAACCGACGGTGGTGGCGTTGGCCCTCATTTCGATAGTTACGACGTTTTCTTGCTGCAGGCCCATGGGCAGCGGCGTTGGCGCATCGGGCAGCAAAAAGACCTGCGCCTGCAGGAGGATGTGCCCTTGAAGATCCTGGCTCACTTCGAGCCCGAGCAGGAATTTGTGCTGAGGCCCGGTGACATGCTGTATCTGCCGCCGCGCTATGCCCATGATGGCATTGCTGAAGGGGAGTGCATGACGTACTCGGTGGGCTTTAGGGCGCCCGCCCGAGGTGAATTGGCTCAGGAGTTGTTGCAGCGCCTGGCCGAAGATGCCGCAGATGCGGTGGGCGAGACTTTGTACCGGGACCCACGTCAAGTGGCAGTCAGCACGCCTGCAGCACTGCCCGCTGCATTGCTCGCTTTTGCCCAGGATGCGCTTGAGGCGGCATTGGATGATCCACAGGCCCTCGCTCGCGCGCTAGGTGAATACCTGACCGAGCCCAAGGCACATGTCTGGTTTGACCATGAAAGTGCCTCGGTACCCACCGGTCAGATCGTGTTGGACCGCCGAACCCGCATGCTCTACGACGAACAGCATGTATTTATCAATGGCGAAGCCTATCGCGCTGCCGGCAAGGATGCGCTGCTGATACGACAGTTGGCTGATGAGCGATTTTTGGCTGTGGACCAACTCAAGGGCGCAAGTTCTGGCGCCAAGGCACTGTTGCGTGATTGGGCTGAGGCAGGGTGGTTGCACGGTGTCTGAGCTGCCTGGCCAGGATGCGCCCATACTGCCCAAAAGGCACTTGCAGGGCCTTGAGAGTTTTCGGCATTGGGTGCGTGACGTCGTAAGAACGGCAGTGACTGAGCGGTGGCGCGAGTGCCGGCTATCCGACAAGAGCTTTGAAGATTGGCCTTTGGGCGAATCGGAGATAGTCGCCGCCCTGGATATCCTTCAGTCGCTCTCGGGCTTTAAGAAAACTTACAAATTGAGCTCTATTTACTAAGGGTTTTCCCTGAATTGGCCTATTTGTAACTCTATAATTTCAGGATGGCGGGGCGCTTGAGTCGTTACGCCTAGTCGGTGCAGGTTCTCCTCATCGACGGAATTTTGGAAATTGATCCCACTTTTATCAGGTAGATATACAAATG
>JBEEJZ010000161.1:0-17040 GCA_041168905.1 Pseudomonadota bacterium | reverse complement strand
GCCCGCAAAAATCGCGCCCAGCACATATTGCCCTTCTGCGCCTATGTTCCACACATTGGAGCGGAAACACACGGCCAAGCCCAGCGCGATGATGAGCAAGGGCGTGGCCTTGACCAGCAGTTCGCCCACCGCATAGCCGTTCTTGATGGGCAACCAGAAGAACATTTCC
This sequence comes from Pseudomonadota bacterium, assembly GCA_041168905.1. Lineage (GTDB taxonomy): Bacteria > Pseudomonadota > Gammaproteobacteria > Burkholderiales > Burkholderiaceae_C > JBEEJZ01. The sequence continues at coordinate 16,871 of JBEEJZ010000161.1, read as the reverse complement.
AGACCCTTGACGGGGTCTTTGCCCAAGGCCACAAACATGATTACGCCAATCACCACCGTGACCAGCAACGCCAGCACCGGCGAGGCGTAACTCCAGAAACGTGAGGCCTCGGGCCGGGATTCAAGCTTGAGCATGTGCCGTCTCCTTGTTGTCAGACCACAAGCCGCTCATCCACTCGCCAATCTGTTCGGTGGTGGCATCTGCCACCGCAATCGAGGGAGACATGCGCCCCTGTGCCATCACGTGCAGACGGTCGCTCACTTCAAACAATTCTTCCAGCTCCTCACTCACCACCAGCACGGCACAACCTGCATCGCGCAGGGCCAGAATTTCGCCTCGAATCTGGGCTGCCGCGCCCACGTCCACGCCCCAAGTGGGCTGCGACACGATCAGCAGCGTGGGCCGTGCGTCGATCTCTCGCCCAACGATGAATTTCTGCAGGTTGCCACCGGACAAGGATTTGGCCGCAGCATTCGGGCCACCGGCCTTGACATTGAAACGTTTGATGATGTCCGCCGCCTGGGCCTGCATGGCCTTGATGTTGATCCAGCCGCTACGCCCCAGGGCCTCGCGACGGGTCAACAACAGGTTGTGTGCCAAGCCCAGCGTGGGTACCGCGCCCCGGCCTAATCGTTCCTCGGGGACGAAATGCACGCCCAGTGCCCGCCGGCGGGCCGGCCCCATCCGAGCAACATCGCGCCCCTTGAGTTCGATCATCGGACCGTCAGCCCGTGTGTCCTCGCCCGACAGGGCGTAGAGCAACTCTTTTTGACCGTTGCCGGACACACCCGCAATGCCCACGACTTCGCCGGCGTGCACTTCCAGATTGATGGCATCGAGATCCACGCCAAACTGATCGTCGCGCGCCAGCGTCAGGGCGTTGACCTTCAGCACGGTCTCGCCCGTTTTAACGGCACGGTGCACCAATTTAGGCGGCTCGGCACCAATCATCAGGCTAGACAACGAAGCATTTGTTTCATGAGCGGGGTTGCAAACCCCCGTGACCTTGCCACCACGCAAGACCGTGCAGGCCGTGCACAGCTCGCGAATTTCATGCAGCTTGTGGCTGATGTAGAGGATGCTGCAGCCCTGGGCGGCCAGCTTCTTGAGCACCACAAACAGCTTTTCGACCGCCTGCGGCGTGAGCACCGAGGTGGGCTCGTCGAGGATGAGCAACTGCGGGTTGGTGAGCAAGGCGCGGATGATTTCGACCCGCTGCATTTCACCCACGCTCAAGGTGTGCACAGGGCGGGTGGGGTCGATGTCCAGACCGTATTCGGCGGCCTTGTCACTGATGCGCTGGCTGACCTGCGCCAGGGTCAGCGATTTGTCCAGCCCCAACCACACGTTTTCCGCCACGGTGACGGTGTCAAACAAGCTGAAATGCTGAAACACCATGCTGATGCCCAGGGCACGGGCCTCTTGCGGGTTGCGCACCTGCACAGGCTGGCCGTTGAACATCACACTGCCGGCATCGGGCTTGACCGAACCGTAGATGATTTTCATAAGGGTGGATTTGCCGGCACCGTTTTCGCCTAGAACCGCATGCGTTTCACCAGGCTTGACGATGAGGGACACCTCGCTATTGGCCACCACGGAGGGGTAGCGCTTGGTAATGCCTTGCAACTGCAGGCGAGCAGCAGCGGAATCAGCGAGCGTAGGCATCATGCGGTTTTACCTTTTTATTCGATCGAGCGCGGAAGATTCTGACACACCAAATTGGGGCGTCACGTTTTGTCTTGGCTCACAGGGCAAGAATAATGCCGATCAGCTCAGGACGGCACGCTGCGTGCATACTTCACGAAGAGAACCCAGTAAACAGGGAGACACTGAACCCATGAGCCAGCCCATGACAGACGCCAGCATTCGCTTCATCCGCCGGGGTCAGCCGGTCACACTGAATCAAGTCCCGCCCACGCGCACACTGCTGCAGGTGTTGCGCGAAGACCTGGGCTGCACCGGCACCAAGGAAGGTTGCAACGAGGGCGACTGTGGTGCCTGCACCGTGGTGGTGGGTGAGCTGGACCCACTCCTGCCCGGCGGCATCCGTTACCGGGCCGTGAACAGCTGCATCAAACCAGCCCACGCCATCGACGGCATGGCCCTGTGGACGGTAGAAGACATTGCCGGCAACGATGGCAGCCTGCACCCGGCTCAGGAGGCCATTGCCCAGTGCCACGGCTCCCAATGCGGCTTTTGCACCCCTGGCTTTGTGATGAGCCTGTTTGGCATGTATCAAAACCGGGTGCGCCAGGGCCAGACCATCACCCGCGAGCTGGCTCAACAAGACCTGTCCGGTAATCTGTGCCGCTGCACTGGTTACCGCCCCCTTTTAGAAGCCGCCTCTGCCATGAGCACCCTGCCGGCAGCGCAGCTCAATGAGTCGGCCCTGGTGTCGGCGCTGGAGCACCTGCGTGCCACCCAGCCGCCCGGCTCGGCCCATGCAAGCTACCTGCAACCCGGCACGCTGCCAGAGCTGCTGAAGTTGCGCTCCGAGTTGCCCCAGGCGCAAATCGTGGCCGGCTGCACCGATGTCGGGTTGTGGGTCAACAAGCTGCACATGGACTTTGCACAAGTGCTGGATGTGACCCGGGTAGCGGAGTTGCGCCAGATTCGCAATGACGGGACCGTCCTGGGCATCGGTGCGGCAGTCACCCTGACGGACGCCTTTGCCGCTCTGGTGGCAGACCGGCCCCAGCTACACACTTTTGCAAGCCGTTTTGCCGGCCTGCCAGTGCGCAACGCGGGCACCCTGGGTGGCAATGTCGCCAATGGCTCACCGATCGGCGACAGCATGCCCTTGCTGATTGCGCTGGGGGCCCGTGTGGTGCTGGCCAGTGTGCGGGGAGAGCGGGAGTTAGCGTTGGAAGACCTCTACACCGGCTACCGCAAGAACGTGATGGCCGCAGACGAGGTACTGGCCTTCATACGGGTGCCCCGCCCGGCGATCGACGAGCAAGCGAGGGTGTACAAGATCTCGAAACGCTTTGACGACGACATCTCGGCGGTGTGCCTGGCGCTGAATTTGGTGATCGACAGCGGGCAAGTGCTGTCAGCCAGCATCGGCGTGGGCGGCGTCGCGGCGACGCCGGTTCGGGCCCGCAAGACCGAGCTTGCCTTGGCAGGTCAGGCCTGGACGCAGGACACCGTGAATCAGGCCGCTGCCAGCCTGCGCGCGGAGTTTCAACCAATTTCGGACATGCGGGCCAGCAGTGCCTACCGCACGCAGGTGCTGGGCGGTCTGTTGCAGCGCTTTTGGCTGGAGAGTCAGGGCATGAAGTCGATTCGGCTAGAAAGCTACGAGGGCTACGAGATGGCAGGAGAAGCCGCATGAATCACGCCCCGACTCCAGCAATACCGCAAACCAGCGCCATGGGCACCTCACGCCCCCACGAAAGTGCCCGCGCTCAGGTCGCCGGTGCGGTGACTTACATCGACGACATCCCCGAGGTGCGCGGCACGCTGTATGCGGCGCCCATTTTGTCGAACGTGGCCCACGGTCGTTTGCGCGGGGTGGATGCCGGCGCGGCCTTGGCCATGGCCGGCGTGCGCGGCGTGGTGCTGGCGGCAGACATTCCCGGCCACGCCACGCTGGCTTCGTTTGCGGGTGACGAGCCCATTTTTGCCCAAGATACCGTCCAGCACATCGGTCAGGTCGTGGGCCTGGTGGTGGCAGACACAGCCATGCAAGCCCGTCGTGCTGCACGCAAGGTCCGGCTCGAGATCGACGCCCTGCCCGCCATCCTGACGGTGCAAGACGCACTCCAGGCAGAAAGCTACGTCCTGCCCCCCGTTTTTGTGAACCGGGGCAATGCCGACGCGGCCCTGGCCCAGGCCCCACACACCCTAAGCGGCACGCTGGAAGTGGGGGGTCAGGAACACTTTTACCTGGAAGGTCAGGTGGCTTACGCCCTGCCTCAAGAGCAGCAGCAGTGGCTCATCCACACCAGCACCCAGCACCCCGGCGAGGTGCAGCACTGGGTCAGCCATGCGCTGGGCCTGGCCAACCACGCGGTGCGGGTGGAATGCCGGCGCATGGGAGGCGGTTTTGGCGGCAAGGAAACCCAGGCCGGCCATGTGGCGGTCTGGGCGGCCATTGCGGCCCACAAGTTCAAATGCCCGGTGAAGCTAAGACTGGACCGCGACGACGATTTCATGATCACCGGCAAGCGCCACCCCTTCAGCTACAGCTACACGGTGGGTTTTGACGACTCCGGCCGCCTGCAAGGGCTCAAACTCACCATGGCGGCCCACTGTGGCTTCAGCGCCGATTTGTCCGGCCCGGTGGCAGACCGCGCCATCTTCCATGCCGACAACGCCTACTTTTTGGAAGACGTGTCGATTGCCTCCTACCGCTGCAAGCTCAACACCCAGAGTCACACCGCCTTTCGCGGCTTTGGCGGTCCGCAGGGCGTGATCGTGATTGAGACCATCATGGGTGACATCGCCCGGCACCTGGGACTGGACGCACTGGATGTACGCCACCGCAACCTGTACGGCGTGGACGAGCGCAACGTCACCCACTACCAGATGAAGGTGGAAGACAACATCCTGGCGCCCCTGCTGCAGGCCCTGGAAAGTAATTCAGACTACCGCCAGCGCCAAGTGCATATCGCTGCCTGGAACGCCAGCAGCCCGGTCATCAAACGGGGCATGGCCCTCACGCCGGTGAAGTTTGGTATCTCGTTCACCGCCACCTTATTCAATCAGGCCGGTGCGCTGGTGCATGTGTACACCGACGGTAGCGTGCAGGTGAACCACGGCGGCACCGAAATGGGCCAGGGCCTGAACACCAAAATCGCGCAGATCGTGGCCGACGAACTGGGCGTGCCGTTCGAGCGCGTGCTGTCCACCGCCAGCGACACCAGCAAGATTCCCAACGCCTCGGCCACGGCAGCATCTGCTGGCACGGATCTGAACGGCAGGGCCGCACAGTTTGCGGCGCGCAATGTGCGCGACAACCTGGCCGGTTTTGTGAGCGGCCTGGATGGCTGCGGCGCAGGGGCCGTGATGTTTGAAAGGGGGCGGGTGATCTCGCCCAAGGGAGAGCGCAGCTTTGACGAGGTGGTCAAGCTGGCCTACGCCAACCGCATCCAGTTGTGGAGCGACGGCTTTTACCGCACGCCCAAAATCCATTACGACAAGACCACGCTCACCGGTCGGCCCTTCTACTACTTCGCCTATGGCGCCGCCTGCACCGAGGTGGCCATTGACACCCTCACCGGCGAGAGCCGGGTGCTGAAAGTGGACATCCTGCACGATGTGGGCAGGTCCATCAATCCTGCGCTGGACATCGGCCAGATCGAGGGCGGCTTTGTGCAGGGCATGGGGTGGCTCACCACCGAGCAACTGGTCTGGAACGAGAAAGGCCATCTGGCGACCCATGCACCCAGCACCTACAAGATTCCGGCCACCGGCGACATACCTGCGCATTTCAAGGTCGATTTATGGCCAGAACCCAACCGCGAGGACAACGTGGGGGGCAGCAAGGCCGTAGGTGAACCGCCTTTCATGCTGGGCATCAGCGTGTATGAGGCCCTGCGCAACGCCATAGCCGCTGCCCGAGACGATCAGCATCCGGTGGCGCTGACAGCACCCGCCACGGCCGAAAACGTGCTGCGTGCGCTGGGGACGCTGGCCTAGACTCAGCCGGCTGCCATGCCAGCGTTGGCCAGGTCACGCAGTCGAGTTGGGTCCAGCAAACGCAGCACCCGGCCAGTGCCGCTGACCAATTGCTGCTCGCGTAAATGGCGCAGCACCCGTGACAGGGTTTCGGGCGCGATGCCCAACTGGTGCGCCACCATGCGCTTGTGCTCACGCCACATCACGGCCAGCCCGCCCTGCATGGACGGCTCGGCGCTGCGCAGCAGCCACTCGGCACAGCGCGCCTCGGCGTCCTTCACCAAACGACTCACTGCCAGTTCAGACTGTTGGCGGTGGGCCCTGGCAATGTCGCGCATCATGGTGCCCACGGTGGCGGGCAAGGCCGACAAGCTGGCCTGAAAGCGCTGTGCCGGCACCGAATTGACGACCACATCGGTGTCAGCCACCACATCCATCACATGTGGCAGGCCCAGCATGACCTCGGTGGCATCCAGCCAGAACGGGCCCTGGGCAACACCCAACAAATGCACCATCTGGTCGCCATTCACCACGCCCATGCGAACCTGGCCCCGGGCCAGGTAAAGCGGGTGCTCGGGCGACTCGCCCCGACGCAGCAACACCGTGCCCGCAGCCAGAGTTCGGCTGTCGGCACAGGTATCCAAGGGCAGATCGGGCAACATGGCGCTAATGTGCCCGCACAGCGCCACCTGTGTCTTGAGCTACGTCAAAACCGCTGCGGTTATAAAGCGGTCATGCCTACCCTGCTCATCAAAAACGCCACTTGCATTGCCACTCAGGACGACCAGTCCGGGGAACTGCACGATGCCTCCATCTTCATTCGTGATCGTCTGATTGAGGCCATCGGCCCCGCCGCCGACCTGCCCCAGACGGCAGACGAGGTGATTGATGCCCGTGGCCATCTGGTCACGCCGGGCCTGGTCAACACCCACCATCACATGTACCAGTCGCTCACGCGGGCGATTCCTGCAGTGCAAAACGCCGAATTGTTTGGCTGGCTCAGAGGGCTGTACCCCATTTGGGCCGGCCTCACACCCGAGATGGTGAGTGTCTCCACCCAGGTCGCCATGGCCGAGCTGTTGATGAGCGGCTGCACCACCAGCAGTGACCATCTCTACATCTACCCAAATGGCGTGCGGCTGGACGACAGCATCGAGGCGGCACAGGCCATCGGCATGCGATTTGTGGCCACCCGCGGCAGCATGAGCGTGGGCCAGAGTCAGGGTGGCTTGCCCCCTGACCGTGTCGTCGAACGTGAGGACTTCATACTGAAAGACACGCAACGGCTGATCGAAACCTATCACGATGCATCTTTCGGCGCCATGATCAACGTGGCTGTGGCGCCCTGCTCCCCTTTCAGCGTCAGCCGCGACCTGATGCGTGAATCGGCCGTGTTGGCGCGCCATTTTGGTGCCCGGCTACACACGCACCTGGCTGAAAACGATCACGACATCGCCTACTCGCGCGAAAAATTCAACTGCACCCCCGCCGAATACGCACAAGAGCTGGGCTGGCTGGGGCACGACGTCTGGCATGCGCACTGTGTGAAGCTGGACGACGAAGGCATCAGCCTGTTTGCGGCCACACGCACCGGGGTAGCGCACTGCCCCTGCAGCAATATGCGCCTGGCCAGTGGCATTGCACCCATCCGCAAAATGATCGACGCCGGTGTGCCCGTGGGCCTGGGCGTGGATGGGAGCGCCAGCAATGACGCCGCCCACATGGTGAACGAGGCACGTCAGGCTTTGCTGCTGGCGCGCCTGCGCAAATCACTCGAGGCCCCCAGCGCCAACGCCCAGGGGCAAACCGTGTTTGGCTGCGACACCGCGCCCCTGGAAATGACCGCACGTGACGCGCTGCGCGTGGCCACCCGGGGCGGTGCCGAAGTGCTGGGACGCCGCGATATCGGCTACCTGGCACCGGGCATGTGTGCCGATTTGGTGTTGTTTGACCTCGGCACCGTGGCCTTTGCCGGCGGTGCGGTGCACGACCCCGTGGCCAGCCTGCTGCTTTGCGCCAGCCCGCAAGCGGCCTACACGGTGGTCCATGGCAAGGTGGTGGTACGCCAGGGGCAATTAGCGACAGTGGATCTGGCGCCACTGTTGGAAAAGCACAACCGGCTGGCCTTGGAGCTGGCAAGCGCAGCCTGATCTCGGCCGATCAGGCTGCGCTCAGGCTTTCGCCCCAAGACGACTCAGGGCGTTTTTGCACCCTGAGCGAACCAGGCACCGATGAGCTCGCGCTCCGCATCGGTCAACCCTGTGGCGTTGTTCATGGGCATGAGCTTGGTCACGACCACTTGCTGGTAAATGTTCTGGGCGTGCTGCTTGACGCCTTCAGGGGAATCCAGGCGCACATTTTTCATTTGCACATCGGCCCCGTGGCACAGGTAGCAGCGCTGTTCCAGCACCTTTTGAACCGCAGCAAATGACACCTCCTGGGCAGCTGCGGCCTTGGGCTGGTCGGCTGGTTTCAGCCACCACATGGTGGCAACGATGGCAGCCAGACCGGCCAAGGCATAGGGCAGTGGGTTGGGGTTGCGGCCCAGTTTGTAGCCGTGGCGCATCACAAAGAACTGGCGAATGGCTGCACCGGCAAACATCATCAAGATCAGCACCAGCCAGTTTTGCGGATGCGTGTAGGTGAAGCTGTAATGACCGCTCAGCATGGCAAACAGCACGGGCAAGGTGAAATAGGTGTTGTGCACGCTGCGCTGCTTGCCGCGCTTGCCGTGGATGGGGTCCACCGGTTCACCCGCTTTGATAGAGGCGACCACCGTTTTCTGACCCGGAATGATCCAGAAGAACACATTGGCACTCATGGACGTGGCCATCATGGCGCCCACCAGCAAGAAGGCAGCGCGACCGGCAAACCAGTGGCAGGCCAGGTATGAGGCCACACAGACCAGCACAAAGACCAGGGCCCCCACCAGAGCATCACCGTTTTGGCGTTTGCCAAAGACGCGGCAAATACCGTCGTACAGCAGCCAGAACACGACCAAAAACGCCAACGCCACGGCAATGGCCTCGGCTGGCGCCCAATCCATGCGGGACTTGTCGATCAGGTAGGTGCTGGCGCTCCAGAGATACGACACAGTGAAAAGGCTGAAGCCTGACAGCCAGGTGCTGTAGCTTTCCCAATAAAACCAATGCAGGTGCCCGGGCAGCTTGGGCGGCGAGACATTGAACTTGACCGGGTGATAGAAGCCACCACCGTGTACGGCCCACAACTCACCGCTGACACCCTGCTTCTTCAGGTCTTCGTCCTCGGGCGGCGTGAGGCTGCTGTCCAAAAACACGAAATAAAAGGAAGAGCCTATCCAGGCGATTGCGGTGATGACGTGCACCCAACGCAGCAGCAGATTGGCCCAATCAAGGAGATAGCTTTCCATGTCTCTCAACCTTATCGAACGTGAGGCACACGTTCTTGTCCAAAAGCCTGCTCACCACTGCGGGCGCTCTGAGCAGGCGTGGGCCGCGAACACGGGGTTTCAATCCCCGCCGGGGCTGTGCACCCCATTTGCTCCGCTGCGACCTTGGGACAAAAGTGTATACAGTTTTTGAACAAAGGACAATTCCATCCACGATTATTGTCAGGCCCCATGTGCCGACACCACGGGCCTAGCCTGTAGCGTAGGCACTCAGGCACTGCAATATCTGGGCCGCTACTGCGACAGCAATGACTTCGGGCTGCTTGCCTGCGATGCCAGGCACACCGATGGGGCTGGTGACTGCGTCCAGCTCGTCGTCGGTGTAACCACGCTCGCGCAAGCGCGCACGAAAGCGCGCCCATTTGGTGCGGCTGCCGATCAGGCCGATGTAGCGCAAATCCGCATGCTGACGTTGTCGCAACAGGCAGGCGGCCACCAGTTCCAGGTCTTCGGCGTGGCTAAAACTCATGATCAGCACGCAGGCCCCGGGTGCCAGCCCCACGACAGCGGATTGCACGGGGTCCACGTTGTCACACGCCACATGCGCCGGGATATCGGCAGGAAATACTTCGTCCCGACTGTCGATCCAGTGAATTTTGAGCGGTAAGGTACTCAACACACGCACCAGGGCCTGGCCCACATGACCACCACCAAACAAGACCACTGGTGCATGAGCCTGCATCAAACGCGGCGACAGCGTGGCCGCATCGGCGGCGGTGAGATATTCAAACCTCAACTGCACATCGCCACCACAGCATTGCCCCAGGCTAGGGCCCAGGGCATAGCGTTGGAACTCGGGCAGAGCGCCGGGATTGTCGAGGTGGGCGCGCGCAATCTGGGTGGCCTGCAGTTCCAGATGACCGCCCCCCACGCTGCCCAATGCGTCCTTCGCAAACACGGCCATCCACGCACCCACCTCGCGGGGCACCGAACCACGCGTCGCATGCACCCGCACCAACACCGCGGGTTCACGGGCCAGGCGACGCAGCACAACCTCCATTGAGTTCATGAGATGACAGGAAGACACCTTTGTTACCAACAGCGCGCTAGCCCAAAGATGCTGAAAAGATCGGAAAGTGGCACAGTATGCCCCTGACTGCGAAATACCCGGAAAAAATGGAGACACCCATGAACGAGCAGATCTCGGGTTTCAAAAAAGGCTGGGCCAGCGCATGGGCCCTATCTTTGCTGCTGGCTGGCTGCGGTCTGGTGCCCAGGGTGCAGACCCCGGCCCCAGTTCCTCAGCCAGCACCGCAGCAACCTGAACCCATGCCTGCGCCCGCACCTGCAGTAGAGGCACCAACAGGCAAAATTTCGGTAGCCACCACGCCTCGCGCCTACCGGCAGGATGCTGCTGGCCACCTCTATGGCCTGAACACCTCACGCATTTATCGCGGCAAGATGCCCCCGCTGCTTTACGCCGTGGGCGTGTTGCAGGTTGAGGTAGATGGCCGGGGGCGGGTGCTGGATGTGAGCTGGATGCGGGCGCCCCGCCACGCGCCCGAGGTCATGGCCGAGATTGAGCGCACCGTGCGGTCAGCCGCGCCGTTTCCCGTGCCGGCACGCATGGGTCGGGTCACCTACACCGACACCTGGCTGTGGCACAAAAGCGGGCTCTTTCAGCTCGACACACTGACCGAAGGCCAGATGTAGCTCAGGCCCGAGGCTTAGGAGCCGCGGTAGGTGGAGTAACTCCAGGGACTCACCAGCAGGGGGACGTGGTAGTGCTGATCCGCATGGGCAACGCCAAAGTCCAGGCTGACCTTGTTCAGAAAATTGGGCTCCGGCAAGGCCACGCCCACCTGCCGGAAGTACCCTTCCACATCAAACACCAGGCGATAGGTACCCACCTTGAGCGATGCGTGGTCGTACAGCATGCCATCAGGGTTACGACCGTCTGCATTCAGGGTGAAGCGCTTGACCAGCGTCGCTTCATCGCCCAGGGTGGTGTACAGCGCCACAGACATGCCCGCGGCGGGGCAACCATGCATGGTGTCGAGGACGTGTGTGCTAAGGCCCATGTGAACTCCTGAAGTTTTTGAAAATGTGTGCCCCAGAACGCAGGGCACAACTCAAAGTGTATACACTTTTTGTGTTTGGCAGTATGATGAAGCCATGGAATCATCCACCACACATCGCATCGTCCAGGCCTTGACGAAGGCCATCGTAGACCATCGCCTGCAGCCAGGCGCCAAGCTCGCCGAGCAAAAATTGGCCGATCACTTTGGCGTGTCCCGCACATTGGTGCGGCAGGCCCTGCTGAAACTCTCTCAACATCAGCTGGTCCGCCTGGAGCCAGCCCGTGGTGCCTTTGTCGCCGCACCATCCGTGACAGAGGCACGCCAGGTCTTTGCGGTGCGCCGGATGCTCGAGGTCGAAATGACGCGCGCCTTTGTACGACAAGTGAGTACGGCCCAGATCAAATCGCTCAAAAATCACATCGCGCAGGAAAAATCGGCTGTTGACAGCACCGACGCCTCCGGTCGCACCGAGCTGCTGGGCGACTTTCATGTGCGCATGGCAGAGCTGATGGGCAACGATGTACTGGCCCAGCTGCTGAGCCAGCTGATCTCACGTTGTGCGCTCATCACCTTGATGTACCAAAGCACCAAGGCAGCTCAGCACTCGGTCGACGAGCATGCCGACATCGTGCAAGCACTTGCGGCCAAGGATGAGGCACGCGCGGTGCAACTGATGGCAGACCACTTGCTTCATGTCGAAGAAAACCTGGCCTTCGACCGCCCCATGCCGATCAACGACCTGTCCATGGCGCTGTCGGGCCTGGACTGACAGGACCTTCCCCGTATTCCCATCTCACTTGCAACAAGGCTGCTCATGACCCTCATTGCCCCCGGCTCCACTCCCTACCCGCGCGACATGGTGGGCTACGGCCGCACCACACCGCATGCGCAATGGCCCCAACAGGCCCGCATTGCTGTTCAGTTTGTCTTGAACTACGAGGAAGGCGGCGAAAACGCTGTATTGCATGGCGACCCAGGCTCGGAGCAGTTCTTGTCGGAGATGTTCAACCCAGCCAGCTTTGCCGCCCGGCACATGAGCATGGAAGGCATTTACGAATATGGTTCGCGCGCCGGCGTGTGGCGCATCCTGCGCGAGTTCGAGGCGCGTGGCCTGCCGCTGACGATTTTTGGTGTGAGCATGGCCTTGCAGCGCCACCCGGAACTGACGGCCGCATTCAAGGAACTGGGCCACGAAATCGCCTGCCACGGCTGGCGCTGGATCAGTTACCAGAACATGGACGAAGCCACCGAGCGTGAGCACATGCGCATCGGCATGGACATCATTCAGCAGATGACCGGCGAGCGCCCGCTGGGCTGGTACACCGGTCGCGACAGCCCCAATACCCATCGACTGGTGGCGGACTACGGCGGTTTCGAATACGACAGCGACTACTACGGCGACGACCTCCCCTTCTGGATGCCGGTCACCAAAACCGACGGCAGCGTGGTGCAACAACTCATCGTGCCCTACACGCTGGACACCAACGACATGCGTTTTTCGTCCGCTCAGGGCTTTGCGCAGGGCGACGACTTCTTCACCTACTTGCGTGACAGCTTTGACGTGCTCTACGCCGAAGGCGACCCGCAGGGCTTGAATGCACCCAAGATGCTGAGCATCGGCATGCACTGCCGCTTGCTGGGTCGGCCCGGCCGCATGAAATCGCTGCAACGTTTTCTGGACTATGTGCAAAGCCACAGCCAGGTCTGGATCTGCCGGCGCCTGGACATCGCCCGGCATTGGCGCGCCACCCATCCTGCCCCTAACCAAGCGGCCGCCACCACTTTGAAGGCCTGAACATGCCCCTGACCATCGAACAACTCAATGCTGCCAGCGCCGCGGACGCAGCCGTCATGCTGGACGGCCTGTATGAGCACTCGCCCTGGATTGCAGAGCAGGCCCTGACGCAGCGACCTTTTGCCTCGCTGACACATCTCAAATACGTGATGACCCAGGTGCTGGAGGCTGCCGGACGCGAGCCACAACTGGGCCTGATCCGTGCTCACCCCGAGCTGGCAGGCAAGGCCATGGTCAGCAAAACGCTGACGGCCGAGTCCACCAACGAACAAACCAAGGCGGGTCTGACCGACTGCACGCCCGAAGAGTTCGCCAAGATCCAGCAGCTCAACGCCGACTACAACGCCAAGTTCGGCTGGCCATTCATCCTGGCCGTGCGCGGGCCACGTGGTCTGGGCTACAACAAGCAGCAAATCATCGAGGCGTTCGAGCGGCGTCTGCACGGCCACCCCGAGTTCGAGCTGGCCGAGTGCCTGCGCAACATCCACCGCATCGTCGAGATCCGCCTGAACGACAAATTTGGTGTGGAGCCCACGCTGGGGCATCAAGTGTGGGACTGGCAGGAAAAACTGGCCCAACACTCGGACCCGGGCTATGCCGAGCAGGGTCAATTGACCGTGACTTACCTGACCGATGCACACCGCGCCTGCGCCCAGCGCATCAGCCACTGGATGAAGGACTGTGGCTTTGACGAGGTGGAGATCGACGCCGTGGGCAACGTGGTGGGTCGCTATCACCCGGCTGCTGCAGGATCTAAATATCTTTTAACTGGCTCACACTACGACACTGTGCGCAACGGCGGCAAATACGACGGGCGCCTGGGCATCTTCGTCCCCATGGCCTGTGTGGGCGAGTTGCACAAACAAGGTAAACGCCTGCCTTTCGGGATCGAGGTCGTCGCCTTTGCGGAAGAGGAAGGCCAGCGCTACAAGGCCACCTTCCTGGGCTCGGGTGCGCTGATCGGCGACTTCAAGCCCGAGTGGCTGGAGCAGCAGGATGCCGACGGCATCACGATGCGCGCCGCCATGCAGCACGCGGGTCTGTGCGTGGATGACATCGCCGGCATCCAGCGGGATCCAGCGCAGTATCTGGGTTTTGTGGAGGTCCACATCGAGCAGGGTCCCGTGCTCAACGCAGCCCACATGCCGCTGGGCGTGGTCACATCCATCAACGGCAGCGTGCGCTACCAGGCTGAGGTGATCGGCACCGCCAGCCACGCCGGCACAACCCCCATGGCCACCCGGCGCGACGCGGCCGCCGCAGTCGCCGAGCTGGCGGTTTATCTGGAGCAGCGTGCGGCGCAAGACGGCGACTCGGTCGGCACCATGGGACAGTTGAACGTTCCGAATGGTTCGATCAATGTGGTGCCAGGGCGTTGCCAGTTCTCTCTGGACATGCGCGCGCCCACCAATGCACAGCGCGATGCCCTGGCCAACGATGTGCTGGAACACCTCAAGCTCATTTGCGAGCGCCGGGGCTTGCGCTACCGCCTTGAAGAAAACATGCGCGCGTCAGCGGCCCCCAGCGCCCCCGCCTGGCAAGCCCGCTGGGAGGCTGCGGTCGCCCACCTTGGGTTGCCCGTTTTCCGGCTACCCAGCGGCGCAGGCCACGATGCGATGAAGCTGCACGAAGTCATGCCGCAAGCCATGCTGTTTGTGCGCGGAGAAAACGCGGGCATCAGCCACAACCCACTTGAATCCACCACCAGCGACGACATGCAGCTGGCGGTGGATGCCTTCACTCGCCTCATCGTACAACTCGCTCAGGAAACCCGACCATGACCACCCCCTACGAACAACTCGACGCCTGGATCAACGCCCACTTCGATGAGGAAGTGAAGTTCCTGCAGGCCCTGGTGCGTGTGCCCAGCGACACGCCCCCCGGCAACAATGCGCCCCACGCCGATTGCGCTGCTGGCTTGCTCGCGGATATGGGGCTGGACGCCGAGAAACATCCGGTGCCCGCGGCGGAAGTGCAGGCCGCAGGATTGGAGAGCATCACCAACCTGGTGGTACGACGCCGTTATGGGGAAGGTCGCACCGTGCTGCTCAATGCCCACGGCGACGTGGTACCCCCGGGCGAGGGCTGGACGCATGACCCTTACGGTGGTGAGATTGAAAACGGCAAGATCTATGGCCGAGCCACAGCCGTCAGCAAGTGCGACTTTGCGACCTACGCCTTTGCAGTCCGGGCGCTGGAGGCGGTCGCCAAGCCCGCCCAAGGCCAGATCAACCTGCTGTTCACTTACGACGAGGAGTTTGGCGGCGAGGTAGGACCAGGCTGGATGCTCAAGCACAACATCATCAAGCCCGATCTGATGATGGCAGCTGGCTTCAGCTACCAGGTGGTCACGGCCCACAACGGCTGCTTGCAAATGGAAGTCACCGTGCACGGCAAGATGGCGCACGCGGCTATTCCGGACTCTGGTGTGGACGCCCTGCAGGCCGCCAACACCATCCTGACCGCCCTCTATGCCCAGAACACCTTGTACAAGCAGATCACATCCCAGGTTGAAGGCATTACCCACCCCTACCTGAACGTGGGCACCATCGAAGGCGGCACCAACACCAACGTCATCCCCGGCAAGGTCAGCTTCAAAATGGACCGTCGCATGATCCCCGAGGAGAATCCCGCCGAGGTAGAAGCCGGTCTGCGCCAGCTGATTGCCGATACCGCCGCCAGCCTGCCCGGCATCACGGTCGACATCAAACGCATCCTGCTGGCCCGGGCCATGCAACCGCTGCCCGGCAACCAGCCGCTGGTCGCGGCCATACAACGGCATGGCGAAGCCGTTTTTGGCGAACCGATTCCCGCTCTGGGCACCCCGCTCTACACCGATGTGCGACTGTTTTGCGAAGCCGGCATTCCAGGCGTGATTTACGGTGCGGGCCCGCGTACGGTGCTGGAGTCCCATGCCAAACGGGCTGACGAGCGCCTGGACCTGGAAGACCTGCGCCGCGCCACACAGGTGGTGGCGCGCACCCTGTACGACCTGCTGAAGTAGGTCGTATGGCCCCCGGTTTTGAACTTTTGCTGAGAACGCCAAAGGTCGAAACGGGGGCAAATTCCAAAACGCTGACCTGACGTATTCGGGTTTCTACCGATCTCTTTTTCTTTTGTTTTGTATACACTTTTCGTGTACCAACCCTATTCCAACAGGAGACATTGATGAGCAACACAACCCATCCAGTGGACGAGCGGCTGCCCAACGGCAAGCTGGCCGCACTGGGTCTGCAACACGTTTTGGTGATGTACGCGGGCGCGGTCGCCGTTCCGCTGATCGTGGGCCGCGCCCTCAAGCTCAGCCCCGAACAAGTGGCCATGCTGATCTCTGCCGATCTGTTCTGTTGCGGCCTGGTCACGCTGATTCAATCGCTGGGCGCTACGCAGTGGTTTGGCATCAAGTTGCCTGTGATGATGGGTGTGACATTTGCGTCGGTCGCGCCCATGGTCGCCATGGCCAACGCCACCCCGGGCGATGCCGGTGCTCAGCTCATATTTGGCGCCATCATGGGCGCAGGGGCCATATCGATCCTGATCGCCCCGCTGGTCAGCCGCATGCTGAGATTCTTTCCACCGGTCGTCACTGGCACCATCATTGCCGTGATCGGCATCAGCCTGATGCGTATCGGTATCAACTGGATCTTTGGCAACCCGTTCGGCCCTACTGCGCCCAATGTGGTGAACCCTGAACATGCCAAGTGGCTGGCAGACGCTACGGCAGCGGCAGGTTCTGCCGTGCCGGCAGCTCCCAAGGGACTGGCCCTGGTGCCTACTGTTCCCAATCCCAAATACGCCGACCTGGGGGGCGTGGGCATCGCCGCACTGGTACTGGTGTCCATCCTGCTGATTTCACGTTTTGCCAAAGGTTTTTTGGCCAATATTTCGGTGTTGCTAGGCATCGTGGTGGGTGGTGTGGTGGCCACGGCGACGGGCCTGATGACCTTCGACAAAGTGGCCAAGGCAGCCTGGGTAGATGTGGTCTTGCCCCTGCAATTTGGCA
>JBEEJZ010000160.1:0-19757 GCA_041168905.1 Pseudomonadota bacterium | reverse complement strand
CAGGGCCAGCTGCCTAACAACCAGCACAAATAGGCCGTATGTAAGGCTGCAAACCCTTTGAA
Source organism: Pseudomonadota bacterium (assembly GCA_041168905.1). Taxonomy (GTDB): domain Bacteria; phylum Pseudomonadota; class Gammaproteobacteria; order Burkholderiales; family Burkholderiaceae_C; genus JBEEJZ01. Next base: position 19,695 of record JBEEJZ010000160.1, on the reverse strand, counting down.
ACATCACATTGCCAAATCTTGCTTTCCTGGAGACGTCCATGTAAGGGACGACTAAATATCCGTGTCACTCCTGACCAATTCACCCAGAATTTGGGTGAGGAGCGTCTTGGTGCATTGAACGCTTACTTGCTCCACCGCGTCCATGTACTCCTCGCGCCGGTCTGCCGGGTCCACGGGTAGCCACCGAACGCTGAGCTCGGTTTCATCTCGCAACAGTTCGGTGAATGCGGGCATCAGTTCGCGTACCGCCCATCGCTGCAGTACCCTCTTCAGCCCATGCTTAACCGCGTTTGCTTAGCTGACCGCTTGGTGTTCAGTCACTGGCAACAACCTGTTTTTCACGCCACGCGGCAAGTTCTAATGGCCTGATTCCAAAGCGAACAGCATTACCGGGATGCAGCGCGGCAAACCCCTCCAAGACCAATTGAATGAAATGCTCTCTGTCCGGCTCTGCCACCGTGGGCGGCATCTTGCCACCGACAACATCCCGACTCGCGGCTTCATCATTTTTGACGATGCCTGCAACAACTTCGGCCAATGCTTGGCGTTAACGCAGGCGGAAAATGTCCGGGAGTACCAGGTTCTGTTTAACCGCCACATACTGCTGGCAAGACCGTTCATAGGCCCATACGAAGACATCACGCAAGAGTTCGACACGGTTGAGTTCGTAAACACCGATCATGGCGTCTACATAGGCCTGCTGCGGAACGTCGATGAAGGACAGCGGGCACAGGTTGTGGCGAATAAAGGGATGTTCGCTGCCAACCGGGTCACTTTAATCGACGCACAAGAAGTATTGCGACAAATAAAGTGTCGCAATATGGAATCACGTCACTTTGGCTGGAAACAGCGCCCCTCGTCGCCTTAGCGTATTACTGTCAGATCTGGACCGATCTATCTTCGATCGGCTGGGCCACCCGTAAAATCTGCAGGCTTGGCGCGCCTCTGTGGCGCCCGGTCCTGGCCCAGGGTCTGCCTGCGCGCCCTGGGCTCACTTCTGGAAAACATCTGTGTCTTACGCCTCCGAAACCCGCCGCCGCCGCACCTTTGCCATCATTTCCCACCCGGACGCCGGTAAAACCACGTTGACCGAAAAGCTCCTGCTGTTTTCAGGTGCGATTCAGATTGCAGGCTCGGTCAAGGCGCGCAAGGCCTCGCGCCACGCCACCTCCGACTGGATGGAGATTGAAAAGCAGCGCGGCATCTCGGTGGCTTCGTCCGTGATGCAGATGCTGTACCGCGACCACGTCATCAACCTGCTCGACACCCCCGGCCACAAGGACTTCAGCGAAGACACCTACCGTGTGCTGACCGCCGTGGACTCGGCCCTGATGGTGATCGACGCCGCCAATGGTGTTGAAGCCCAAACTCGCCGCCTGATCGAGGTGTGCCGCCAGCGCGACACGCCCATCATCACCTTTGTCAACAAGATGGACCGCGAAGTGCGCGAGCCGCTCGACATCCTGGACGAGATCGAGCGCGAGCTGGGCATGCCTTGCGTGCCCATGACCTGGCCCGTGGGCCAGGGCAAGCTGTTTGGCGGCATCGTGAACCTGCGCACCCAGGCCATGACCGTGTTCGAGAGTGGCAGCGAGCGTCGCCCGCAAGACTTTGATACCGTGCCGCTGAGTGACGCCGCATCGCTGGAGCGGCGCTTTGGCCACGAATGGACCACCGCCATGGAGAGCATGGAACTGGCCACCTGCGCCTCGCCCGCCTGGGACCACGAGGCCTTCCTGGCCGGCAAGCAAACGCCTGTGTTCTTTGGCTCTGGTGTGAATAACTTTGGTGTGATGGAAGTGCTGGACGCCCTGGTCGACCTGGCACCGAGCCCGCAAAGCCGCACCAGCACCACCCTGGTCAACCGCCAGCCGCTGGTGCAAGAGGTCAAGCCTGAAGACGACGCCTTCAGCGGCGTGGTGTTCAAGGTGCAGGCCAATATGGACGCCAACCACCGCGACCGCATCGCCTTTGTGCGCATGGCCTCGGGCAAATACACGCCAGGCATGAAGCTCAAGGTGATGCGCACGGCCAAAGAGCTGCGCCCCACCAGCGTGGTGACCTTCATGAGCCAGCGCCGCGAGGCCGTGGAAGAGGCTTACGCGGGCGACATCGTGGGCTTCACCACCCATGGCGGTGTGCAGCTGGGAGACACCATCACCGACGGCTCGGTGAACCTGCAATTCACTGGCCTGCCCTTTTTTGCCCCCGAGCTGTTCATGACCGTGGTGCTCAAAAACCCCCTGCGCACCAAACAACTGCAACAGGGCCTGGCCCAGCTGGGCGAAGAAGGTGCGATTCAGGTCTTCAAGCCCGAAATGGGCGGCAACATGCTGCTGGGTGCCGTAGGACAACTGCAGTTCGAAGTGGTGCAACACCGCCTGAAGGGCGAATACGACGCCGATATCCGCCTGGAAGGCTGCCAGTACACGGGTGCCCGCTGGATCACGGCCGACACCCCAGCCGAGCTGACCGCCTTCGTCAACGCCTACCCGATGCGCATGGCGCGGGATGCGGCAGACACCCTGGCCTATTTGTGCACCAGCCCCTACGACGTGCGCCTGGCCCAGGAGCGCTTCCCCAAGATCCACTTCCACCCGCTGCGCGAGCATGCGGGGCTGGCGCTGGGAAGCGCGGGTTGATGATGGACACACCCCTGCCTTGAGCGCTTAGCCGCAGTAGGCAAGACACCAGGTAGTAGACCTATTCACCGACATTGATGACACAGAACGACCATTCGGGTACGTTAATTAACTTCGTCTTGGCGGACTAACGTTGGCGCTACACGGCGGACAGAAATCGCCGCTTGGCGACAACCTGATGCTGAATGCCCTTGGCGAGCATCTATTAGTTAGATGCGCCAGACACCAGTGGGAAGGCTGCTGGATTGCGTATCGACTGCACCGACAAATCAATATCTAGCTCGGGCCAATAGAGATGGTCAGGGGTAGGCCATTGAACGTCTGAGATTTGCTCAATCGTGCTCTTTCGAAACCAGGGGAATTGGTCAAACGGCACAAGTAGCTCTTCGTCGCCAAGTAAAAGCCAAAACCCGTGCTTCGAGATGTGGGTAACCTCAGCCGCCGAAATGGTGGTTCCAGGCATCCTGAATCTCCTTTAAATGCGCACAGACTACAACTTGCGCTTGACGAATTTGCATCGCAGAAAGACCCGTATGGTTGGCTAACACAACTTGAGGAGTCAACCAGAACTTAGCTTCACCATCGGCGTGCGCAACATGCACATGAATACGCAGCTCTTCACGCGAAAAGAAAAAGAGACGGAACTGCCCGTCGCGAACAATGGTGGGTGCCATACGAATACTTTAACCAACTTTCCATCGACGGACTAACGCAAAGGTCGCCTGCGCGAGCATGCGGGGCTGGCGCTGGGAAGCGCGGGTTAAGCCCGCCGTGCAAACCCTTCCAGCACATTCACTGCGTTGATGCCCACGTCGTCAACCGCGTAGCCGCCTTCAAACACAAACACTGTGGGCAGGCCGGCTGCGGCCAGGCGTTCGCCCACGCGCAGGTAGTCCTCGCTTTGCAGGGTGAAGCCAGAGATCGGGTCACCTGCAAAGGTGTCCACGCCCAGCGACAGCACCAGCGCTTGCGCGCCAAACTTCTGGATGGCGTCAAGCGCAGTCTCCAGCGCTGCTGACCACGCGGCGAAGTTGGTGCCCCGAGGCAACGGCAGATTCAGGTTAGCCCCCTGCCCCAGGCCAGTGCCGGTCTCATCAGCGTAACCCAGAAAAAACGGGTACTCGGTGCGTGGGTCGCCGTGGACGCTGGCAAAAAACACGTCGGGCCGATCATAAAAAATAGCCTGAGTGCCGTTGCCATGGTGGTAGTCGATATCCAAGACGGCGACGCGCTCCACACCACCATCACGCAGGTGCTGCGCCGCCAAAGCGGCGTTGTTCAAGAAGCAGTAGCCGCCCAAAAAATCAGCGCCGGCATGGTGCCCTGGCGGGCGGGACAGGGCAAAAGCAGACCTACCCCCAGCCAGCACCGCATTGGCCGCGGCAAACGCACAGTCGGCGCCCGCACGTGCCGCTGCCCAGGTGCCCGCAGTGAGCGGGCTGCCCGCATCGAACGAAAAGTGCCCCAGCCGGGCGGCGAAGTTGGCCGGCAGCACATCGGTACGCAAGCCGCGCCCGGGCCAGACCGAGGCCAGCGCATCACGCTGGGCGTTGGCCGGGTCCATGGCCACCCACTCCTCCCATGCGTGCGCCAGAAAGTCGAGGTAGCGAGGGCTGTGGACGGTACCCAGCGCGGGCGCGTCGATACGCTCTGCCATTTGCACCTCCCCTAGGCCACGTCGTTGCAGCTCGGCCAAGACCAGGTCTTGCCGCGCCGGCACCTCGAAACAAGGCACCATCTGGCCACGAAACATCTCATATTGGCCCTGGTGCTGGGCATGTACGGGGTTGTAAAAGGTGATCATGCGGACCCGCGTTGCAGCACAGATTGAATCGCCAATCCCGTGTGCGTACTCAGCGCGACGACGGCCTCGGGTGGGGCGGCGGCAACGATGCGGCCACCCGCAGCGCCACCGTCCGGCCCCAGGTCTATGACCCAGTCGGCTTCGGCAATCACGTCCAGGTCATGCTCAATAACGACCACGCTGTGGCCGCCGTTGACCAGCCGATGCAGCACATGGATGAGCTTTTCCACGTCGGCCATGTGCAGGCCCACGGTGGGCTCGTCCAGCACATACAGGGTGTGCGGTGCCTTCTGGCCACGCCGCGTGATGTCGTCTCGCACCTTGCTCAGCTCGGTCACCAGCTTGATGCGCTGGGCCTCGCCACCGCTCAGCGTGGGCGAAGGCTGGCCCAGGGTGAGATAACCCAGACCCACGTCCTTGAGCAACTGCAAGGGGTGGCTGATGTTGGGCATGCTGGCAAAAAAGTCGACTGCTTCGTCCACCTCCATATTCAGGACATCGCCGATGTTCTTGCCACGCCAGGTAACCGCCAGCGTTTCCGGGTTGAAGCGCGCGCCATGGCAGGTTTCGCACTTCACCTTTACGTCGGGCAAAAAGCTCATGGCGATGGTGCGTATGCCCTGCCCTTCGCAGCTGGGGCAACGGCCTGGGCCGGTATTGAAGCTAAAGCGGTTGGCGGCGTAACCCCGCGCCCGCGCCTCCAGGGTGTCGGCAAAGAGTTTGCGGATGGTGTCCCAAAAGCCGATGTAGGTGGCGGGGCAGCTACGCGGCGTCTTGCCAATGGGCGTTTGATCGACCTCCAGCACACGGTCCACCGGCTCGTATCCGGACACCGACGCGCAGCCCACCCAATGTATTTGTTCACCGGCAGCTAGCGCATCCCGACCCGCCTTGGTGCTGCGCTTGGTGACCGCTGTTTGCACATTGGCCAACAACACCTCACGGGCCAGCGTTGATTTGCCCGAACCCGACACACCGGTGATGGCGACCAGGCGTTTGAGGGGGACTTCGACATTGACATCCTGCAGGTTGTGGAGGTGGGCGCCTCTGAGGCTGAGCCAGCTGAGCTCGGGCACGCTTTGCGCATCTGAACCATTGGGGTCAGAACCAATGGGGTCGGATACCGAACAATTGGGGTCAGAGCCCGAGTTTCGCTGTGCGAAATCGGGATCCGACCCCAATTGTTCTGCCCCAGCTGGTTCCGCCTCATCGCCCCGCGTAGAAACCACCACAGTTCGGCGCGGCTGCATCGGATGTCTCATCGCGTGCAGCAGATAGCGACCGGTTTGGGAATCTGCCGCACCTTCCAGATCGGCCACTGAACCCTGGGCCACCAGCCGGCCACCGCGCTTGCCGGCGCTGGGGCCGATGTCGATCAGGTGGTCGGCATGGCGGATGGTGTCTTCGTCGTGCTCCACGACAACCAGAGTGTTGCCTTTGTCACTCAGGCTTTGCAGGGCGCCCAGCAGGATCTTGTTGTCGCGCGCATGCAGGCCGATGGTGGGCTCGTCCAGCACATAGCAAACGCCCTGCAGATTGCTGCCCAACTGGGCAGCCAGGCGTATGCGCTGGGCCTCGCCACCACTGAGCGTGGGGGCACCACGGTCCAGCGTGAGATAGCCCAAACCAACTTCTTCCAAAAACAGGAGCCGGCTCTTGATTTCGGGGATCAGGTCACGGGCGATATCCGCCTCGCGCGCACTCAGGCGCTCGGGCTCGGCCAGGGTTTCCACCCAATGGCGAATATCGGTCACCGACAGACGGGCAATGTCGGTAATGCCAACATCGGCAAACTTCACCGCTCGGGCGACCCAGTTCAGCCGGGTGCCTGCACAACGAGGGCAGACGGAATCCACCAAATCATCAACCTCAGGCTCGGCAAAGGTCTGCTCGCGGCCCTTGTTGTCATCGTCGCGCACAGAGTCATCAAAGACCTTGCGTTGCTCTTTGGTCAGCGCCACACCGGTGCCCACACAGTCAGGGCACCAGCCGTGCTTGCTGTTGTAACTAAACAGACGCGGGTCCAGCTCGGCATAGCTGGTGCTGCAGGTCGGGCAAGCGCGTTTGGTCGAGAACACCTGCAGCTTGCCTATCTGGGCCGTGGGCAAGCCATCATCCATCGCCTCTTGCAAGGCGCCCAGGTCGCTGAGCACATGCACCACGCCCTTGCCGTGCACCAGTGCTGCCGACAAGGCCTCGCGCAGGGCGGTTTCTGCACCGGGGTGGATGTCCAGGCTCATCACCGGCAGCTCGATGGTGTGCTCCTTGAAACGGTCCAGCCGGGCAAAGGGCGTGACCGGTACAAAGTTACCGTCCACACGCAGGTGGGTGTAGCCGCGCGGCCGGGCCCAATCGGCGAGCTCGGTGTAAACGCCCTTGCGGTTCATCACCAAAGGCGCCAGCAAGCCAATATGCTGGCCCCTGAAGGTCTTCATCAGCTGAGCGGCAATGCTGTCTGGCGTCTGGGGCGCCACGGCGGCGCCGTCTTTGACGCAGTGCTGGGTGCCCAGCTTGACGTACAGCAGGCGTAGAAAGTGCCACACCTCTGTCGTCGTGCCCACGGTGGACTTGCGCCCGCCCCGGCTGAGCCGCTGCTCGATGGCCACGGTGGGTGGTATGCCGTAGACCGCGTCCACTTCAGGCCGGCCAGCAGGCTGCACGATGGAGCGGGCATAGGCGTTGAGGCTTTCCAGATAGCGACGCTGCCCCTCGTTGAACAGGATGTCAAAGGCCAAGGTGGACTTGCCCGAACCGCTGACGCCAGTGATCACGTTGAACTTGCCGCGCGGAATGCTCACGTTCAGTGACTTGAGGTTGTTCTCACGCGCATTGACGATCTGGATCGATGAGTCCACCACCGGCGCCCAGGCGGCGCGCGGCTCCCGCACAGTGTGCACTCCCGCACCCAGGGCGCTGTCGTACTCGCGCAGAGCCAGCCCGGTGTGCGAGCTGGCGTGGCGGCGCACATCCTCGGGGGTGCCGACCACCACGATTTCGCCGCCGCCCTCGCCTCCTTCGGGCCCCAGGTCGATCAGCCAATCACTCGCACGAATCACGTCCAGGTTGTGCTCGATGACCAGCAGGCTGTGACCCGCATCCAGCAGCTTGCGCAGAGCGCGCATCAACTTGGCGATGTCGTCAAAGTGCAGGCCCGTGGTGGGCTCATCAAACATGAAAAGCACACCGCGCCGAGCCACCGCCTGCCGGCTGGCAGTGGCGCTTTTGGCAGCGTCCGCCAGAAAGCCGGCGAGTTTGAGGCGCTGGGCCTCGCCGCCGCTCAGCGTGGGAACAGGCTGGCCCAAGCGCACATACTCAAGGCCCACATCCACAATCGGTTGCAAAGCGCGTATCACATCCCGGTCGGCTGCAAAAATGGCAGCGGCTTCGCTCACTGTGAGGTTCAGCACATCGGCCACATTCAGGCTCAGCACTCGGGCCTGCAAGCTGGCGGGATGGGCATCGGGCAGCTGGGCACCCGCCACGGCCGCCCCGAGCAACTTGCGCTCGATGGTGATCTCCAGAATCTCGGGCCGGTAGCGCTTGCCGTCGCAGTCCGGGCAACGCAGGTACACATCACTCAAGAACTGCATCTCGACATGCTCAAAGCCCGAGCCGCCACAGCTGGGGCAACGCCCGTCGCCACTGTTGAAGCTGAACTTGCTGCCGGTGTAACCACGTTCGCGGGCCAAGGGCGCGTTGGCAAAAATCTCGCGGATGGCGTCCCAAGCCCCGACATAACTCACCGGATTGGAACGTGCCGTCTTGCCGATGGGCGACTGGTCCACAAACACCACATCGCTCAGCAGGTCTGCCCCCAGCAGACGATCAAAGGCGCCTGGGGTTTCGGTGGCCTTGCCGAAATGGCGCAACAAGGCTGGTGCCAGCACGTCCTGCACCAGCGTGGATTTGCCCGAGCCACTGACGCCAGTCACGGTGACCAGGCGTTGCAGCGGGATATCAACCGACACATTTTTGAGGTTGTGGTCGCGCGCGCCTTCCAAAATCAAACGCGGGGTGTTCTCGGCCACCAGCCGTCGCAGGCCCATGCCCACCTGCTTGCGCGCCCCCAGGTAGGCGCCGGTCAGGGTGTCGGCGCTGCGCAGGTCCTGCGTGCTGCCGTCAAACACAATGTTGCCGCCGCGCTCACCCGGGCCAGGGCCCATGTCGATCATGCGGTCGGCGGCAAGCATGACGGCGGGATCATGTTCCACTACCACCAGGGTGTTACCCGCATCGCGCAAGCGCCGCATGGCTTCGATGATGCGATGCATGTCGCGCGGATGCAGGCCGATGCTGGGCTCATCCAGCACAAACAGGGTATTGACCAGCGAAGTGCCCAGGGCCGTGGTGAGGTTGATGCGCTGCACCTCGCCGCCACTCAAGGTGCGACTTTGCCGGTCCAGCGTCAGGTAGCCGATGCCCACATCACACAGGTACTTCAGCCGGGTGGTGATTTCCTCAAGCAGTAGCTTCAGCGCTTTTTGTTCGGCGTTTGGGCCAGTGCTGAGACGATCTGCGTCGGTGCGGGGGGCGTCTACCGACGAGGCCTGCCCCATGCCCCCCGACAGCCGATCAAAAAACAGCCGCAGCCGATCCAGCGGCATGATCATCATGTCGTGCAGGCTCAAGCCCGGCAGGTTTTCGAGCTGAGCGCGGGTCCACTTCGCGCCCACGGGCATGAAGCGCTTTTCTACGGCCAAGACCGCATCCGCATCCGCCTTGGTGCCCACTCGCCAAAGCAGGCTCTCCGTCTTGAGACGGGCGCCCCGGCAGTCCGGACATTCGGTGTAGCTGCGGTATTTGGACAAGAGCACACGGATGTGCATCTTGTAAGCCTTGGTTTCCAGGTATTCAAAAAAGCGCTTGACGCCAAACCAGTGCTGGTTCCACTTGCCATTCCAGTGGGGTGAACCATTGATCACCCAGTGCTGCTGCTCAGGCGTGAGCTTGTACCAAGGCGTGTCGCGCGGGATGCCGGCATCCTCGGCGTGGCGCATCAGGTCGTCTTGCGCCTCCTGCCAGGCGGGCGTCTGCATCGGCTTGATGGCACCCGAACGCAAAGTGAGCTTGTCGTTGGGAATCACCAGCCCGTAATCCACGCCGATGACCCGGCCGAAGCCCCGGCAGGTATCGCAGGCGCCGACGGCCGAGTTGAAAGAAAACATCGACGCGATGGGCTCGGCGTAGCGAATGTCGCTTTCGGGGCAGTGCAGGCCGGTAGAGAACTTCCAGGTCTCGGGGGCAGTGTCACTGTCTGGGTCAAAAGGCAACACATGCACCGTCATGCGGCCCATACCGCGCTTCAGGCACAGCTCAATAGCCTCCATGACCCGCACCTTCTCGGCATTGCCCATGCGCAGCCGGTCGGCCACCACATCCAGCACCTTGACGTCACCCACCAGCCGCTCGGCCTGCACGCGGGTAAAGCCCGCCGCAGACAACCACTGCTCGATGTCTTGCGGCGTGCTCTTGGCCGGCAACTCGACCGCAAAGGTCAGCACCAGCCGCGGGTCACCGAGCTGCGTGCGCGTCAGCAGTTCGGCATAGATGGTCTCGGGGCTGTCGTGGCGCACAGGCAACGCCGTTGCCTTGTCAAACAACTGGCCTGCACGGGCGAACAAGAGCTTGAGGTGGTCATTCAGCTCTGTCATGGTGCCCACGGTCGACCGGGAAGATCGCACCGGGTTGGTCTGATCGATGGCAATCGCCGGAGGGACGCCCTCCACCTTGTCGACCGCCGGCTTGTCCATCCGATCCAGAAACTGCCGTGCGTAGGCGCTGAAGGTTTCTACGTAGCGGCGCTGGCCTTCGGCGTACAGCGTGTCGAACACCAGGCTGGACTTGCCCGAGCCGCTGGGCCCGGTCACCACCGTCAACTCGCCCGTTCTTATATCCAGATCCAGATTTTTGAGGTTGTGCTGACGTGCGCCGCGTATGCGTATGAGGCCGTTGGACATGAGTAGGAGCGCTGAGCTAAAGGGCCATCATCGTAGCGGGATTGGCCTGCAGCGTTGAGCCAGGCCACAAATAGCAAAGGGCCGCCTGCAGGTATTGCGGGCGGCCCTTTGTGGCCATAGGTCAGAAAGACTTACTTGGCGGGCGCTGGCTCAGCGGCAGGTGCTGCAGCGGGAGCTGCAGCAGGGGCAGCTTCAGCGGGTTTCTTTTCATCCACATGCACCGCATCAGCACCGTGCTTTTCGCCACCCATGTCCAGGTTGTCGCCACCCTTCATGATCACGAACAGCGCCAGGGCCGCAAAAACTACAAAACCGATAAAGATCTTCACCATGTCTAACACTCCTTAAATAAAACCAAACTCAACTTGACAAAAGGCCCTGCGATTGTGGCAGGGCCCTTCATCAAATGCCGCACGCATTTACCGTGCGGCGACCAACATCAGTCGTTGGCGAAGATGTCCACGTCTTTGGTTTCCTTGATGAACAAGCCACCAATTACCACCGTTGCACCGGCGATGATGATGGGGTACCACAAGCCGTTGTACATGTTACCGGTCTGCGCCACGATAGCGAAGGCCGTGGTGGGCAGCAAGCCGCCGAACCAGCCGTTACCGATGTGGTAGGGCAGAGACATGGAGGTGTAGCGGATGCGGGTTGGGAACATTTCCACCAGCATGGCGGCAATCGGGCCGTACACCATGGTCACCAGGATCACCAGGTAGGTGAGGATGATGATGACGGTGACCTTGTCGAACTTGGCCATGTCAGCTTTGGCGGGGTAGCCAGCAGCCTTCAGGGCAGCGCCCAGGTTGGAACCCAGCAATGCACCGCTGGCGGTCTTCTCGCTGCTCAGGTCTTTGACAGACTTGGTGGCAGCTTCGATGGCCTTGGCATCCTTGGGTTCAGCTGCGTTCAGGGCAGCCAGCTTTTCCTCGGCCTTGGCCTTGGCAGCAGCGATGTCTTCAGCAGAGTACTTCACGTTCACCACGGTCTCGCCGACCTTGATGATGGCGGGGGTACCAGCAGCAGCCACTTCGTTGGAGTAGCTCACAGAAGCGCCAGCCAGACGTTGCTTGGCGATATCGCAAGAAGAAGTGAACTTCTTGGTGCCAGTGGGGTTGAACTGGAACGAGCACTCAGCGGGGTCAGCAGCGACAACCACTTTGGACGATGCTTGAGCAGCAGCCAGGTCAGGATTGGCAGCCTTGGTCAACGCTTCGAACACTGGGAAGTAGGTCAAAGCAGCCAGCAAGCAACCTGCCAAGATGATGGGCTTACGGCCAATCTTGTCAGACAGCGAACCGAACACGATGAAGAACGGCGTGCCGATGATCAGCGAGACAGCGACCATGATGTTGGCGGTAGCACCGTCCACCTTCAGGGCCTGGGTCAGGAAGAACAGGGCGTAGAACTGGCCGGAGTACCAGACCACAGCTTGACCAGCGGTCAAACCCACCAGAGCCAGGATCACGATCTTCAGGTTTTTCCACTGACCGAAAGATTCGGACAGGGGTGCCTTGGAGGTCTTGCCTTCGGCCTTCATTTTCACGAAAGCGGGCGACTCGTTCATGCTAAGACGGATGTAGACCGAAATGATCAGCATGATGACCGAGACGATGAACGGAACGCGCCAGCCCCACTCGGCAAAGGCATCCTCGCCGATGATGGTACGGGTGCTCAGAATCACCATCAGGGACAGGAACAGACCCAGAGTAGCAGTGGTCTGGATCCAGGCGGTGTAAGCACCGCGACGGCCAGCGGGAGCGTGTTCAGCCACGTAGGTAGCAGCACCACCGTACTCGCCACCCAATGCCAAACCTTGCAGCAAGCGCAGGCAAATCAGAATGACGGGAGCGGCAACGCCAATGCTGGCGTAGTTAGGCAGGATACCCACGATGAAGGTGGATGCACCCATGATCAGGATGGTGACCAGGAAGGTGTACTTGCGGCCAATCATGTCGCCCAGGCGACCGAACACCAGCGCGCCGAAGGGGCGCACGATGAAGCCGGCAGCAAAGGCCAGCAAGGCAAAAATGAAGGCAGAACCTTCATCCAGTCCACTGAAGAACTGCTTGGCAATGATGGCTGCCAAAGAACCGTACAGATAGAAGTCGTACCACTCGAACACTGTGCCCAGTGAAGAAGCGAAGATCACCTTCTTCTCTTCTGCACTCATGGGCCGAATCGCGTCAGCTGATGCCATAAATAGTCTCCAACGTTAAAAAGTGGGCGCCGCAACCCGGCACTTGGGTGCGGACTATGGCGAGGGGTTCTGACGGCTTTCTGACAGCCGGTGGGGGTTCAATCGCTCACTTTCAACTCGGAACTTACAAACCTAGTAGTAACCCTTATATATTTTTTCTTAATGCGGCAAATGATGGACTTACGTTCGGTTTTTATAGGACGTGCCTGGCCTGAGCATTAGGGTAAGTACTGAGAACGCCTTACACCGGATATGAAATTTGGGGTCTTTCCCCGTCACAAAGTGGCTGGGCTAACGTCAAGCCGACTTCAATCCACTGGGCCGCTGAGCAGCTGCTGCCCAATCGGGGCCATCAAACCAGGGATTGCCATCGAGATAGTCACGCAGCATGGGCAGCGCGTCCAGCCCCCAGAACATCTTGCCATCCACCTCAAAACCAGGCGTACCGAATACACCTCGGGCAATCGCATCATCGGTGTGGGCCCGCAACAGGGTCTTGACCTCGGCGCCATTGGGATCGAGCACCGCAGGCAGGGCCGCCTGCAAGGCCTCCAGTCGCCGGGGGTCCAGCACATCCAGCCCACCCTGCCACACATGACGAAACAGGCTCTCACAGACAAATCGGTTGGGCAAACCCTGGGCGTGGGCTGCGATGCCCAGCCGTAGCAAGGGAAGCGGGTTGAAAGGATGGGCCGCAGGCATCTGCATTTCCAGACCCTGCTTTTGGCCTAGCCACAACACATGGCGATAGGTCCACTCGCGCTTGGCCGGAATTTCAGCGGGCCCCAGCTGACCGTGGTGCCGCAGGATCGCGCCCAGCAACACCGGCTTGTAGGTCACCTGGTAGCTGTGGCCCTGCAACACGTCCGGCAAGGCATCAAACGCCAGCCAGGCAAAGGGCGAAATAAAATCGAGATAAAAGGTGATGTGTTTCATGAGACGGCTCCTGTGGACGAGAATGTTTGCATCATATTGATATGTCCAGGAGGGCCCACAACCGTGCAGCCCTGCCGCCTCTGATGAACCCCAGCTCCCTCGAACGCCGCCTACTGCCATTTATCGCCTGCCAGGGCGCTTTCTCCACCCTGGCGGGCTTTGGTGCCGTGCTGGTCTTTGCCCAGGGCGGCATGGCCGGGTCGGTGATATACACCGCCTGCATGTTGACCGTCGCCATGCTCGGCATCAATGTGCCACTAGTGCTGGGGCGGCGCCTGCAATGGCGTACAGCACGCCAAGTGCAGGCGGCTTTTGTGCTCCCAGCCCTGCTGCTGTGGTTTGCCGAAGGACAGCCGCTGGTGCTGGCCTTGGCGATGGGTGGATTTTTGGGTCTGAGCTGGGGCGCACGGCACTGGATGGAGCTGAACCTGTTGAGCAACGAGCAGCGAGACAGCTACGCCACGCATGTGACGGTGCTGACGGTGTTGGCCAGCCTGCTCGCCACGGCGGTGGTGTCGGCCATGCTGACCTGGCTCGACGAATCCCCCAACGCTGTGTACCGCAGTTATGCCGTCATGGGGCTCTTGGGTGCATGGTGGGCGGGCCGGCGGTTGCCTGACACACCGGCCATGGGTGTGGCGTCGCCCTGGGCGGTGGTGCGCCAGCCCGGATTTGCGGCATGCCTGCCCTTGTACTTTCTGGAATCTGGCTTGCTCGGCATGGGCATGGTGCTCAGCGCCAGCGGCGCCGTCCAGTCACTGGGCCAGACCAGTCACTACGGCTGGGTGGCCAGTGCCGCCACGGTGACTGGTGCACTGGCGCTGTTTGGCCTGCGTCGCCATCGCCATGACGGCAACCGGGTTCGCTGGATGGGGCTGGCCGCCGCCGGCGTGGCCGTGGCCCACGGCCTGCTGGGGGCCAGCGTGGGCTGGGCTGGTTTTTATGTGCTGCACGTGCTGTTGTTAGCCATGGTTCAACCTTTTTGGCTGGCCAGTGAACAAGTGCTGAATCAGCGGGTGCTGGACCTCAAAGGTGCGCTGGCAGACCGCATCGTGGTGCGTGAGGGCGTGCTCTGGCTATTTCGGATGATCGGGCTGAGCAGCTTTTGGGCCCTGGTACAAGGCTGGTCTGCCTCACATATGTTGCTGCTAGGCTCAATGCTGATGGCCACCGCGACGCTGTTGGAGTGGGCCTTGGGCCGCGCCTGGCTGGCCAGCGATTCCCACACCTGACGGCACTGACTTAAGCCGGTGCAATAGCTTCTGCCAGACCATGCGCTTGCCAGCATCGGGCAAACCGGCCCAAGCGGTGATCTCGTCGATGGTTCTCAGGCAGCCCTCGCACCAGCCGGTGGTCGCGTCGATGCGGCAGCGCGATACGCAGGGCGACGGCACAGTGCCCGCCTGCTGAACGATCGCAGTGCCGGCTTGAGCCAGTGCTTCATGTTGTGTGGAGCTCAGTTTGAAAGTCATCGATGGCGACTTTAAGCCGCAGCCACATCCGCCACAGGCGCGCCAGTCAATGCCCTTAATTCTTCAGGCGTCAAGGCAAACACAGCGTGCGGGTGGCCGGCAGCAGCCCAGATGGTCTCAAAGCGAAACAGGCTTTCATCGATCAAGGTGACGGGCACCTGAGCGTGGGCCACGGGCGACACCCCGCCGATCGAAAACCCGGTCTTGCCTTTCACGAAGTCAGCATCTGCCCGCCCCAGTTTCTGGCCCTCTGTGCAGACCCAGGCCTGCACTTTTTTCTCGTCCACACGCCGATCCCCCGCAGTCACCACCAGCACCGCCGCTTCGTCGGGCTTGCGTTTGAAGATGATGCTTTTGGCAATCTGGCCTAGCGCCACGCCCAAGCCGTCTGCGGCCTGCTGGGCGGTGCGGGCAGCGTCGTCCAGCATGACCGGCGCCTGGGAGTGACCCGCGGCCACCAGAAAAGCGGCGACGCGTTGCACACCCTCAGGCAGGGGTTTGACTTCTGCACCACACATGACAATTCAAACCTTGCGCTTGTTGATCAGGGCGCGGGCCGCGCGCGACTGCGTCTCGCGACCCAGGGCCTGGCTGATGTACTGACCGGCATCAACCAGCCGGTCCAGATCAATGCCTGTGTCTATGCCCATGCCGTGCAGCATGTAAACGACGTCTTCGGTGGCCACATTGCCGGTGGCACCCTTGGCATAGGGACACCCACCCAGGCCAGCCACCGAGGTATCAAACTGCCACACCCCCAGCTGCAGGGCCGCCAGGGTGTTGGCCAACGCCTGGCCGTAGGTGTCGTGAAAATGGCCGCTCACTTCGTCCACGCCGTAGTGCCTGAGGGTGGCCTCGATGGCGCGCTGCACCTTCAGCGGTGTGCCCACGCCGATGGTGTCTGCCACACCCACATGCTGAACGCCGATGTCTTTCATCATGCCTGCCAGCTGCGCCACCCGTTCGGCTGGCACTTCACCTTCGTAGGGGCAGCCCACGGTGCAGCTCATCGCACCGCGGACCCGGATGCCTGCCGCGCGCGCGGCAGCCACCACGGGCGCAAAGCGCTCGATGCTCTGGGCCATGCTGCAGTTGATATTTTTTTGACTGAAAGCTTCACTGGCCGCACCAAACACCACGATCTCGTCGGGCTGGGTGGCCAGCGCGGCCTCAAAACCCTGCAGATTGGGCGTGAGCACCGAATAACGCACGCCAGTTTTGCGCTGGATGCCGGCCATCACCTGGGCGTTATCCGCCATTTGGGGCACCCACTTGGGGCTGACAAAGCTGGTGACTTCGATCTCGGTCAGGCCCGCATCCTGCAAACGGTGCACCAATTCCACCTTGACGTGGGTGGCCACCGGCTGCTTCTCATTTTGCAAACCGTCACGGGGGCCCACGTCGACGATTCTGACCCGGCCAGGCAAACTCATGTAACACCTCAACGCAGCTAAATTGGAGCCGCAAAGTGTAGCGACGCCAACATTTGCCCCTCGTTTTCCTGCATCAGCCACAAACCAGACAGATGTCAGATTGCTTTAGGCTGAGTCGGTTAAGGTCTGGCGATAAAGAAATTGGAGACACATCATGAAGCTGGCTCTCATGTCAGACATCCACGCCAATAGTCACGCGCTGGAGGCCTGCCTGGCACATGCGAGTGCAGCAGGCGCCAACAAGATCGCCCTGCTGGGTGACTTGGTGGGTTATGGCGGATCGCCTGCCAAGGTGGTGCAGCGCGTGATGGCTCTGGCTGAGCAGGGGGCCATCGTGCTGCAGGGCAACCACGATGCGTTGGCAGTGGCACCTCCCAGCAAGGTCACTCACCGTGGTGACGAAGGCGCCCAATGGACGCACGAGCAGCTTAGCCCGGACCAACGCCAGTTTCTGGCGCAATTGCCGCTGACGCACCTGGCTCAGACCGTGTTGCTGGTGCATGCCAGCGTCGATGCCCCCGCGCAGTGGCGTTATGTGGACAACGAGCGTGCGGCCAGCGCCAGCCTCGATGCCGCCGTCGCACCACCCTATGGGCACCCCGACGTGCGCCATGTGTTTGGCGGGCATGTGCACCACCAGACCCTGTACTACCGGGGAGCGGGCCGCAACCTCATGCCGTTCGCGCCGACCCCGGGGGTGCCGGTCCCTACCCCGCGCCACCGCAGCTGGATCGCCACGGTGGGCTCGGTGGGCCAGCCGCGTGACGGCCGCACCGGGGCCATGTATGCCATGTTCGACACCACGGCCATGCAACTCACCTTTTACCGGGTCGAATACGACCACAACGCTGCCGCTGCCTGCATAAGGGCTGCCGGCATGCCGGAACACTTTGCCCAGCGCCTGGAGGGTGGACGATGAAACTGATTGAATCTGGCCGCGAGATCGACGGCTTTTTAGTGGAGGACTGCATCCACAGCGGCGGCATGGCGCTGATTTACCGCGTGCATTACGCCGGGGGTCGTGAGCCCAATTTCGAGATGGTGATGAAAGTGCCGCGCATGACAGCGGGCGATGGGGCTGAAAACATCGTCAGCTTCGAAGTCGAGCACCAGATGATGCAGGTGCTGCACGGGCCTTATGTACCCAGGCTAGTGGCCGCCGGTGACCTGGACGTCGTGCCTTACCTCGTCATGGAATATGTACGGGGCAACACCATCGAGCACTGGGTGCCGCAACCTGGTGAGCCTGGCGCGGAGGTGGGCACCATTGTCAAGCTGGGCACCGCTGTAGCCACGGCCTTGCACAGCATGCACAAGCAAAACGCGGTGCACCTGGACCTGAAGCCCGCCAACGTGCTGATCCGTGAAAACGGCACCGCCATGCTGCTGGACTTTGGCCTGAGCTTTCATGCGCACTACCCGGATCTGCTGGCCGAAGAGCTGCGCAAGGCGGTGGGATCAGCCATCTACATGGCGCCCGAGCAGGTGGTGGGCATCCGGGGCGACCCACGCAGCGACATTTTTGCCCTGGGCGTGATGCTGTACGAGCTGGCTACCGGCGAACTGCCGTTTGGTAACCCGCACACCAGTGGTGGCCTGCGCCAGCGGCTGTGGATGGACCCGACACCCCCACGCAAGTTGCGCCCCGACTTGCCCGAATGGCTGCAGGAGGTGATCTTGCGTTGCCTGGAGCCGGTGGCGGATCAACGCTACCCGTCGGCGGCCCACCTGGCGTTTGACCTGATGCACCCCGAGCAGGTCGAAGTCACGGCGCGTGGGCGCAACGTGGTCGGCACGGGCTTCAGAACGCACTTCAAACGCTGGATCAAGGCGGCGGGCATGCAGTACAAGCCCAGCCAGCTACCCACCCGGCAAATCGACGAAGTACCCATCATCATGGTGGCGGTGCCCAACCACGATGTGACCGATGCCACGCTGTATTCACTGCGCCAGGCGGTGGGTCGATCACTCGGTTTGCGCCCGGGTGCACGGCTGGCCTGCGTCACCGTGGTGAGCGGCAGCGCCACAGGGGCAACCAGCGACGACACCAGCGAAACCAGCGTACACCGGGCCATGCTGGCCATGCTGAGGCAGTGGACCCAAGGCCTGAACCTGACGGGTCACCAGACCTCCTACCATGTCCTTGAATCCGGCGATGTGGCTCAGGCGCTGCTGCGCTACGCCGAGGGCAACAACGTCAGCATGATCGTGATCGGCGCAGCCACCCATGGTCTGCAGATGCAGCGCTTTGTGGCCACCGTGCCGATCAAGGTCGCCATGGAAGCGCCCTGCACTGTGGTGCTGGTCAAGCAAACCCTGCCGTTTGCCCAGCTGGGACGAGAAAACAAAACGGAGGAATGAGCCTTTTGCAGGCCCATCGCTCAGTAGCCGAGCTGGGTATCCACGCGCCCCGCTACCGTCTCACCTCGCTGCAATGCACGGATCTTGCCGACGATCTGGTGGATGCTTTGCTCGCGCAGGGTGCGGGCCGAAGTGTGGGGCGTCACCGTGATCGCTGGATGCTGCCAAAAGGCGTGTTCGGGCGGCAAGGGCTCGGCACGAAACACATCCAGCGTGGCCCCGGCGATGTGGCCGCTGTCCAGTAGCGCAAGCAAGTCCTCATCCACCAGGTGAGCACCACGCGCCACATTGACGAGGTAGGCACCAGGTAACAGGCGCGACAGCGTGTCGCGATTCATGATGTCGCGGGTGTCGGGCGTAAGGGGCAACAGGTTGACCAGCACGCGCGTTCCCGCCAGAAAGTCCTGAAACTCGCCGTCGCCGCTGTACACCTTCACGCCGGCCAGGCTTTTGGGCGTGCGGCTCCAGCCCAACACCGGAAACTCAAAGGCCTGCAGGGCATGGGCCACACGGCTGCCCAGAACACCCAGGCCCATCACGCCCACCGGGAAATCCTGGCGCCGGGGTGCGGGGCGCTGCTCCCAACGCCCCAACGTTTGGGCATGGTCGTAATGGTCGAATTCACGAAAGTTCCGAATCACCGCGTGACACACATATTCGGCCATCTGCACAGCCATGCCGGCATCATCGAGCCGTATCACCGGCAAATGCGACGGCCAGCGCAGCTTGACCAAAGCGTCCACCCCGGCGCCGATGTTGAACACGGCCTTGATCTGATGCTGCTCGTCGATAAAGGTTTGCGGCGGCGCCCACACTACCGCGTAATCCGCCAAGGGCGCACCCGGCGACCACAGCGACACTTCAGCGCCGGGCATCGCAGCACGCAG
>JBEEJZ010000159.1:0-4248 GCA_041168905.1 Pseudomonadota bacterium | reverse complement strand
CTCCTGTTGACCTCAGAGGCCAAATCAAACAACACGGCAACAGCTTCGGGAGTTCCAAAGTCCTCGTCCATGGCCGATTTGAAACGGGCTGCGTGATCCTGTGTCCAATCGACGCCCACATCCAGTGGCGGAACCAGCTGCAAGGCGGTGTAAAGGCGCTTCAATGCACTGCGGGCATCGGCCAGATGGACGTCGCTGTAATTCAGTGCACTGCGGTAGTGAGTTCGGACCACAAAAAACCGAACGGTTTCGGGATCAAACTTGGCCAGAATCTCGCGGATAGTGAAAAAGTTGCCCAGTGACTTGGACATTTTTTCGTTGTCCACGCGCACAAAGCCGTTGTGCATCCAGTTGCGGGCAAGAGGCAAGCCGGTGGCACCTTCACTCTGGGCGATTTCATTTTCGTGGTGCGGGAACTGAAGGTCTGCACCGCCTCCGTGAATGTCAAAGGTATTACCCAGCATCTGACATGCCATGGCTGAGCATTCGATGTGCCAACCTGGCCGACCAACACCAAACTCACTTGCCCACTTAGCCTGGTCTGGCTCGTCTGGCTTGGCTGCCTTCCACAGGACGAAGTCCAAAGGATCCTGCTTGCCGTCAGCCACGGCAACGCGTTCTCCAGCCCGCAATTCATCGACAGACTTGCCGCTGAGCTTTCCATAACCAGCGAATTTGCGAACAGCGAAGTTCACGTCCCCGTTGGCCGAGCGGTAGGCCAAGCCGTTTTTCTCGAGGCGAGAAATGAGCGTAAGCATCTGCGGGACGTACTCCGTGGCACGTGGCTCGTATGTGGGGCGTTCCACGCCTAGGGCGTCTGCATCTGCATGCAGGGCATCGACCATGCGATCTGTCAGCTCTCGAATCGTCTCGCCATTGTCCAGCGCGCGCTTGATGATCTTGTCATCTATGTCGGTGACATTGCGAACGTAAGTGACCCTAAAACCACTGGCCTTGAGCCAGCGCTGAACCACATCAAAAGCGATCATGGCGCGCGCATGCCCGAGGTGGCACAGGTCGTAAACAGTCATCCCACACACGTACATGCGCACGTGCCCCGGCTCCATCGGGGAAAACGGCTGTAAATCACGCGACAGCGTGTTGAAGATGCGCAAACTCATGAAAAATTCAGAACCGAACGAAGAGAATTGGGTTACTCCAGCCAGAGGGGAAGGCATGGGCCTGGAACGCGATTCCAGGGTGCCCCGACAGCCCCCCGGGCTACAATCGAACCAGTATAAAGCCCTCCACCAGCAGGGTTCCTGGTCGCCAATTTATTTGAATTGCCATGCACGACAAACCCTCCCGCACCTCATCTTTCACCCTGTGGACCGGTCGTGTCTTGATGGCAACAGCGGCGCTACTCGGCACCACTGTTTGGGCTGATGACTACGATGACGCCCTGGGGTTGATGCGTGCCGGCAAGTATGCAGAAAGCTTAGCCAAAGCCGACGCGGTGCTTGCTAGCAAGCCAAAAGATGCGCAGATGCAATTCATCAAGGGCTCGGTCTTACAAGCCTCCGGGCAACAAAACGAGGCGCTAGCGGTTTTCAGCAAACTGACGGAAGACTACCCGGAGTTGGCGGAGCCTTACAACAACCTGGCTGTTGTGCTGGCGGCGCAGAACCAGTTCGAAAAAGCGCGCATTGCGCTTGAAATGGCGATCAGAAACAAGCCTGACTACGCAACGGCCTACGAAAACCTGGGCGATGTGTATGCCAAACTAGCCGCTCAGGCTTACAGCAAGGCCGCTCAGCTTGATCCAGCGGCAAGCAGTGTCAGACCCAAGCAGAGCCTGCTCAATGATGTTTTTAAGCTATCAGCCAACGCTGCAAAAAAATCCGTTAAATAGGGGCTCTTCATGAACTTCTCGTTCTTCAAGTGCAGTATCGCGCTGCTTCTAGGGTTTGGCATGTCCCTGACCCTTGCCCAGACAGCACCCCAGGTCAAATTCAGCACCACTGCAGGCGACTTTGTCGTGGAGGTGTACCCAGACAAAGCACCCCAAACCGTGGAAAATTTTCTGCGGTACGTCAGGGACAAGCATTACGACGGCACGATCTTCCACAGGGTGATCAGCAACTTCATGGTGCAAGGTGGCGGCTTCGATGCCAAATACGTTGAGAAGAAAACACGTCCCCCGGTGCCCCATGAGGGACGCGAGGCGTTGGCCAAGGGCGGACCACGTAACGTGGTGGGTACCCTGGCCATGGCGCGCACGAATGACCCGCAATCTGCGACCGCGCAGTTTTTCATCAATGTGAAAGACAACGACTTTCTGGATCCGATCATCATCCCTCCCGGGGACCCAGTTCCGAAATTCGAATATCGCGGCCGTACATACGAAAATACACCGCGGGCTAATTTGCTCAACTCGCCCCAGCTGTGGGGTTACACGGTCTTCGGCAAGGTCATTCGCGGCATGGACGTGATAGACAAGATCAAGAGCACGCCTACGGGCGCTGCGGGGCCCTTTTCTTCCGATGCCCCACAAACACCCATCATCATCAACTCCGCAACAGCGATCAAATAAATCATGAGCAACCCCAAAGTCGAACTCCATATTGCCGAGCACGGTGTCATCACGCTTGAACTCGATCAGGAAAAAGCGCCCAAGTCTGTGGCCAATTTTTTGAATTACGTCAACAAGGGGCACTACAACAACACCATTTTTCATCGGGTAATTCCCGGATTCATGGTTCAAGGCGGCGGCTTCGAACCTGGCATGAAGCAAAAAAGCTGTGACGAGCCCATCAGCAACGAGGCCAACAACGGACTCAAGAACAACAACTACACCGTAGCGATGGCTCGGACCAGCGACCCTCACTCAGCAACGGCACAGTTTTTCATCAATGTGGCTGACAACGGGTTCTTGAATCACACCGCCATTTCAGCCCAGGGTTGGGGCTACGCCGTGTTTGGCAAAGTGATCGCCGGAACCGAAGTTGTTGACAAAATCAAGGCGGTGAAAACCGGCCGTAAGGGCTTCCATGACGATGTCCCCCTCAGTGATGTCGTGATCGAAAAAGCTGTCGCTCTGTCATAAATTTGCGGCAATGCAGCCAGGTGCGCCGCCGGCAGTGATCGAAGCCCCGGAGCACTGGTGCGTTGTGGAGGTCATTTCAGACCTTCATCTGCAAGCGTCTGAAGCTGCCACCTTTGCAGTTTGGAGACAGTACATGTCCCAACTGGCTGCGGATGCGCTGTTTATTCTGGGAGACCTGTTCGAGGTCTGGGTGGGTGATGACATGGCCCAGCCGGGAAGTTTTGAAGCGGACTGTGTGCAGGTGTTGCAAGAAGCGGCGACCCGAAGCCGCATTTTTTTCCTGCCAGGCAACAGGGACTTTCTGGTCGGCAAAGCCCTGAGTAGTCAGTGCGGATTTGACATCATCGATGACCCGACGGTACTTTGCTGGCATGGCCGGCGCTGGGTTTTTTCTCACGGGGATGCGCTTTGTCTGGACGATACCGACTACCTGCGTTTTCGCAGCGAGGTCCGCAACTCCAATTGGCAAACAGACTTTTTGAGTCAGTCATTGGAAGTGCGACTCGAGATTGGCAAGCAGCTGCGGAGGCGAAGCGAGCTACGGCAGCAGACTATGCAGGCAACCGGACAACCTTACGCCGACGTTGACACGGACGCGGCCCTGCAGATGCTTGAACAAGCCCAGTCGATGTCGCTGATACACGGACATACACACAAGCCAGCGCAACACTCGCTCGGAGGTGGTTACACACGTACGGTGCTGAGTGACTGGGACGCTAGTGCTTACCCCCCTCGCGCCGAAATTTTGCGTCTGACAAGTCAGCGCACCGGCATTGAACAAGCAAGTTTCAACCTGGAGCGATGGTCACTGGTGTGACTTTGCCGTCTGACCGGTTGAAGTCTTCCAGCTACTGGGGTCAATCTCGTCAATTTGCCAAGGCTCTAAAAATAGCGCCGCATAATTTTTATACACCTCTTTATCCAGAAAAACCTGAAATAGGTCTGGATCGATGTGACCGTTAAGTCGGAAGTTGTTCAGGATCGCCATCGCCTGGGATAGCTTCATTCCTTGCTTGTAGGGTCGGTCGCAGGCGGTCAACGCCTCAAAAATGTCTGCGATACCCATGACCCGCGCCTGGACGGACATTTGCTCCCGCTTCAAACCTTTGGGGTAGCCTTTGCCGTCCATGCGCTCATGATGACCGCCAGCGTACTCGGGAACGTTGCGCAGATGGCTGGGCCACGGCAACTTCTCAAGCATT
>JBEEJZ010000158.1:0-8054 GCA_041168905.1 Pseudomonadota bacterium | reverse complement strand
CATTGGGAACGATCCTGATCTTGACGTTCAGTGTCAGGGTGCGAACCGTGCCGTTGTAGCTGTTGTCCTGTTGGGTGAAAGTGCCAATGTGGGCCATGATGAAGTCCTTTGAAATTGAACCAGGTCGCAACCACTGCGGCCTTGGCGTGACCCGATGGGGGTGGGTCCGGGCGCGTAGCACCCCAGCGAATTCGATGGGGCCGCAACACCGTGAAGGACCGGGAGGTCCAAGAAATTTGACTCGCGAGGAAGACCAGAGGTCGGGGAAATTTGTTGGACTGGACGGTTGCAGCGCATCAGCCCGAGGCGAAGCCGTGCCCGCACCAGGATTCACGACAAAACAAGGCAGCCGTGTTTGCGCGCCAGATTTCCAGAGGGCTCATGGCCACAGCAACGCCACCGTGCTTCAGTCTTCGGAGGTGCCCCTTGAAACAGGCAGGATCTGGATGGATGAGTGCAAGTACGAATGCCCCATGTCATGCGTGATTCCGAACTAGAGGTCGGAGTGGACTGTCCGGGCTAGGCGATGGCCGATCGGTGATCGCTGGATGAGACGACAAGTCATTTTTACCTATACATCAGTACGCGAAGTAAGTATTCATACTTTTTAAGCAGCATTTTCTAACACATTCCATTTTTGAATCGGCATTGCGAGAATTGACACTATACCGATACATAGGTATAGTTTGTATGTCTTCATACTCACACATCGGCATGTCACGCACACCTAAAGCCATTGATCAACTTCCGCCCGCCACTCTGGCTGCTATTGAAAAGTTGGGCGCTGACTTGGCCGTTGCCAGGCTTCGCCGCAAAGAGTCATTGGCGAGCTGGGCAAAGCGCATGGGGGTCAGCATCTCGACTTTGCAGCGATTGGAGTCGGGGGACCCGACCATTAGCGTTGGAATTGTCGCCAGCGCTTTGTGGCTCATGAGCCGTGACAGTGCAATTGCGGAACTTGCCGCACCGGCAAACGACCGCGGAGCCATGGAGCTTGAGGTTCGTGAGGCCGAAGAACTAGGCCGAGCGCGTGCGCGTGCCTCGCAAGAAGCCAGAATCAAAGCTGCAGCCAACAAAACCCGGCAATCCGACAATGCGCTGCGATAACCTCTTCCTTTGGTATTTGGGCGAGGATGCACCTCGCTACATTGGTGCTCTAAAACCAGTCGTATCTGGCAAAGGGGTTTCGCTGCGCTACGGTACCGAATGGCTCAGCACTGGATTTGCGTTGAGCGAAGACCTACCACTGACGGACACTGATTTCTTTCCGGCTGGCAGACTTGAGAGTCAACATCCGAGAGCCGTTGGCGACGTAGATGATGCAAGGCCTGATCGCTGGGGCGAGAAAGTGATTCGCTTTATCGATAAGCCGGACCGCTTGTCACTGATGGAGTTTCTGTATTACGCCGGAGACGACCGTTTCGGGGCGCTGGGTGTCTCGACTTCTGCTACCGAATACATCCCGAAGGGTCGTGGACCTTTGCCGAGATTGGAGGATGCCCAAACGCTTAGCGAAGTGGTTGCCAAGGTCCAGGAGGGGGAGTCGCTGACAGAAATTGAATCTCAAATCATCGCAGGCGGCGGAACGCCCCTTGGAGGTGCCAAGCCCAAAGCCCTTATCGTCATTGAGGCAGAGCAGTGGGTCATCAAGTTTTTCAACGGAGAGCCGTTTGATTCACCTCTGGTGGAACATGCATCCATGACGTTGGCTGCAAGGGCTGGCATCAATGTGGCACAAACCAAGGTCATTCCTGTGGACGGGTTCAATGCCATTGTCATCCGACGTTTCGACCGAAAGGGCGATAAGCGAATTCACTGCATTTCAGCAGGTACTGCTATCCGGGCCGGCACTCCGAGCGGACAAGAACCGGAGATGGGTTACCCAGAACTTGCTCGAATTCTTCGTCGTGCGGGTGTGTCAGAAAATGATGTCAACGCCTCCGATGCGCGAGAACTGTTCAAGCGGATGGTCTTCAACATCCTCATTGACAATACGGATGACCATGAAAAAAATCATTCACTTCTGGTCGTGAATCCGGGGCGATTTGCCCGGTTTAGGCTGGCTCCCGCCTATGACGTTTTGCCGTCCAACTCAGGGCAAGGCTTCCAGGAGTTCATTTGCGGGAAAGACCTTAACGAATCCACCTTGGCCAACGCCATGACGCAAGTGGAAGCTTTCGGACTTACGCAGCCAGAAGCTGCAAATTTGGTTGTCGAAGTCATTGCCGTTGTGAATACCTGGCGCGAACATTTTGCAGCACTCGGTGTTTCGGAGCTTGACCTGGAAAGCCTGGCGCAGCGTATCGATGGCGATGTACTGAAGTCTCAGCGAGATTCTTTTGACCCGACAGACTACCCGCAGGTGCGAATCAAATCATCCCGTAAAAGTCCGTTCCAGCAAAGGCGCTAAACACAAGAAATGGCGGATTCAAGTACGAGATGCAACACGGTTTAACGAGGCGTGAAACACCTCGTGGTGTCTTGAAACCCGCGTGCCTCTTGGGTTTGCGGGCTTTCTGGGGCCAACAGCGTAGTAAAACCCGAAGAACGGCATGACTGATGCCGTTCCGTGCTGCGGGGTGGGCCGCACCCGGCAGCGATTCGGGGGATAAGCCCAGCGGCAAAGGGGTGTCGAGGCCGGCGAGGACGTGGTTGGTCATAGCCCAGGTGCTCGGTCAGCTCAGCGTCCAAGGCTCGCTCGACCAGCAGCTTGGTTAGTTGCTTGAGCAGGCCGTTCTCGCCAATCAGGTCTTCAGGCTTCTTGTAGTTGGCCAGCAGGCCAGACAAAAGT
Source organism: Pseudomonadota bacterium (assembly GCA_041168905.1). Lineage (GTDB taxonomy): Bacteria > Pseudomonadota > Gammaproteobacteria > Burkholderiales > Burkholderiaceae_C > JBEEJZ01. Next base: position 5,263 of record JBEEJZ010000158.1, on the reverse strand, counting down.
TCTTCGGGTACTTCGTGTTTCTTGGTAGACATTGTGTTGATGGACTACGGGGCTCAGGCCCCAGGGGCATTGTCCGTTTACACAAAATTCTGCACACCCTCAACTCGGGGGTACACATCCGGCGAAGTTCCGTCAAAATTGAGTGCGCTAGCCGCTTGAAAATGTTGAGTCAACGAGCTTGAAGACAAAAAAAATCCCTTGTAAGTCATTGATTTACAAGGGATTTTCCATTTTAGTGGCGGAGAAGGCGGGATTCGAACCCGCGGTGGGTTTTACCCCACGCACGCTTTCCAGGCGTGTGACTTAAACCACTCATCCACCTCTCCAAGCGGCTGCTATTTTATCCGATGAATCGACTACTTTGAGGTAGCTCTTGCCAGCGGATACAAAAAAAGGAGCCGCCCTGAGGCGGCTCTTGGTGCAGCCTGGTATGAACCAGGCCGAAGGAGGGTAGATAGATTAGCGAATCACGGCCAAGGTGGTGCGCTGACCACCCTTGTAGGTCATGAGCGTCAGTGCGCCGTTCTTGATGTCGCCCTTCTCGTCGAAGGAGATGGGGCCGGTCACGCCCTTGTAGTCCGCCGTCGCAGCCAACACCGGCAGGTATTTGGCAGGATCAGTCGAGTTGGCCTTGACCATGGCTGCAACCATGACTTTCACCGAGTCGTAGACATATGGAGCGTATACCTGTACGTCAGCGTTGAACTTGGCCTTGAACTTGGTCTTGAACTCTTCCATGCCAGCCTTGGCTTCGCCTTCCACGCCACCAGCTTCAGCGCAGTAAACCTGGTCATCAGCCATGCTGTCGCCAGCCAACTTTGCCAACTCGCTAGAGCAGATGCCATCGCCACCCATGAACTTGGCCTTGATGCCCAGAGACTTCATCTGCTTCAGCATGGGGCCAGCAACGGCGTCCATGCCACCAAAGAAGACGACGTCGGGCTTCTTGCCCTTGATGGTGGTCAGGATGGAGTTGAAGTCGGTAGCTTTGTCGGTGGTGAACTCTTTGGCTACCACTTTGCCGCCAGCGGCTTCAACGGCTTTGGTGAATTCTTCAGCGACGCCTTGGCCGTAAGCGGTGCGGTCGTCAACCACTGCGATGTTCTTGCCCTTGAGGGTTTCAATGGCGTACTTACCGAGGGTACTACCCAGATGCACGTCGTCAGCCACCACGCGGAAGGCCGTCTTGAAGCCTTGGCGGGTGTATTTGGGATTGGTGGCAGAGGGGGAAATTTGGGGAATACCGGCGTCGCTGTAGATCTTGGATGCGGGGATGGTGGTGCCTGAATTCAAGTGACCCACAACACCGACCACTTTAGCATCGGCCAGTTTTTGTGCAACTGCGGTACCTTGCTTTGGATCGGCGGCGTCATCTTCAGCCATCAGTTCCAACGTGACCTTCTTGCCGTCAATCATGACACCAGCAGCATTCAACTCTTCGATCGCCAGGCGGGCGCCGTTTTCGTTGTCCTTACCCAAGTGAGCAATCGCGCCACTGGTGGGGCCAACGTGACCGATTTTCACAACAGCGGCCTCTGGTGCCGCCGCAGGTGCTGCGGCCGGCGCTGCAGCTTCTTCTTTTTTGCCACAAGCGACCAACAGGACGGCTGCGGCGACTAGGGTCAACGTGCTCTTAACCGTGAATTGCATAGATACTCCAAGTTGAATTTATGAAAGGCAGTGAATTTTTCTGTTCACAGGCTAACGATACAACAATTTTCAATCCCCCAACATTAGGGGATTCACTAAATAGCAATACACCTAGTCTTGGCGAACCTTACCCAGCGCCTCAACAACAGACTGCCGGACCAACAGGCTGATGTCGGCATAAATGCGTGATTCGAGGAGGCGCAGATGTTCACTAAGCAGCGAATTGACCAACTCAGCCGTCCGGGGTTCAAGCAGCGCGGTAATTTGATCAGCGAGTGCGCCCGCCTCCAGAAATACTGAACCTGCTGTGTCGGTGGAGGCCCGAGACAACTCTGCCGGCTCAACGACTTCAGTCAGCGTTGGCAAAAACCTGGGTAAAGGCCTGCTCGTCTTATCCGGCACGTTCAAGCTCCTGCGCTGGCAACATCAAAGCGTGCCAATTTGTAGCCACTGTCGCTGTACTGTTTCCAGCGCACGCGAGCATTTTGACGATCATCATCGGACTGGGCGACGAGCTCAATAAGGCGCTCAAACTGATCGAAGCCTTCGGGGACAGAGTCACCTAAATTCACCAACCAGGGGTGTTGATGGCCCTGTACCGTGTGCTCTGCCAGCAACACAGCAGACCGGTGGATCTGCTGGTCGTTACCGTTATTGAACACATGAGGGACGAAATCAAGGGCTGAAAATGTCCACAGCCGCGTGTCCAGCTCTCTCAAAACCGATTGAGGTCCCGTCACGGTCAGCTTGGCACCGCTATTCACACCTTTGCGCAGCAAGCGGCAGGCATACTGCAACTTGTCCGGCACATTGAAGTGAAAGGCGATCTCAGTCATTTACGTGCCCCATCGCTTGGCTTATTTCTTTTTCCGGCCAGCGGAACCGGCTGCGCGCCGAACCAGAAAGTCGACCAGCATGGCGACTGGTCGACCGGTTGCGCCTTTGGCTGCCCCACTCTTCCAGGCCGTACCCGCAATGTCCAGATGTGCCCAAGGGTGCTTGTCGACAAACTTTTGTAGAAACTTGGCAGCGGTCACCGCGCCTGCAGCGCGCCCAGCAATATTGGCCATGTCGGCAAAATTGGACTTGAGTCCCTCGCCATACTCGTCATCCAGTGGCATGCGCCAGCAACTGTCCAGCGTCTCCTCACCGCTGCGCAGAAGCTGTTCGGCCAGTTCATCACTGGATGAGAACAAGCCACTGCGCACGCCCCCCAAGGCGACAACACAGGCCCCGGTAAGAGTTGCTATGTCGACCACCGCTGCGGGCTTGAAACGCTCTGCATAAGTCAGGGCATCACACAGGATCAAGCGGCCCTCGGCGTCTGTATTGAGTATCTCAATGGTTTGCCCGCTCATGCTGGTGACCACGTCCCCAGGCTTCACTGCCTGCGGGCCCGGCATATTTTCACAAGTGGGAATGAGCCCGACGACCGACACCGCCGGTTGCAGCTCGCCCAGGGCCTGGAAAACACCCAGCACGCTGGCGGCACCGCACATGTCAAACTTCATTTCATCCATCTCGGCCGAGGGCTTGATGGAAATGCCACCCGTGTCGAAGGTGATGCCTTTGCCGATCAGAACGACAGGCGCATCCTTGGATGGGCCCCGCAGGTAGCGCAAAACGATGAAGCGCAGTGGTTCCTGAGAACCTTTGGCCACCGCCGTGAAAGAGCCCATTCCCAATGCCTGAACCTCCTCGGGTCCGAGCACTTCACACTCAACGTGCGGCAGGTGAACAAGTGCTTGGGCAGCCTGCCCCAACATGGTGGGGGTGGCGTGGTTGGCGGGGCGGTTAGCCCATTCCTTGGCCAGTTCGATGCCCGACAGCGTCGACTTGGCTAACTCCAGGGCGCCGGCCAAGGCGTCTGCGTCGGGTACTCCCACCACCACAGACTGCAGATGGCGAGCTTCCGGCTTGGACTTGGTTGTGCCATACACATAGCTGCCTTCCCCGACTGCCAAAACGGCGGCACGCAATGCCTGTTCAGACAAAGCCTTGGTGGCACACAAAAACAGGCGTTTGACGGACTTATGCCTGGCCACCACTGACGTCGCAGCGGCGACAGCCTTGCGCACCTGTCTGGCGGAACCATCGCCCATGCCCACAAGCACGAGCCTGCCCGCTTTCATGCCAGGCGTGCGAAACAGGCTCAGGGCCTTGCCAGCGGTTGTCTCGAGGTCGCCGCTTTTGAGTGCCTGGGTGATCAAGATCGAGAGTGGGTCTTTGGCGGTCAGACGCCCATCTCCCACCAACACCACCAGGGCGTCGCATTCAAAATCCTTGGCGGCACGCAAGCCGGCAGTGTGTAGTTCAAAGTCCATAATTCAGCTTTTGTATTTTGCTGATGTTATTCCATTCCTCCTTGCGAAAAGAGCTGGCCAGAAGCTTCGGCGCCACGCTGATCGTGCTGGCGACCGTCATCATGACCATGACGCTCATTCGCACGCTTGGGCAGGCTTCGATGGGCAAGTTCAACCCGTCAGATGTGAGCTTGATCATGGGTTACACCGTGCTGGCCTACATGCCCACCATCCTGACCATGAGCCTGTTCATCGCCTCGATCAGCACACTTTCACGCATGTATCGAGACAGTGAGATGGTGATCTGGTTCAACAGTGGCCACGGCCTGCTGTCATTCTTGAACCCATTGTTCCGGTTCGCATGGCCGGTTTTTCTGGTGGTCCTGGCGCTCTCCACGTTGGTGCTGCCCTGGTCCAACCAGCAAATTGACGAGATGAAAAGCGCTTATGAGCGGCGCAGTGATCTTGCCAGGGTTGAGCCAGGGCAATTTCAGGAATCTGCGGGTGGCCAGCGGGTGTTTTTCATCGACAAGGACACGCCAGGCGCCCGTACCGGGAGCAACGTCTTTATCGCCAGCACCGAGCCACTCAAGGAGACCATTACGTCAGCGCGGCAGGGGCGCATCGACATCCGCGACGGTGAGCAATACCTTCTGCTCCAAAGCGGCCAGCGCCTGGAGCGCAACACCCAGACCTCCGAAATCAAGATCAGCGAGTTTTCAAGCTACGGCACTCGTATAGGCTCTGTTCCTGGGCTGGTGGAAGACAGGCGAGCAGTCAACACCTTGCCGACACAGACTTTATTGCGCAGCAACAACTTGTCCCACCGGGGTGAATTGTCATGGCGCTTTGGCATGGTGCTGGCCGCATTGAACTTTGTCATCCTGGCAGTCGCGGTCTCTAACGCCAACCCTCGGGTGGGACGCAGTGCGAGTTTGGGCTTTTCAATGGCCTCCTTCGTTGTTTATTACAACCTGATCAGTCTGGGGCAGAACTGGGTAGCGACAGGACAGGTGCGCCTGGAAGCCTGGCTGCTGGCGCTGCACGGGGGTGCCTTTGTGGTGGCTGTGTGCTGGTTGTTGGTGAGGCACAACCAATGGCGTGTCTGGCCACACACGGCTACCCGTGCGAAACGAGGCGCCAGTCGATGAAAACCATACGCACCCTGATTTATGGCGAGGTGCTGCGTTCGGTCGCCTTTGTTACGCTGGGCTTTCTGTCGCTGTTCATGTTCTTCGACCTGGTGGAGGAGATGAAGGCACTAGGTCGATATGCACAGGCTGGCTATCGCCTGGAGCACGCATTGACCT
>JBEEJZ010000157.1:0-2609 GCA_041168905.1 Pseudomonadota bacterium | reverse complement strand
GAATCTGGCGCGATAGCAAATCGGTTATGCAACGGATTGCAAATCCGTCTAGCCCAGTTCGACTCTGGGTCGCGCCTCCAATCAAAAAAGCCGCTGCAGCATGTGCTGTAGCGGCTTTTTTTGTGCGCGCATTGTCCGCATCAATGGGCGCGGGCCACCCAAACGGTTGCGCCCTCTGGGCCGTACAGCTCAGCATGGGGCACATCGCGGGCCAGGCGGAATGTGTCGCCTGCTTTGAGGTGCTGGACGACATCGTTCGCGGTCAACCAGTATTCGCCGCGTGCCACATAGGCACTCACATCAAATGGGTGCGTGTGTGTGGCCAGTTCCAAATGTGCCGCCCACTCCCGGACAATGACTTCGTCAAAGCCTTCGGCCTGGGCTTGTGCCTTGAATGTTTCAAAAGTGGGTGTGCTCATGGCGTGTCCTGTGGGGTGAGCGCGATCGAATCGCGTGGATGGCGCATCATCACAGACGGCCTGCCGCTTTGTCCAGCCAATCGGTGACGGCCTGCCGTGTGCGGATCAGCCTCAAGTTGGGCAGTTTGCTGGACGGTTTTCGCGAAAACGCTGCATTCTTGTGGCTTAATAACGCTTTGCATTATTTTCTTGGAGCCACAGATGGGCAACAAAATCGTTACCGAAGCAGATCGTAAATTCACACCACCACTGCCAGCATTGCCCGGCGTGACCTTGCGCACACATGGCCGCGGCCAGCGCGTTAGCCTCGAGCGTGGCGTGGCCACCCGCAGCAAGAAGAACCCAGGCAAGCGCTCGAAAAAAGGCGGTTGATCCGTCAAGATGTGACCTTGATGGTCCATGTTGATCCAAAGCCACTGAAGTCCTCAGTGGCTTTTTTGTTGGTGTCAAAGTGTTTTGAGGCCATGCATTTCAAGTAAGGGGACAGCGATGATCATTTCTTATGCCGCTATTTTGGTCGCAGGGTTGACGCCATTGGTGTGTGCTGGCATTGCCAAAGCCGGTGCCAAAGGCTACGACAACCACAATCCGCGCGAGTGGATGGCTCAGCAAACGGGGCATCGCGCACGCGCCAATGCCGCGCAGGCCAACGGCCTGGAGGCGTTTCCATTTTTTGCGGTCGCTGTGATCCTGGCTTTGATCACAGGCGTTGAGCCTGTGGTGGTGGACATGCTGTGCATCTTGTTCACTGCAGCACGCGTGGCTTATGTGGCGTGTTACCTCAAGGACAAAGCTTTGTTTCGTTCACTTTTTTGGGCTGTGGGCTTGCTGGCCGTGCTGACCTTGTACGTCCTGGCCATGATGAATTTACAGATCGCTTGAGAGCGGAAAACGCGCTTTATCAGGGCACAATAGAGCCCCAGCCCCGGTGGTGAAACTGGTAGACACACCGGACTTAAAATCCGCTATGTGTCTATACTTGACAATGACTTACGTGAATATGCGTAAGTTGGTGCGTAGTCATCAATTCCGTATTTGGGGCAAATCATGGGATCAATCGTCAAAGAAAGCGTGACCAGGGGCGGCAAGCAAGTCACCCGCTACCGGGCGCACGTGCGCCGCATTGGCAGCGACTCACAGTCCAAGACGTTCTACTCACATGCCGAGGCCAGGGCGTGGTTGCGCAATGCCGAGTCTGACGCTGAGCAGAAGAAGGAGCGGGACAAAGGGGTTTATCGCTTTACGGCGGTGGCAGACCTGTTCACCAAGACACCTCCGCGCCGAGGGATGAAGTTCTGGAGCCCGACTCACCTTGAATACTGGGAAGAGCAATTCGGCGCGCGCGACATCAAGACCATCACCCGCGCAGACATCAACGTGGCTTTGTCTGCCTTGCAGGTCAAGAAGGTGGAGCACCGCACGATGACCGGACAGGTCAAGCACACCGACAAGCCAATCTCAAGCGGTACCGTCAACCGCTACCTGGCAAGCCTATCGAGCGTGTTCAATTACGCACTGGATGCAGGCCTGATTGACCGTCATCCCATCAAGGGTGGGCAGGTGCGCAAGCTGACTGAGGGCCAGGGCCGCACCCGCATCCTGACATCCGAGGAAGAGGACAAATTGATTGCAGAGGCCGAGCGTAGCACCTGGCCACCAATGGCGCTCTTTCTGCGGCTGGCCCTTACGACCGGTGCCCGCAAGTCCGAACTGTTACGCCTTCGCTGGTCTGACATTGACCTAGATCGTCGCATTGCAGTCTTGCCCAAGACCAAGAACGGAGAGGCCAGAACGCTGCCGCTGGTCCTGTCGGTCCGAGATTCCCTCAAGGCCACCAAGAAGGTGCAGTCGCTGGCCAGTGACCTTGTGTTCTTCGACCCCAAAGACCCCAGCAAGCCCAAGAACATCGAGACCATCTGGAAGCACGTCCGCCAGCGCGCAGGGCTGGCATCCGACCGGGCGGATTCGCTTGATCGTGTCGTGCTGCATTCCACCAGGCACACAGCCGCCACAAAGTTGATCAGGGGTGGCGCGAACCTCATCCAGGCCGCAGCAGTGACCGGGCACAAGACCGTTGGCATGCTCAAGAAGTACACCCACCTGGGCGCTGATGATGTGATCGCTTTGGCCGATCGATTGCTGGAGCAGCGGAAATGATCTCGGCACACAACCCATTTGGGATCTCGCCAG
>JBEEJZ010000156.1:0-45435 GCA_041168905.1 Pseudomonadota bacterium | reverse complement strand
TCTGATGGCGCGGCTGCATGATGTAGGCATGGTGAGTGTGCCGGCGGCTATTTTGAGCAAGCCTTCCCGGTTGACTGCCGCCGAAATGGTGGCCATGAAAACCCACGTCGCCAAGGGCCTGGAGCTGCTTGAGCTGGCGATGGCTGATTTGCCGTTTGCCACCAGTCCTGCGGCTGGCATGCTGCGCAACATCGTTGCCGGGCACCACGAGCGCCTGGATGGCAGTGGTTACCCGGCCGGACTGAAGGCGTCAGATATTGCCCTTGAAGCCCGCATCGTGGCAGTGGCCGACGTGTTTGACGCCATGACCACCACCCGCCTCTACCGTCGCGTCTGGACCGAGGGCGAAATCGCCATCGAATTTCGGCTGCAGGTGGCCTCGAACAAGCTCGATGGCGACTGCGTGGCCGCGCTGATGTTGGCCCAAAGTGCCCGCGAGGCCATCCTTCAGCAGTGGCCGGATCCGCCTGACGCTACCCAGCCGATTCATCCGACACCCCGGGTCTGATTTACCTGGAGTTTGCCGCTAGCCACTGAGCTACCGCCTCGGCCCGGGCGGCGTGTACTGCTGCACCGATCTGGCTGCCGCTGGCGCCATGGGCCACCGCCTGATGTGCCACCACATCCGTGGCCACGGCCTGTGCCGCCGCCAGGGCGGCGCTCAAGCGCTCACGCTGTGGGTAGGCGGAATTTTCAAAACCGAGGCGGCCCCGGGCATCGCACTCGCAGGCCAGCAGGGCTTCGGCGAAGCGCTGTGGCTTGCGCAGGGCGTCGCAGCGTTCCAACAGGCGCACCAGAGCTGCGGCGCCAAATTCGGTACTGCGGTGGATGTTGCTGTGCTCCCGGGCCACTACATCGGCCAGTTCCCGGCAATCGACCGGCATGCGCAGGCGCTTGGCCAGGCCCACCAATAGCCTGGCGCTGCGTTCCTCATGGCCTATGTGGCGCGGCAGCACGTCCGCGGGCGTATTGCCCTTGCCCAGGTCATGGCACAGGCAGGCCACCCGCACCGTCAGCGGCGCCTGCAGTTGCGCGCTCATGTCCAGCACCATCATCAGGTGCACGCCGGTGTCTATTTCGGGGTGGTAGTCGGCGCGTTGCTGCACGCCCCACAGGCGGTCCACTTCGGGGAGCAGGCGTTTCAAGGCGCCGCAGGCACGCAGCACGTCGAACATGCGCGAGGGGCGCGGGGCCATCAAGCCACGGGCCAGCTCCTGCCACACCCGCTCGGGCACAAGGTGATCGACCTCGCCGTCGTTCACCATTTCCTGCATTAGCACCATGGTCTCGGGGGCCACCGTGAAGTCGGCAAACCGGGCATTGAAGCGGGCCACGCGCAGGATGCGGACGGGGTCTTCCCGGAAGGCGTCGGTCACATGGCGCAGCATCTTGGCTTGCAGATCGTCCAGACCGCCAAAAGGGTCGATCACGATCCTGGGGGCGGGCGACGGTTGGGCCAGCCAGTGATCCACGCGGTCGTCGGGCACCGCCATGGCATTGATGGTCAGGTCACGGCGAGACAGGTCTTGTTCCAGCGTCACGTCTGGCGCGGCGTGAATGGCAAAACCCTTGTAGCCGGGTGCGGTCTTGCGCTCGGTGCGCGCCAGGGCCACTTCTTCGCGGGTGCGGGGGTGCAGAAACACCGGGAAGTCCTTGCCCACCGGTGTGTAGCCCTGCGAGGTCAGCTGCTCGGGCCGGGCGCCCACCACCACCCAGTCGCGGTCTTGCACCCCCAGGCCCAGCAGCGCATCTCGGACCGCCCCGCCGACCAGGTAGGTGTGTATCGCGTCGTCCACGGTTCAGCGACTCAGGCGAAAGGGTTCTTCAAAATCGAGGAAGTCTTTTTCCGCCAAGGCGTCGGTGATCCAGGCTTGCACGCCTGGCAGACTGCGCACGCGTTCCACATACGCTGCGATGTGCGCGGGCACGGGCAGGTCGTAAGTGACGATGCGCATGCAGATGGGTGCAAAGTAGGCATCGGCCACAGTGAAGTGGCCAAACAGCATGGGGCCGCCATGGGCTTGTAACAGCTCGCTCCACATGCTGATCAGGCGCTGCATGTCCGCACGCAAGGCGGGCTTGTCGCGCCACGCGAGCTGGCCCGCTTCGGGCAGCAGGGCCTCGATGTTCATGGGGCAAGCGCTGCGCAAACCGGTAAACCCACTGTGCATTTCGGCGCACACGCTGCGTGCCCGGGCACGTGCCATGGGATCCCGGGGCCAAAGTTGCTTATCGGGGTAGGTCTCAGCCAGGTATTCTGAGATGGCCAGGGTGTCCCAAATCGCAAAACCGTCCACCTCCAGCACGGGCACTTTGCCGACCGGGTTGACGTTGGCCAGCATGCGTTTGAAGGAGGATTCGGGCGAAAAGGAGTCAAAACGCAGCATCACCTCTTGAAAGTCGATGCCGGCCTGGCGCAGCAGCACCCAGGGGCGCATGGACCAGGAAGAGTAGTTTTTGTTGCCGATAAACAGTTTGAGCATGGTGCAGTGGCTTTGGTTTTGAGTGCTTCAGTGGCCTGATGAGCGCCCGGCGCTGCGCCGAAAGCGGTCCAGTTCAGTGGCGCTGGAGAGATAGCTTGGGGCCACGGCGCTCAGGGCTGCCGGCGCTATGCCCAAAGCCGCCAAGCCCGGCAGGTGGCCGTCGCACACGTTGTCGACCTTCATGGAGTCCAGGTTGTCCTGGCTGAGCAGGGGCTCGCCAGGCATCAGGCGCATCAGACTGGCTTGCAAACGCCCCAAGGCGTCTGGCAAAGGCAGCACCGGTCTGCCACGGCCGCCGTTGATGCCGCTGGCTGCACCGGCAAAACGCACCAGCTCTGCCAGTGTCATCACATCTGGCCCGCACAAGTCGTAGCGTTGGCCCACGGTGGCCGACGAAGCAAGGTGGGGTGCGCCCAGCAAACAGTTTGCAATTGCCTGCGCGACGTCTTCCACCCACACCGGCTGGAACCGGGTGGAAGCCCCCGCCAGGGGTACCAGGGGCGCCAGTTGCTGGAGCTTCGCAAAAAGCGTCAAAAACCGATCGCCGTCTCCAAAAATCACGCTGGGGCGCAGCGCCGTCAGGTCCAGCCCGGCGGCCAGTAGCACGGCCTCGCCACGCGCCTTGCTGCGCTGATACATCGAGGGACCATCCAGCTCTGCGCCCAGCGCGCTGACGTGCACCAGACGCTTCACACCATACGCGAGGCAAGCCTGGGCGATTTTTTGCGGCAAGGTCACATGGGCGCGTTCAAAGGCCGCTTCTGTGCCATGCAGGATGGCCACCAGGTTGACCACAGCGTCGTGGCCGTTCACCAACTCGCGCAGCTGTGTGTCGTCAAACAGATCAGCGGTGAGCACCGTCAAGCCGGGCAGGGGTTGTACGGCACTGGCATTGGCAGCGCGCCGGGTGGGTACTGTGATGCGGCAGGATGCGCGGGCGAGCTTCTCGCACAGGTGTCGGCCTACAAAGCCCGAGCCACCCAGTACCAGTATCTTTTTCATGGCAGGTCCTTGTCGACTTCAGTGCTGGCGTCGCGCGGTCCGACGCGGCCCAGGCGGGCCTTGAGCGACTGGGGCAAGCCAGTCAGCAAGGCGGCATAGGCGGTGGTGTTGGACAACACTTTCTTCACATAGTCACGGGTTTCAGAAAACGGGACGTTCTCGGCCCAGACCGCGGCATCCAGTACCGCATCGCCGGTTTGGCCGCGCCAGGCGCGCGAGCGGCTGGGACCGGCGTTGTAGGCGGCGGCGGCCAGCGGCATGGAGCCCGAGAAATCATCGAGCACCAGCTTGAGGTAACCGGTGCCGATGGCGATGTTGGTTTCGCGGTCGCTCAGAAGATGGGGCTGGAAGTCGCTCATCCCGATTTTCCGGGCGGTCCATTTGGCTGTGGCGGGCATGACCTGCATCAGGCCCGAGGCGCCGACACCCGAGCGCGCATCCATCACAAAGCGGCTTTCCTGGCGGATGAGGCCATACACGTATGCGGGGTCCAGTCCGATCTGGTTAGACCGCTGAACCACCGAGTCGCGAAACGGCACCGGGTAGCGCTGCGCGACGTCGATCACATTCTTGGTGCGCTCGCTGGTATTGATGCACCGGTCCCACACCTCGTTCTGGCAAGCCAGATCGGCAGCGGCCAGCAGCTCGCGGTCACTCATGCCGCCAGGCGTGTGCAAATTGGTGGTGTAGTTCCACTCCCGCACACCTTCGCTGCGCAAGCCGATCTGGATGGCGGCCAGGCTGCGCCGCAGGCCCGGGTTGCTGCGGGCAGCGTCCTGCTCCTGGGGGGTGAGTGCTGTGGGGCGCTGGGGCATGACCACGGACTGGCCCAGGTCTTCCAGCGCCAGCTGCTCATAAAAGCCACGCACGCCAGCAATGCTTTGCAGGGCCTTGTTGGCCTCGGCATGATCGGCATCGGTTTTGGCCTGCCGGTGCTGCGCAGTGGCACGCCAGTACACCCAGGCGGCGTCGGTGCGGGCCTGGTCGCTCATGGCTTGTATGGCGGTCTGCACCTGCTTCCAGTCGCCCTTGCGCAAGGCGGCGCGCACCTTCCAGGCCAGCTGGTCGTCGCTCAGGTCGGTGTCGTGGGCCTGCGCGTAGTAGCGCAAGGCGTCGTTCGACAGGCGCTGGGCGGCGCTTTTACCAATGGCGCCCCAGGCCCAGGACCTTTGCTCCGGTGTGAGTTGCTTGGCCAGTTTGCCTTGCAGGGCGTCCGCAGCCGCCTCGGCGTCAGAACTGGCCAGGCGAACCACCGCCAGGACGGCCCACTCCTGGCTCAGGCTGTGGTTGGCACCGGACGCTGGCTTGTGCTTGGCCAGGTAGCGTGCCGGGTTCTCCTGTATGTCGTTGAGGGGGGCCAGGGCCTCGCGGCCGATCATCTCCAGTGCCTGGCGTGCCATGCGGGGGCGGTTGGCTTCCATGGCCAGGCGCGCCTTCACCCATACCTCGTTGTCGCTCAGCCGGCTGGCGTCGTGCATTTGGGCTGCGGCATAGGCGCAACCGTCGTCGGCCTCGCGCTGGGCGTACCACAGGCGCTTGATGTCCAACGGCAGGTCGGCACCTGCAGGGCCGTGGCCCACGGTCAGGGCATAGCACTTCACCTCGCGGTCATCGCTCATGCGGTAGTTGGGGTGCTCGGCAGCAAAGGTGGCCCAGTCTCGGCGCTGGCCCAGCATCAACAGCCAGTCATTGCGCAGCCGGTCCTCCTGGTAGCTGCCAGCGTAGCGGGTCAAAAAAGCCTCGATCTCGGATCTGGATGCGGTGTCGAGCCGGCTGCGCAGCTCCCAGTAAGCGGCCCACGGCTCCAGCACATGGCCGCGCGCCTGGGGCAACAGGGCGCTCAGGCGCTTGCTATCCCCTTTTTTGAAGGCCTGGCTCATGTCCAGAATCACGCTGGCGGCCTGAGCCTGGATGGGGTCGGCGCCACGACTGGCAGGCTGGTTTTGGGCGGTGCCCCAGGTGGGGGTCAGAGCCAGGCAAACCAGGGCGGTGAACGGTGTCAAAATCGCTGAAAACTGCATGTGGACATTATGGACAACTCGATAGACGATAAGGTACGCGCCAAAAAGGCCTTACGCAAGGCGCTGATCGAGGAACGCCTCAATTTGCCTGACCGTTTGCAACGTGCTGATTTGTTACAGCGTGTGATGCGGATCTATCTGGTGGGCCGTCCAGATGCCGTGATTGGCGCTTATTGGCCTATCAAGGGCGAGTTCGATCCCTTGCCTGCCCTGCACCGCTGGAAGGAAGATGGCGAGTTGCTGGATGAGGCGCAACCCCGTCGCATCGGCCTGCCGGTGGTCGACAAGGTGCACAAAACCCTCACTTTCTGGTCGTGGTACCCGGGCTGCCCCATGGAGGAAGACGCCTACGGCATTCCCAAACCCAAAGACACTGAGTTGATCGTGCCCACCTTGCTGTTTGTGCCTTGCGTGGGCTACAGCGCCGGGGGCTATCGCCTGGGCTATGGCGGTGGTTTTTACGACCGCACCCTGGCCGCACTCACCCCCCGCCCCACCACCGTGGGTCTGGGCTACACCAATGGCTACGTGGACGACTTCGAGCCCGAGTCGCACGATGTGCCACTCGACGCCATCCTCAACGACAACGGCGTGGTCTGGCCGGTTTGATCTGAACCATTTAAATCAATAAGTTAGCAAGGGAGTTGGACATGACACAAGCAGGCGCCGCAGTCGATGTGGTGATCATGGCTGCGGGCAAGGGCACCCGCATGAAAAGCAAGTTGCCCAAGGTCTTGCACACTTTGGCGGGGCGAGCCCTGGTACAGCACGTGGTGGACACCGCTGCCGAGTTGAGCGCCCGTCGGGTGGTGGTCATTACCGGGCACGGCGCAGACCAGGTGGAAGCCTTTTTGACCCAGGCCAATCACACCCGCGTGCAAGCCGGTCTGGCGCTGAACTTTGTGCGCCAGGAGCCGCAGCTGGGCACCGGCCACGCCGTGCAACAGGCCGTTCCCGCCTTGCCTGACGATGGCATTGTGGTGGTCCTGTCGGGCGATGTGCCCCTGACCGAGGCCCAAACCCTGTTTCATCTGATCCAAGCCTGCGCTGGCAAACAACTGGCTTTGCTGACCCTGGAGCTGGCCAACCCCAGCGGCTATGGTCGCATCGTGCGCGCCGGCGAGCAGGTGCAAGCCATCGTCGAACACAAGGATGCCAGCGAAGACCAGCGCCAAATCCGCGAGATTTACAGCGGCATCATGGCCGTACCCGCTGCCTGGCTCAAGACCTGGTTGGCGCGGCTGGACAACAAAAACGCCCAGGGCGAGTACTACCTGACCGATATCGTGAAATTTGCCGTGGCAGATGGCGTGGGCGTGGTGGCACACAAAATCACCGATGAGGTGCAGGTGGCCGGCGTCAACAGCCCGGTGCAACTGGCTGAGCTGGAGCGCGCCTGCCAACGCCAGCAAGCCCACGACTTGATGGAGCAGGGTGTGCGCCTGGCCGACCCTGCGCGCATCGATATTCGTGGCGACTTGAGCTGTGGCCACGATGTCAGCATTGACGTGAATTGCGTGTTTGAGGGCCAGGTCAGCCTGGGCGAGGGTGTGCGCATCGGCGCCAACTGCGTCATTGCCAATGCGGTGATTGAGCCTGGTGCCGTGATTCACCCGTTTACCCATATCGACGGCGAAAAGTTGGGTGTCACGGTGGGCGCTAGTTCGCTGATCGGGCCTTTTGCACGTCTGCGTCCGGGCGCTCGGCTGGGCGCCGAGGTGCACATCGGCAACTTCGTTGAGATCAAGAATTCCACCCTTGCAGACGGTGCCAAGGCCAATCACCTGGCCTATCTGGGCGATGCCTCGGTGGGCGAGCGGGTCAACTTTGGGGCGGGCAGCATCACCGCCAATTACGACGGCGCCTTCAAGCACAAGACCGTGATCGAGGCCGATGTGCACATCGGCAGCAACTGCGTGCTGGTGGCGCCAGTCACCCTGGGTGCTGGCGGCACGGTGGGCGGTGGTTCCACCATCACCAAAGACACCCCGCCGGGCGCGCTGAGCGTGGCTCGCGGCAAACAAATCAGCATTGCCAACTGGAAGCGTCCACGTAAATGACGCCCCCGCAGCTGCCCGAGGCCGACATCGCCCAGCTGCGCGTCGCATTGGCGCAGGCCCGGGGTGAGCTGCAGGAGTTCATGCACACCGTCAGCCACGACTTGCGTGCCCCGCTGCGGCACATCACCTCCTATGCCCGCATCCTGCAAGAAGACCTGGGGCCCGAGGTGGACGGCGATGTGGCGCAGTCCTTGCAGGCCATTGTGCAGGCCGCCGAGCAGCAGGGGCGGCTGATTGACGGCCTGATGGCGCTTGCCCGGGTGCGCCAAATGCCGGTGCAATGGGTGCCGGTTGATATGCAGGCGCTGTTGCAGGATGTGTGCGCCGACCTGCAGCGCACCCATGCCGCCGAGCTGGCCACGCGTCAGGTGCAGTGGCAGCTGGCTTCAATGCCCGTCGTCACGGGAGATGCCGCCCTGTTGCGCCTGGTGATGCAGCAGGTGCTGGGCAATGCCCTGAAGTTCAGCCGGGGCCGAACGCCATCGGTGATTGAAGTGGGCATGGGACCCATGCCCGGCGCAGCTGGCCCATCCGGTGCTTCCGACGCTGAGGCGGATCCGCCGGCTGGCGACTTCCATCAGATGTATGTGCGCGACAACGGCGTGGGCTTCAACCCGCAGTACCAGGACAAGCTGTTTCGAGTTTTTAGCCGCTTGCACAGCGCCACGGCATTTGAGGGCGTGGGCACCGGCTTGGCCATGTGCCGGGCAGCGCTGGCCTCTCTGGGCGGCTTTATTGCCATCAGTGCTGCGGTAGGGCAGGGTTGCACCGTGAGCTGGCGCTGGCCGGTCTTGCCCCAGGTGCCTGCAGAACCGTCAGCCTGACACGGGCACCTTGGGGTCGAACTTGGCCCGCTTCAGGCTAAAGAATGCCTTCACATTGCGCACGTTGGCGTCGCTGGTAAACAGGCTTTGCGCCAGGGCCAGGTAGCCAGGCATGTTGCGCGCAAACACCACCAGCACAAAGTCCGGCCCGGGGGACACCCGGTAGCACTGCTGCACGGCATCGACCGCCACCACCCGCTCTTCAAAGGCCGCCAGGTGGTCGGCATCTTGCCGGTCCAGGGTGATTTCGACCAGCACCGTCAAACCATGTCCCAGCACGGGGGCCAGGCGATCGGTGTTGAGCAGGGCCACTTGCCGCTCGATCAGCCCTAGTGCATGCAGGCGCTTGACTCGGCGCAGGCAGGTCGGGGGCGAGGTGTGCACACGCTCGGCTAGGGTCTGGTTGCTCAGGGTGGCATCTTGCTGCAGCAGGTCTAGCAGCTTGATGTCGGTACTGTCTAGCGTGATTTGTTCCATTATTTGTATTTTAATGAATCAAAATTTCTCTTGTGTGATGCGTTGAAATTTGAAAACAAATTTCATCAAAAATTGATCACATATTTCTTTTTCTGAACCATACCATGACACATCTGATTTTGGGAGAAGTTCATGTGTGGCATCGTCGGCTCGGTTTCTGTTCGCAATATCGTTCCCATCCTGGTGCAGGGTTTGCAGCGCCTGGAGTACCGGGGCTACGACTCTTGCGGTGTGGCGGTGTACGCCCAGTCGGCTGACGCTGCGCAATCGGGCCTGCAGCGCGCCCGCAGCACTTCGCGCGTGGCCGAGCTGATGGAGCAGGTGGCCGCGACTGGCCTTCAGGGCCGCCTGGGCATTGCGCACACCCGCTGGGCCACCCACGGCGCACCAGCCGTGCACAACGCCCACCCGCATTTCAGCCACGGCCCCGAGGCCAGAGACGCGGGTGGCCCCATCGGCCAAAGTCAGCTGGAACGCCCCGGGCGCATTGCTCTGGTGCACAACGGCATCATCGAAAACCACGACGAGCTGCGTGCTGCCCTAGAGGCCCGGGGTTATGCGTTTCAAAGCCAGACCGACACCGAGGTCATCGCCCACCTCGTCGACAGCCTGTACGACGGCGATATTTTCGAGGCCGTAAAAGTGGCGGTGGGCCAGTTGCATGGCGCCTATGCCATTGCTGTGTTCTGCAAGGACGAGCCCCAGCGCCTGATTGGCGCGCGCGCCGGCTCTCCCCTGATTCTGGGGGTGGGGAAGGATGGGCAAGAGCACTTTCTGGCCAGCGACGCCATGGCCCTGGCAGGTGTCACAGATCAAATCGTGTACTTGGAAGAAGGCGATGTGGTGGATGTGCAACTGGGCAAATACTGGCTGGTGGACAAGGCGCACAAGCCGGTGAGCCCTGCACAGCGCCCCGTCAAAACCGTGCACGCCCACAGTGGCGCGGCTGAGCTGGGCCCCTACCGGCATTACATGCAAAAAGAAATTTTTGAGCAGCCGCGCGCCATTGCCGACACCCTGGAGGGCGTCGAAGCCTTTGTGCCTGATCTGTTTGACGGGCGTGCCAAGGCGGCAGAGGTGTTTGCCGTCATCGACTCGGTGCTGATCCTGGCCTGTGGCACCAGTTATTACAGCGGCTGCGCGGCTAAATACTGGCTGGAAAGCATCGCCAGGATTCCGACCCAGGTCGAAGTGGCCAGCGAATACCGCTACCGCGACTCGGTGCCCAACCCCAAAACGCTGGTGGTCACCATCAGTCAGTCCGGTGAAACCGCCGACACCCTGGCTGCCCTGCGCCACGCGCAAAGCCTGGGCATGCAGCACACCCTGACCATCTGCAATGTGGCCACCAGCGCCATGGTGCGTGAATGTGCTTTGGCCTACGTCACCCGGGCAGGCGTGGAAATTGGGGTGGCCTCCACCAAAGCCTTTACCACCCAGCTGGCCGGCCTGTTTTTGCTTACGCTCACTCTCGCCAAGGTGCGCGGTGGCCTCAGCGCCGCCGACGAAGCCCGGCATTTGAAAGCCATGCGCCACCTGCCGGCTGCCTTGCAGGCCGTGCTGGCGCTGGAGCCCCAGCTCATCGCCTGGGCAGAAGACTTTGCCACCAAGGAAAACGCCCTGTTTCTGGGGCGCGGCCTGCATTACCCCATTGCCCTGGAGGGCGCGCTCAAGCTCAAGGAAATCACCTACATCCATGCCGAAGCCTATGCTGCTGGCGAGCTCAAGCACGGCCCGCTGGCCCTGGTGACCAGCGCCATGCCGGTGGTTACCGTGGCGCCCAACGACACCCTGCTGGAAAAGCTCAAGAGCAACCTGCACGAAGTCCGCGCCCGCGGCGGCGTGCTGTATGTGCTGGCCGACGCCGACACCCGCATCGACAGCGGCGAAGGCATGCACGTCATCCGCATGCCCGAGCACTACGGCGAACTCTCCCCCCTGCTGCACGTCGTGCCCCTGCAGCTGCTGGCCTACCACACCGCCTGCGCGAGGGGGACGGATGTGGACAAGCCAAGGAATTTGGCTAAGTCGGTGACTGTAGAGTAGGGTTGCCGGGGCGTTGTGCCCTGGCGCCGTAACCATATTGGGGTCGCTGTCACTCTAGAATCTGGCGCAAGGGGACCCCATGACGCCAGAGCAAAAAGCCAGAGTCAGCATAGACGCGCTGCTAGTCGCAGCCGGCTGGCACGTCTGCAATGTTTCTAATGCCGACATCCACGCAGGGCCAGATGCTGTCAAGGGCGTGGCCATTCGCGAATTTCCCCTGAACAACGGCTTTGGTTTCGCTGACTACCTGTTGTATGTGAATGGCAAGGCCTGCGGTGTCATCGAAGCCAAGAAGGAAGGTGCCACGCTCACAGGTGTGGAACTGCAAAGCGCCCGATACGCCCAAGGTCTGCCCGCCGCCTTGCCCGCCTGGCGCCGACCGCTGCCCTTTGTGTGGGAGAGCACCGGCGTAGAAACCCACTTCACCAACGGACTGGACCCGGAGCCACGTGCCAGAGCCGTGTTTGCCTTCTTCCGGCCCGAGCTGCTGGTGCAGTGGCTGGCGCTGCTTCCCCCGGCGGCGGCCGGGCAGGGCGTGAGCGAAGCCCCCGGCACCTTTCTCGCCCGCATGCGCACCATGCCCGACCTGGTCACCGATTGGGGTAGCGGTGGCGCGCGTTACCAGTTGTGGCCCGCCCAAATCAGCGCCATCACCAACCTGGAAAAAAGCCTTGCTGCCAATAAACCCAAGGCCCTGATCCAAATGGCCACCGGCAGTGGCAAAACGTTTACCAGCATCGGCTTTATCTACCGCCTCATCAAGTTTGGTGGCGCGCGCCGCGTGCTGTTTTTGGTAGACCGTGGCAACCTGGCCCGCCAGACCAAGAAAGAGTTTGACGCCTACGCCAGCCCCTACAACAACTACAAGTTTGGCGAGGAATACATCGTCCAGCACCTGCAGGGCAACCAGCTCGACACATCCGCCCGCGTGGTCATCTGCACCATCCAGCGCATGTTCAGCATGCTCAAAGGTCGCGAGCTGGCGGAAGAAGCTGACGAAGAAAGCACCGAACGCATCGAAGGCCTGTTCAAAGACCCCGAGCCCATAGGCTACAACCCGGCCATCCCCATCGAGAGCTTTGACATCGTCGTTACCGACGAGGCGCACCGCAGCATCTACAACCTGTGGCGCCAGGTGCTGGAGTACTTTGACGCCTACCTGATCGGCCTGACCGCCACACCCAACAAGCAGACCTTCGGCTTCTTCAACCAAAACCTGGTCATGGAATATGGCCACGCCCAGGCCGTGGCCGACGGCGTGAACGTCAACTACGACGTGTACCGCATCAAGACCGATGTGGGCGAGAGCGGTGCCAAGGTGGACAAAGGCTTTTGGCTGGAAACGCAAGACAAAGCCACCCGTCGCAAGACCGCCTGGCAGCTGGATGACGACTTTGAATACCAGCCCGAAGAGCTGGACCGCGCAGTGCAAACGCCCGACCAGATCCGCACCGTGGTGCGCACCCTGCGCGACCGCTGGCAGCCCGACATGTTCCCTGCCCGCACCGAGCTACCCAAAACACTGGTCTTTGCCAAAGACGACAACCACGCCGAAAAGATAGTGGAGCTGCTGCGCGAAGAGTTTGGCCGCGGCAACGAGTTTGCGCAAAAAATCACCTACCGCAGCGCCCAAGGCGGCGGCACCAGCCCCGAGCAACTCATCAAAGACTTTCGCACCAGCTACTACCCCCGCGTGGCGGTGACGGTGGACATGATCGCCACCGGCACCGACATCAAGCCCGTGGAAATCGTCGTCTTCATGCGCAGTGTGAAAAGCCGCAGCTTCTTCGAGCAAATGAAAGGCCGTGGCGTGCGCGTCTGCAAAGACGATGACCTGCGCGGCGTCAACCCCGGCGAACACATCAAAAAAGACCACTTCGTCATCGTCGACTGTGTGGGCGTTTGCGAGCGTGACAAAACCGACAGCCGCCCCATGGACACCAAAAAGAGCGTGCCCCTGGACAAACTGCTGCAAGCCGTGAGCCTGGGCAACGTGGAAGACGAGGTGCTGAGCAGCATCGCCGCCCGCCTGAGCAGGCTGGACAAAGACGCCAGCGATGCCGACCGCGCCAAGGTGGTGGAGCTAAGCGGTGGCCAAACCCTGCGCGACCTGGCACGCGGCATTGTGGAAGCGCTGAGCATCGACGCCACCCAAGACATGCCCCCCGCCGATGCTGACCAACGCCTGCGCGACGCCACCAAACCCTTTGCCGCACCGGCGCTGCGCGAGCAGCTTTTGCGCATGAAGCAAAAGGCCGACTTGGTCATCGACACCGTCACCCAAGACACCCTGATCGATGCCGCCTTTACCGTGGGCAGCGACCGGGCCACCGCGCTGGTGCAAAGCTTTGAAGACTTCATCGCGCAGCACAAAGACGAAATCACCGCCCTGCAAATTTTGTACAGCAGGCCCACCCGCGCCCCGCTCAAGTTTGAAGATGTGAAGGCCTTGGCCGACGCCCTGCACGCCCCGCCGCTGAACATAGACGAAGGTGCCCTGTGGCAGGCCTACGCCACGCTGCGCAAAGACAAGGTCAAAGGCGCCAAGCAGCGCCGCCTGCTGACGGATTTGGTCAGCCTGGTGCGCTTTGCCATGCAGCAAACCAACGAACTGGTGCCCTACCCCGAGCGCGTGCAGGCCAACTTCAAGGCCTGGCTGGCCCAGCATCAGCAGACAGATACAAACAAGTTCACCCCAGAACAACAACACTGGCTAGAAATGATCCGCGACCACATCGCCGCCAACCTTGGCATTGAAATAGACGACTTTGAATACGCTCCCTTCAACGCCCAGGGCGGCCTGGGCAAGGTGCACCAGCTCTTTGGCGTGGAACTGCCCAAGGTGATTGAGGAATTGAATCGGGAGTTGGCGGCGTGAGTGGTAAGCAAACCATCTTCATCAGCTCGGTGCAAAAAGAGCTGGCCGCAGAGCGCCGCGCGTTGAAAGATTTCGTGCTGGCCGACCCGCTGTTGTCGCGGTTTTTCGAAGTCTTTTTGTTTGAGGACTTGCCCGCAGCGGATGCGCGGGCCGATGCGGTGTACCTGAGCGAAGTGGCTCGTTGTGCCTTGTACTTGGGTCTGTTTGGCAACGACTATGGTTTTGAAGATGCCCTGGGCACCTCGCCCACCGAGCATGAATTTGACCACGCTACCGCCTTGGGCAAACCGCGCCTCATCTATGTGCGCGGTGCGGACGACAGTGCCCGCCACTCCAAAATGCGCGAGCTGGTGCGTAAAGCCGGCGATCAGCTCATTCGCCGCCGCTTTGGTGATACGCCAGAGCTGATTGCCGCGGTGAATGCCAGCCTGGTCGACCACCTGGCACGCACCGGCGCATTGCGCACCAGCCCTTTTGATGCCACTGTCTGCGATGGCGCGTCGCTGGCCAACCTTTCCGCAGACAAGTTGGCGCTGTTCCTTGCGCGGGCCCAAAGCCAGCGTGGTTTTGCACTCGACCCTGCCACCCCCATGCAGGCTGCGCTCACGCACCTGAATCTACTCGATGCCGGGGAGCCCACGCACGCGGCGGTGCTGCTGTTTGGCCAAGCCCCGCAGCGCTATCTGCCCAGCTCGGAACTCAAGTGCATGCACTTTCATGGAACGGGGGTTAGTAAGCCCATTCCCTCGTATCACATCTACAAGGGTACGGTGTTTGAGCTGGTGGACCAGGCGCTGGATTTTGTGCTGTCCAAAATCGCCCGCACGGTGGGCACCCGCGCTGCGGGCGCGCAGGCCCCGGTGGACTATGAGCTGCCGCGCGAAGCCGTGGCCGAGGCCATCGTCAACGCCGTTGCGCACCGCGATTACACGTCCAATGCCTCGGTGCAGGTCATGCTGTTTGCCGACCGGCTGGAAATCTGGAACCCTGGCGAGTTGCCCCCGCAGCTCACCGTGGACAACCTGCGCCGCCCGCATGCCTCCATTCCCCGCAGCCCGCGCATTGCCGAGCCGCTGTTTTTGGCCCGCTACATCGAAAAGGCAGGCACCGGCACGCTGGACATGATCCACCTGTGCGCCCAGGCGGGCTTGCCCGCGGCGGAGTTTCGGCAAGACGGCGGGCAATTTATCCAGACCCTGTGGCGGCCCAAAGCGGCGGAGGGAGACGATGTTGCTGCGGCAGGAGCCAAGCCAGGGACCAAGTCGGGACCAAGTCGGGACCAAGTTGAAATCCTCGCCAAAGCCAGAACCGGCGCGGCTTTGACGGATTTGATGACCGTGGCTGGAAGGACCAACCGGACCAAGTTCAGGGATCAAGTCATCAAGCCTTTGCTGGAGCAGGGCTGGCTGGAAATGACCCTGCCCGACAAACCCACCAGCAGCCAGCAAAAATACCGCCTCACGCCAGAGGGGGCGGCGCGGCTGGCAGAACGGGCCACGAATGGGCCAAATAAGCCGTGAACAATATGAAACGACAAACACAGAGCAGCGCCCAAGGCGGCCTGGGCAAGGTGCACCAGCTCTTTGGCGCGGAACTACCCAAGGTGATTGAGGAATTAAATCGGGAGTTGGCGGCGTGACGACGGCTCAACTTGGTGAAATCGCAAGCATCGTCCGTGGGATCGCTTTTCCAAAAGAAGACAAACGCGCCGACCCCCTACCCGGACACGTTGCCTGCCTGCGAACAACCAATGTTCAGCGCACGGTCGAATGGGATGACCTGTGGTTTGTTCCTGACAAGCACATCAAGCGCGACGAGCAGCTTGTTCGCTCCGGCGACATACTTATTTCCACTGCAAACAGCTATGAACTAGTTGGCAAAGTTGCGCCGGTAGTGGGTATCCCACACAAAGCAACTCTCGGCGCGTTTATTTCGCTCATTCGGCCCAATGAGCGCGTAGAGCCAAAATTTCTGTATCACCAGCTTGCGTGGGGAAAGACGCAATCACGTATCCGTGAAACGGCGTCAACCACCACAAACATTTCCAACGTCTCGACTAAAAAGCTGCTGACGCTTGAAATTTTCACGCCCCCGTTAGAGGCTCAGCGCGAAATCGTCGCCGAACTCGAAAAAAAGTTCTCCCGCCTCGACGAAGCCGTCGCCAACCTCCAGCGCGTCAAAGCCAACCTCAAACGCTACAAAGCCTCAATCCTGAAAGCCGCCGTCGAAGGCCGCCTCGTGGAAACCGAAGCCACCCTGGCCCGCCGCGAAGGCCGCACCTACGAAACCGGCGAAAAGCTTTTGCAGCGGGTTGTTGAGGAGAGGCGGGCCAAGTGGGCTGGACGCGGTAAGTACAAAGAACCGGAGTTACCACGGATTGAACACACCTTTGATTTGCCGAAAGGTTGGACATGGGCCACCCTCGGCCATTTGTCGTTGTCGGTGAAGGATGGTCCTCACTACAGCCCAATGTACGCCGATGAAGGAATTCCTTTCATATCCGGCGGGAACGTGCGCCCAGAGGGAATTGACTTCACAACAACCAAGTACATCACCCGCGAGTTGCATCAGGAGTTGAGTAAACGGTGCAAGCCGGAGGTCGGTGACTTGCTGTACACCAAAGGCGGAACGACTGGCATTGCACGAGTCAATACTGATCCAAGGGAGTTCAATGTCTGGGTTCACGTGGCGGTTCTTAAGTTGGCAGAGCCGATGCATCGTTTCTATGTGCAACACGCTTTGAATTCACAGCACTGCTATCGCCAAGCGCAGGAATACACGCATGGTGTTGGCAATCAAGACTTGGGCTTGACGCGCATGGTTTGGATTACGGTTCCGCTGCCGCCGCAGGCAGAACAAGCCCGAATCGTCGCCGAAGTCGACCGCCACCTGTCCATCATCCGCGAAGTGGAAGCCGAGGTTGACGCCAACCTCAAGCGCGCCCAGGCGCTGAGGCAGTCGACGCTGGCGAAGGCGTTTGGTATTGAGGGCCGCCAAATATGACAAAAAGCGCCGCTGAAATGCTTTTCGCTACAAAAGCAATTGACGACATAGCGCTGTTTGCCGCGCTCTTTGCACCTCTTGAGTTGCACGCAGCATTCGAATCAAAGTTTGCAAGCAGTACTGGCAAGGGCACAGACAGACTCAATGGGTTCCAGTTTGCGAACAGAGCAGCTCACGAGTTATCGATTGCGTCAGCGAAGTGCCTGAGCGGGCAGTATCGATTTGCGCCGTTCATGGAGACCCTAAAAACCAAGGGGCGCGATAAGCTTCCAAGAGTCATAGGTGTTCCCACCATACGTGATCGCGTGATACTGCATCAACTGAATAAGTTTCTGTCAGCGGTGTATCCCGACAGGGTTCCAAAGAATGTCGCGAGCACTTATGTCCGTTCAATTTCCGCTGATCTTCAATCAAAAGCGGGGGACGACATCTGGGTTTGTGGAACCGACATCAAGACGTTTTATGACTCGATTCAACGCGACAGGCTCAGCCTTGTTTTGCGCAAGCGCATTAAATGTCTCCCCGCTTTGCGCTTGGTTGAGCACTCCCTTGTAACGCCGACTGTGCCTAAAAACACCCGTCGCCATCGGCATGATGATTTCCGATCAAAGAAAGGTGTGCCACAGGGACTTGCGATCTCGAACATATTGGCGTCCATTTACATGGCGGATGTCGATAAGCCCATGCGAACAATGGGTGTCGCGTACTACCGATATGTGGATGATGTGTTGATGTTTGGCGCTAAAGACGCCGTTCAAAAAGCACTAAAGACGCTGGACTCTCGACTGAAATATCGTGGTCTTGCGCTGCATGATGTTGCATCTGGCAAGACGCAAATGGCGCCGCTTTCAACACCATTTGGTTATCTTGGCTACACCTTTAAATGGCCCACAATTACTGTACGCGACGCCACTGTGGAACGTTTTTTGCAATCAATTGCAGCCAAATTCAGTGACTACACCCACAACAAAGCTCGGCGACTTGAAAAGTTTAAGTATCTGACGGAAGCGCGTGTCGCTGAGATTTTTTTGATGGAGCTGAACGAGCGGTTGACTGGGGCAATCAGCGAGAAGAAGCGATATGGCTGGATAGCGTATTTCAATCAGATTACCGATCTTTCGTTGCTTCATCATTTAGACAAGACGATAGCTGGATTGTTTACTCGCCTACCTGATTTCAAGGGAGTTGCGCCAAAGGAGCTTCGCAAGTTAAGCCGTGCGTATTACGAGATGAAGTTCAATCCGGAGGGCGGATATGTCCGCAACTACGACAAGATCGTTACCCCAGCGGAGCGGGTCAAGTTCTTGGCGGAGCGCGGTCGTATTGGCCCCGGTGAGACGTTGACAGATGCACAGATCAACGACCGTTATGAAAAGTACATAGCGCATATCCTTTCCGCAATGCATTCCGATGAAGGCGTGCTGTATGGTTGATGCGTGTACCATTCAAGTGCAGGTGATGCCTACCGCGCAAGCGGTACCTCTTTGGGCTACGGCTTTAAGAGCGGAAGTGCTCCATACCTCGCGCAAGCGGGGGTCTACGCTTCAAGCGTTGATACCTTCTCGAGGGCGCGTTTCGCGCGACTGCTCGGGAAGAGGATATGACCTGATTTGTCAGGCGTCACCTGCACCCCCATTTTTCCGAGGCTAAATCAAATGAACGATTTCCTTCAACGGTTGCAGACGCAAGCATGGCGTACGTCGGGTGCGAGATACAACGCAGCTCGCCGGCTAAAGCGAAGAGATTGGCTTGCGACTTTCAGCATCGCCATGTTCTCCGCAATTGGTATTGCACTTGCCGTTGTACAAAAGGTTTATGTACAAAAGAGTACGCCTGAACTCGACAGTTACATCACGGTGGTTTCAGCTTGCATAGGCCTGTTTGTTCTGGTGATCAGCCTTATCGAGTGGGGTGCTTCGGGTGCAGTGAAAGCAGACGCATTGCATCGCAATGCAGAGTTGCTTAATCAGTTCCAAAGAAAAATTGAACAGGACTTGGCCTCTTCAATTGCGCTTGATGAACCCCTCGCTACGGCGCGTCGTCAAGAGTACGAAGAGATAAAAGCAGGTTGCGCTCATAACCACGAGCCGGTGGATGACATGCTTTTTCGTGCGCAACAGCGGCTTAGCAAGGAATTCCGGGCGGACTGCAAATTAGACGGGAAACCACTGATGTCCTGGATAAAAGGTAAGTTGGCGGTACTGATGGCACTGTGGAGCGCGGCCTGGGCCTATCTCGCGTTTTGGGTGGTGATACTGGGTCTCCTATTGAACATACCTTGGGGGCACTGAGACGTCGTCGCTCATGCGCCAACTCGACCTCTTCTCCGCCCTGCAGTCCAGCACCGAGGGCATCGACACCGAATTCAAATCGGCGCGCGGCGGCATGCCGGGCAGTTTTTGGGAGTCCTATTCCGCCATGGCCAACACCCAGGGCGGCACCATTGTGTTGGGCGTGGCCGAAAAGTCCACCGGCCTGGTGTGGGAGGGCGTGCCCGATGCCGCGCAGCTGCGCACCGTGCTGTGGGGCCAGTTGAATGACCGGCACAAGGTCAGCGCCAATCTGCTGCGCGATGACGATGTGCGCACGGTGGAAGACGAGGGCCGCCAGTTTGTGGTGGTGAATGTGCCGCGTGCCTCGCGGCTGCAGCGCCCGGTGTTCGTGGGGCCCAACCCCATGACGGGCACCTACCGCCGTGCGGAAGAGGGCGACTACCGCTGCTCGGACGACGAGGTGCGCCGCATGCTGGCCGACCAGTCCGACACGCCTGCCGACTCGCAAATACTGGAGCACTTTGGCCAGCCAGACTTTGACCCGGAGACGGTCAAGCAGTACCGCAACCGCTTTGCCTCCCGCGCGCCAGACCATCCCTGGCTGCTGTTGGACGATGGGCCGCTGCTTACCAAGCTGAGCGCCTTGCGGCGTGACCGTGCCACGGGCTTGGAAGGTGCCACAGTGGCGGGCTTGCTGATGTTTGGCCGGTTTGAGGCTTTGCGCGATGCATTGCCGGGCTTTCATGTGGACTACCGCGAGCGCCTTTCCGACGACCCCGCAGTGCGCTGGACCGACCGCGTGGTGCCCGATGGCACCTGGGAAAGCAACCTGTTCCAGTTCTATCTGCGGGTGATGCAGCGCCTGTCGGGCGATTTGAAAATGCCTTTCCAACTGGACCGCGAGCTGTACCGCAAGGATGACTCTGCCGTGCACGAGGCGCTGCGCGAGGCGGTGGTCAACGCGCTGGTGCATGCGGACCATCGTGGGCAAGGCGGCGTGGTGATTGAGCGCTACCCGGACCGCATTGAGTTGTCCAACCCCGGCTCGCTTCTGGTGTCTCGAGTTCAGTTGTTGCAAGGTGGCGTGAGCGAATGCCGCAACAAGAGTTTGCAGCTGATGTTCCAGCTCATGGGCGGTGGCGACAAGGCTGGCTCGGGCATGGACAAGATTCGCGCCGGGTGGCGAGCGCAGCACTGGCGCTCGCCCCGGCTGGAAGAGTCGTTGCAGCCAGACCGCGTGAAGCTGGTGCTGCCCATGGTCAGTTTGATACCGGATGAAGTGGATCAGGCGTTGCGCGTGCGCTTTGGCGACCGGTTTGCCACGCTGGACAAGACGGCTGTGCAGGCGGTAGTAACGGCCCAAGTAGAAGGCAGCGTCACCAACAGCCGCATGCAGGAAATCACCGGTGAACACTCCAAAGACATCACTGGCGTGCTGCAAAGCCTGGTGCGCGATGGCCTGTTGACGCAACAGAACCAGCGGCGCTGGGCAAGCTACCGCGTGGCGGAGGACTCCCCCCAATCGGGCGATAACTCCCCTCATTTGGAGGTGGACTCCCCCCAAAGCTTCCCCCAATCGCCGCCGGACTCCCCTCATTTGGCGACGGGCTCCCCTCATTTGCCGCCGGAACTCCTGTCATTGGCGGAACCAGCCCGGCTCAAAGGCAAGCTGCCAACTGTAGAAATGCAAGCCTTGGTTCTGCGCCTGTGCGATGGTCGGTGGCTCACATCCAAGGATTTGGCCGCTTTGTTGAGGCGCGATGCGGAAAACTTGCAGGGTCGCATTCTTGGCGGAATGGTGAAGAAAGGGCAACTGGAGTTGCGCTTCCCGGATGTGCCCAACCGGCCGGATCAGGCGTACCGTGCTGTGGAGACCGCAAATCCGCAAACCCCATGAATGCAACCCCTTTCTCCCTCCGCATCTTCGTCGCCGACGGCGACCCCGACGGCCTGCGCATCGTCGACAAGTCCAACTGGATCGGCAAGGCGTTGGTGTTTCCGCGTGCGCTGCTACCGCAGGTCAAGGCCCGGCCCGAGCTGGCGCAGACTGGCGTGTACCTGCTGCTGGGGCCGCGCCCGGACGGTGAGGGCGACATGCTCTACGTGGGTGAGGGCGACCCCATCCGCCCCCGGCTGGAGAGCCACTATGCGCAAAAGGATTTCTGGACCCGCGCCATCGGCTTCACCACCACCACGGCCGGGCAGCTCAACAAGGCGCATGTGCAGTTTCTGGAGTCGCGCCTCATCGCCCTGGCCCGCGCCGCTAAGCGCATGCCGCTGGACAACGCCAACCAGCCCGCCGAGCCGTCCCTGAGCGAGGCCGACCGGGCCGACATGGAAGTCTTCTTGGGCCACATGCTGGGCACATGCTGCCGGTGCTGGGTGTGCATGCGTTTGAGCAAGCGCCCAAGGCCCTCGCCGCCAAGGCCGGCCCGCTGCTCATCTGCAAAGGCAAGGGCGTACAGGCCACAGGTTACGAAGCCAGTCAGGGCTTTGTGGTGCGGGCGGGTTCCCAGGCGGTGATGGATTCAGCCCCGTCCATGGCGCAGCACGTCCGCGGCATGTTCGACTTGCGCCAGGAGCTGATCAGTAACGGAGTGCTGGCGCTGCTGGGCGCGCTCTACCAGTTCACGCAGGACTACACCTTCAGTGCTCCCAGCACCGCCGCAGCCGTCGTGCTTGGCCGCAGCGCCAATGGGCGGGTGGAGTGGAAGGGCGCGGATGGGCGCACGCTGAAGGAGATTCAGGAGGCGGAGGCTGCTCAGTAGCCGATTAAAGACTTGAAGTCACAAACTGTGACTTCAAGTTTGGTAGCAGCTTGCGCAATATCCACGAGGGCTGGCGGCAAATTCCATTCGCAACTTGCCTTTCCATGGCAATTCATTTACATTCAATATTCGCGATTCACGAATATTGAATGTAAATGCAGCTCAAGCCACAGGACTTTCTGGTAGCCCTCAAGCTCGTGGCTTGGGGTGAGCAGCGCTGGACGTATGCGCGGCTGTCGCAGGAGCTGGGCATTAGCGTGTCGGAGGCGCACGCCTGCATCAAGCGCGGGCTGCAGGCGGGGTTGCTAGTGCAGAACTACGAAGCGTTGGAACCTGCATTGGCAGCGTTAGCGGTGCAAGAGCCAGCCGCAATCTATCGTGTGGCACGCAGAAAGCGTTTGACTGGCGCAAAGTCGGGTGGCGAAGCAATACAAGCGCAACCGGTCAAGACGGATAACCCCGTTCGCCCCCATTCGCGGCAGTTGGCAGAGTTCGCGCTGCACGGCGCCAAATACGCTTTCGCTGCAGACAAAACGCCTTCCACGATAGGGGTGCCCACCAGCCACAGTGCCCCGGCGTTTGCCGGGGTGTTTGCGCCAGGGTCGGAAGACTTTGTGTGGCCACACCCGAATGGCGCAGTGCGTGGTGTGGGCGTAGAACCGCTGCACCCCAGCGTACCTTTTGCTGCAATGCAAGACGCAAAGCTGTATGAGATGCTGGCACTGTTCGATGCACTGCGCGTGGGCCGCGCCCGCGAGCGGGGTATGGCGTTGGAGCGTTTGCAAGCACTCATCAACCCTTCTGCCCCCAGGCCCGTGAAGGGACCTATACGTGGCTAACCCAAACCTTGCGTTATTGATCAGCATGGCGCGGGCCATGGGGCCGCTGTGTGACCGTGTCGTCTTTGTGGGCGGTTGCGCCACGGGTTTGTTGTTAAGTGACGCCGCCCCCATGAATGTGCGGGCCACTGAAGATGTGGATGCCATCGTGGAAGTTGCCTCGTTGGCGCGCTACCACGCCCTCGCAGACGAACTGATGCAACGCGGCTTCAAGCAAACCATGGCTGACAACACGCCACCGTTTCGATGGTTCTGGCAAAGCATGCAACTGGACTTGGTGCCCTTGGATGAAAAAGTGTTGGGCT
Source organism: Pseudomonadota bacterium (assembly GCA_041168905.1). Lineage (GTDB taxonomy): Bacteria > Pseudomonadota > Gammaproteobacteria > Burkholderiales > Burkholderiaceae_C > JBEEJZ01. The sequence continues at coordinate 22,456 of JBEEJZ010000156.1, read as the reverse complement.
TTGCCAACCGGTGGTACCGCACTGCATTTGAGGCCGCCGTGCAAACAACGCTTGAGCCGGGTCTGACCTTGCGGCATTTGTCCGCGCCCTATTTTTTGGGCACAAAGTTCGAAGCCTTCAATGACAGGGGAAAAAATGATGTCTATGCCAGCCACGATCTGGAGGACATACTTACCGTCATAGAAGGGCGCGCTGCGCTGGTCGAAGAACTGGCAGCATCCCCTGTTGACCTGCGTGACCATGTGGCTGCATGCATTGTCAAGTTGCTTGAAAACCCTGATTTCGACAACGCCTTGGGTGGGCTTTTGAGCCAACCCAATCGGGAGCCGCTTGTGCGTGCCCGACTACAACAATTCACTACATTGCAAGACCGATGAACACCACCACCAACTCCCTCGTCCAGAAGCTCTGGAACTACTGCAACGTGCTGCGCGACGACGGCATGAGCTATGGCGACTATGTGGAGCAGCTCACCTACCTGCTGTTCCTCAAGATGGCCGACGAGCGCAGTGCGCCGCCCTACAACCAGCCCAGCATCGTGCCCGCCGCCTACGCCTGGTCTTCGTTGTTGGTCAAAGACGGTGATGAGCTGTTTGACCACTACCGCCGCGCGCTAGAAAAACTTGGGCAAGAAAAAGGCACGCTGGGCCTGATCTTTGCCAAGGCGCAAAACAAGTTTCAAGACCCGGCCAAGCTGCGCCGCGTAATTGTCGATTTGATCGGAGCCGAAACCTGGACCGTACTGGGCGCGGACGTGAAGGGCGATGCCTATGAGGGCCTGCTGGAGAAAAACGCGCAAGACACTAAGAGTGGCGCGGGCCAGTACTTCACGCCGCGTGCGCTGATTCAGGCCATGGTGGACTGCATGGCCCCGCAACCCGGTGAGCGCATTACCGACCCGGCCTGCGGCACAGGCGGCTTTTTGTTCACCGCGCACAACTACATCACCACGCAGAACAAGAGCCTCACACGCGAGCAGCTCAAGCACCTGAAAGAGAAAGCGTTCACTGGCTACGAGCTGGTGCAGGCCACGGCCCGCGTCTGCGCCATGAACATGATGCTGCACGGCATTGGCTCCGAAAAATGGGTGCCTGTGGTGGTGGGCGACGCACTAGCCGCCGACCCCGGCGAGCGCTTTGAGGTTGTACTGGCCAACCCGCCCTTTGGCAAGAAGAGTAGCACCGTCATCGTGGGCGAAGATGGCCGCAGCAGCACCGAGAAAGACACCATCGAGCGCGACGACTTCTGGGCTACCACAAGTAATAAGCAGCTTAATTTTGTGCAGCACATCAAGACCCTGCTGACCACCCATGGCCGTGCGGCGGTGGTGTTGCCCGACAACGTGTTGTTTGAAGGCGGTGCAGGCGAAATCATCCGCAAGAAGCTGCTGCATGAGTGCGACGTGCATACCCTGTTGCGCTTGCCAACTGGTCTGTTCTATGCCCAGGGCGTGAAGGCCAATGTGTTGTTCTTTGAGAAAAAGGGCGCGAGTGAAGCGCCGTGGACCAAGCAGCTGTGGATTTACGACCTGCGCACCAACAAGCACTTCACCCTCAAAACCAGCCCTCTCACACGCGCAGACCTGGACGAGTTTGTGGACCTGTACAAGGTGGGCAATCGCCACCAACGCCAAGCTACATGGTCGCCCGAGAGTCCTGAAGGCCGTTGGCGCGCCTACAGTTATGCCGAGCTGATGGCGCGGGACAAAACCAGCCTGGACATTTTTTGGCTTAAAGACGATTCACTTGCCGATGGGGACAACCTACCCGCACCGGGCGTGATTGCGCAGGAAATTGTGGAAGATCTGCAAGCCGCGCTTGAACAGTTCAAGCTGATTGCGGGCGATCTTGGGGCCGAGCTGGAGGAGATGATCTAGTTTCTACCGCTGCAGTTACCCGGCAACGGGTCAATCTGAACAAGGAGCCGACATGGAATCCAACACCTTCGTCACCAGCGCAATATTGTGGAAATACGGCGGTCCAGTGTCCTGGTACTTCTTGACCTTGCCGACTGAGGTGGCGGATCGAATCAGGCCCCATGCTGCCAAAGTTGGTTTTCGTTCCGTGCGGGTGAAGGCTTGTGTCGGCGACACCACATGGAAAACATCGCTCTTTCCCGACAAAAAATCGGGCTCTTACCTGCTACCTGTCAAAGCAGAAGTGCGCAAGAAAGAGCTGCTGCAAGAGGGTGCGGAAGTGCTGGTGTTCTTGGAGATCTGAGATGGGCCACTACGGCCATGCGCAGCGGGTGAGGTTTACACTTGTAAAAATATGTTTATCAACACGACTATCAGGATCACTATGAAGCGTTTGTCTGTAGCCCTAGCGGCAGCCCTGTTGTGCGTTTCCATGGCACATGCATCTGAAGAACATAAGCATGGTGATATGGCCGGCCACCAACACGGTGATATGTCGCTGATCAAGGCGCAAAACGAAAAACTGGACAAAAACACGGACGGTAAAGGATTCGGTCCCCAATCACCCCGTGACTTGACAAGCAAGAACGGGATGAACAAGCGTGCTTTCATGCCGGCGCCCCGCTATCAGGAAATGAACCTTTGCAACATTCACATGCACCTGAATGCCGAACACAAGGGCGGTGAGTTCACTAAATTTGCGGGTGCAGGCGATGGGCATGGCAATCACACGGGCTACCAGTACGCGGGCCATTTGAGCGCCAATGAATCTAAATCGTTGGAAGATGAAGTTTGCAAGAGTGAGCATGGTGGTCTGCAGGCAGGCGAAACCATCGAGGTGCACTATGTGCACAGCACTGCGCAAGTGGTACCTGGCGAAACACTCAAGGCCTGCCTCAGTGAGTCGGATGTGAACCCTCAGTTGCGCGTAGAGGCGCAGGTTTTTGTGATGGTGAACGATCCGAAGGCAGCCAACTTTAATGAACTGGTGTCGATTGGCGAGCGTAACGGCTATCAGCAGGCCTTGCGTATCCCCACTACCACGGGCAAACCTATTCAGTATGCGGGCTCCACAACGGGGCCGACTTACAACGAAAAAGGTTCGCCGTTGCAAGTGACCTGGAGTGTTCGGCCCAAGGTCATGAAAGTGAGCGCTGCTTCTGTGGGTGAATGGTGCAAAGGCAACGTATTCAACGAAGACCATGCACACGGTGTGCGAAACCTGGTTGAAAACCCCAAGTTGCTGTCGAAAATGAATTGAAAAAGGGTCCTAACGGACCCTTTTTTCTGAGAGGCTTCCGGCCCCAAGCAAGCTCCGGCCTAAGTAGATCTAACGCGGATGGGGTGCCAGCGTGTGGTTCCGCGGGGTGGGAGTGTTAATGCTTACGCTGCCCCTGTTTGCCGTGGGGCAGGGTGGACAGGCGGGAGTAAAGGCGGCTGCAATAGCCGTTGATTTGCAGGCATTTGTTGATTTCGTCGACCGGCAGTGGGCCAGACACCACCACGATGTCGTTGGCGCTGTCCAGCGCGCCGGCGGCCCTCAGCCGGCGGCGAGCGCCTGTAGCCCAGTTCTGGATGCGGGTGGGGCTGCCGTGTTCATGCAGCTGGCCGGTACTGGCATCAAATGCAATCGCCACCGTGTCGGTTCTAAGGCGAAGGCGGTGTTCCCCGGTGACAGAGCTCTGAGGCGTGCTCAGGTCGTACAGGTGGTAGTGACCTTCTTTGAGTTGGTATTGCAGTGACATGGGTAGCTCCTCGTTGTGCTTATTGTGGTCAATACCAGCTGTTTCTAAAGTGTAAGAAGCGCTGATAAAGGCCGTCTATTAGCACTTGCCCTAACTGCAACTCAGTCCCGCGTGACCCGTAGCAACTCTTCGCGCGAGGTGATGCCCGGCTGCACCAGCCGCTCGCCATCGGTGCGCATCAAACGCATGCCGTTCGCCAGGGCGGCGGCGCGGATGTCGGCTTCTGCCGCCTGGGCATGGATTTGAGCGCGAATCGCATCATTGGTAACCAGCAGCTCGAACACGCCGGTGCGCCCCTGGTAGCCGGTTTGGCTGCAGGCAGCACAGCCCAGTGGCTTGTAGTCGCCCTCAGTGCCTGATGTGCCGGCCTGCTTGCACTGCACGCACAGCTTGCGCACCAGCCTTTGCGCCAGCACGCCCAGCAGGCTGGAGCTGAGCAAAAAGGGCTCTATGCCCATATCGGTGAGCCGTGTCACGGCGCTGGCGGCGTCGTTGGTGTGCAGGGTGGCCAGCACCAGGTGGCCGGTGAGCGAGGCCTGAATGGCAATCTGGGCTGTTTCAAAGTCGCGAATCTCGCCAATCATCACCACGTCGGGGTCCTGGCGCAGGATGGCGCGCAGGGCCTTGGCAAAGGTGAGGTCGATCTTGGCATTGACCTGGGTCTGGCCCACGCCGGCCAGCTCGTACTCGATGGGGTCTTCCACCGTCATGATGTTCTGGCCACGGGTGTCCAGTCGCTCCAGCGCCGCATACAGCGTGGTGGTTTTGCCCGAGCCGGTGGGACCGGTCACCAGAATGATGCCGTGCGGCTGAGCCACCAGGTGCTCGAACTGCGCCAGCACGTCGCCCTGCATGCCAACCGATTCGAGGCTGAGCTTGCCGCCGCTCTTGTCCAGCAGGCGCAACACGGCACGTTCACCATGCGCGCTGGGCAGGGTGCTCACGCGCACATCCACTGCCCGTGTGCCGATGCGCAGCGAAATACGGCCATCTTGCGGCAGGCGCTTTTCTGCAATGTCCAGCTCGGCCATGATCTTCAGGCGCGAAATCAGGGCGGCGTGCAGGGCTCGGTTCGGGCTGACCACCTCGCGCAAGGAGCCGTCCACCCGAAAACGCACACTCGAATGCCGTTCATAGGGTTCGATGTGGATGTCGCTGGCGCCATCGCGCGCGGCCTGGGTCAGCAGCGCATTGAGCATGCGGATGATGGGCGCGTCGTCCGAGGTTTCCAGCAAATCTTCGATGGCGGGCAGGGCCTGCATCATGCGCGAGAGGTCGATGTCGCTTTCCACCTCGCTGACCACGCTGGCGGCGCTGGATTCGCTTTGCGCGTAAGCAGCACTGATGCGCTGGGCCAGCAGCTCTGGTGATTCGCTCTTGAGTTGCTGTACCCCGAACTTGCGCATGACCTCGCCCACGCCCGACGCCCCGTCCAGGCTGCTGAGCCAGAGCGTCAGGCCATCGCCGCCGTCTTCCAGCAGCAACTGCTTGCCACGCGCAAAGGCGTAGGGCAGGGGAAAGCGGGGGCCTGTGCTCATGGCTTGGGGGCTGGGGCTGAGCTGGGGGCGCGAATGGCGGGCGCTGGCGGCAAGACGGGGGCCTCGTTGATGGGCAGATTCTCGCTGGCCACCGGCTGGGCGTCTTGCTGGCGCATGCGCATTTGCTCGTAGCGGCCTTGCGACAGGGCGTCGCTGGCCTGGGCGTCACGCACCACCACCGGGCGCAGGAACACCATGAGGTTGGTCTTTTTGCGGCTGCGGGCTTCGCTCTTGAACAGGTTGCCAAACAGCGGCACATCGCTCAGGCCGGGCACTTTTTCCTGGTTGCCCGAGTACTCGTCTTGCAGCAGGCCGCCCAGCACCACGATGGAGCCGTCGCCCACCAGCACGTTGGATTCGATGGAACGCTTGTTGGTGGTGGGGCCATTGGCGGCACCCACGGTTGAGGCCTGTACGCTAGACACTTCCTGGAAGATGCTGAGCTTGACCGTGCCGTTTTCGCTGATTTGCGGTTTGACCTTGAGCGTCAAGCCCACGTCCTTGCGCTCGATGGTCTGAAACGGGTTGACCGCGCCGCCCGTGGTGCCCGCATTGGTGTACTGGCCAGTGACAAAAGGCACGTTCTGGCCAATCACGATCTTGGCCTCTTCGTTGTCCAGCGTCAGCAAATTCGGCGTGGACAGAATGTTGCCGTCGCCGTTGGCCTGCAGGTAGCGCGCCAGAAAGCCCAGCACATACACACCATTGGTGTTGTGAGCCACGCCCACGTTCAGGCCAGTCGATGGTGCCACTGTGCCCGAGGCTGCGCCGGTAGCCAGCTTGACGATGTTGGCGCCTCCTACGCTGAAATTCGTGCCCAAGAGGCCGATGTTGCTGGCGCCGCTTTGCCCCAGCGCACCCTGCCATTGAATGCCAAACTCCGCAGCCTTGTCGGCGTTGACCTCGGCAATCAGGCTTTCCACAAACACCTGTGCCCGGCGGGCGTCGAGCTGATCGATCACCGCGCGCAGCTGGCGGTACTGTGGCTCGGGCGCGGTGATGATGAGGGCGTTGGTGGACGGGTCGGCCTGGATTTGTCCGCCTGTGGAGGGTTGGGCTGAAGCGCCCAGGGCGGCTGCTCCGCCCGCTGCCGCGCCACCGCTTGCTGCTCCCGTGGTGGTGGCGGGCGCTGAGCCTGCCGTGGGTGTGCGCACTTCGCCGGCCAGCGCCGCACGTAATGTGGTGGCCAGCTTGGTGGCGTCGGCATTCTTGAGGTAGACCACATGGATATTGCCGCTGGCGCTGGCTGACGTAGGCTGGTCCAGCTTGTCGATCAGCGACCTGGCCAAGGCCACGCGCGCCGGGTTGGCAGCCCGCAATACCAGGGTGTTGCTGCGGGGCTCGGCTACCAGCGTGGTTTTGAAGGAAGCATCAGCACCTCCGCCTGGTGCAGCGCCAGCGGGCGTGGATTCGAGCAATCGCAGCACCAGGGGGGCCAGGTCGACCGCGATGGCGTGCTTGAGGCTGATGACCTCCACATCGGTGGCATTGGCCACGTCCATCGCGGCCACGATCTGGGCCAGCCGGCGCAGGTTGTCCGCGTAGTCGGTGATGACCAGCGAGTTGTTGCCCGGGTTGACGTTGATGGTGTTGTTGGGGCTGATCAAGGGCCGCAGGATGGGCAGCAGGTTGTTCGCGTTCTCAAAGTTCAGCTTGAAGATCTGCGTGGCAATCTGGTTGCCCGCCACGGGAAGTCCGTCCGACACTGGGCCGCCCTGCAGCTTGGCGTCGGCTTCGGGCACGATTTTGTCCAGCCCGGCGGCGTTGACCACGGTGTAACCCTGCAGGCGCAGGGCCGACAAAAACTGCGCGTAGGCAGCAGCCGGGGCGATGGGGCGCTCGGTGGTCAGGGTCAGCGTGCCCTTGACCCGCGGGTCTACCACCACGTTGTGCCCGGTAAGGGTGGCCATGGTGCGGGCCACGGCCTCGATGTCGGCGTTCACGAAGTTCAGCGTGATGGGCTCGCCCCGTTTCGGACCGGTGGCCGGCGCAGGCGCATTGGCGCTGGGGCTGGCTGGCGACGGTGCCTTTTGGGCCATCACCGCCGGCGCCGCCAGAGTGCAAATGACTGCCAGCGTGATGGCGCGCACGTCGCCATGCTGGGGCCAGCCGGAGGGGGGAGTCATGAGGTGGCTTGCATTCATACGGCGACGATTCACGGTTAACCCAGTTTGATGATGGAGCGCTCGCCCATGCGGCGCCCCAGAATGTTGAGCAGATTGGCCAGCGCCTCCTGCCGATCGGGGGTGGCGACTGCCTCGCCCGTAAAGCGCAGGCGAGCGCCAACCCACTGACCTTGCCCACTCAATTGCAGGCTGCCTTCGAGGGTGGACACATTCAGAGCCGGGCTGGCGCCGCCCTGCAGGGTAATGCGGTAACTCCCCATGGGGCGCAGGGTAGACAGCCGCGACGACACGCCCAGTGCATCGATCTGTGCCTGCCCCGCCATGGCGAGCCGGCCCGCCGCCCAGGTCAGCGTGGCGGCGCGAGTGCTGAATTGCAGCTGTCCTTCGGGAGCAATGGTGTTCCAGGGCGTGCCTAGACCCGTCAGCAGGCTGGCGGGCCAGCTGGACAGACCATCTTGCACGGCAACTTCGACCGTGCCGCCGGGGCTGAGTGTTGCGGTGATGCCGATGGGCTGAGCCGTGCAGCAGTCGGCCGTCAGCGCCAGGTGCAGGCCCGACCACGCCGGGCGCAGCTGCCAGCTGACGCGCCCGGGTAGGGCCTGCTGGTCCTGACTGCCCTGGCCACCGGTCAAGACCCAGCGCGCCGAACCCTTCCACACCGTGCCACGTGCATCTTGGAGGCTAAGACGTTGGCTGCTGGCCTGAAGCACGGCACTGGCCAGCCAGCGAGCAGGCGCCCACACCACAAGGGCGATCAACAGGCCCATCAGGCTGCCTGCCGCCAACCACCGCCAGGGCGCAGACAAGCTGGGGTGGCGGGCTGCACTTCGCATCAGCTGCCCGCCAGGCTCATGGTGAGTTGGCCGCTCCAGGTGGTGCCAGCCGGGGTCGTGGTGCTGTTGAGGCGGGCCTCCAGCGGCACACTGCGCGCCTGCAGGCGGGCTTGCGTCAGCCACTGGGCCAGCGCTTGCGCCGGGGCGGCCTGCAGATTGACTGTGGCCCGGTCGCCGTTGACGATCACCGAGCTGGTCTTGCCCAGCTGCTGTTGGGTGAACTGGTTCAACAATCGGGCGGATTCGGCGGCGTTGATCAGGGGCTGGGCCTGCATCGCTTGGGCCTGTGCCTGCAGGGCGAGCATCTCGGACAGCTGCTTGTCGAGCAGGCCACGCTGCACGTCATGTGTTTTGAGCAGCTTGAGTGACGGCCCCAGGCCGCTGGTCCAGACCACCGTGGCCAAGATGACCAGCACCGCAGCCCCGATCAACCGCCGCTCACGTGCGCCCAGCTGGCGCCAGCGCTGTTGCAGAGGCGCTAAAAAACCGGTGAGGTGTGTGCGGCTCATGGCTGTGATGTTGCTTGAACCACGATGGCATCCGCATCGGCGCGCACGCTGTAGCCCCGGGCTTGTAGGCCTTGAAGCAAGGCCGGATCGGCCGCGCTTTCCGGTGGCAGGCCTGTCAGGCGCAAAGACTTGTTTTGGTAGTTGATGGCGGTGGGCACGGGCAGGTTGGGCGCAGCGTTTTTGAAGTGAGCCAGCATGCTTTCCAGGTCGGCACTGCTGGCCTGGCCACTGTTCCGTTGCAAATCTGCCACGGCGCGCGCCATTTGCGCAGGTGCATCGACCACCACCTTGACGTCGGGGAATGTACTGGTGAGCGTGCTGCGTATCGCCGAGCGGCGGTCATTCAGGGCGGCTTGCTCTTTCCATGCCCAGGCTTGCAAACCGGCCACATGGGCTAACACCAAAGCGATGGCTGCCCAACGCGCGGGGCGCCAGGCCGGTGCTGTGCCCAGGTGGCCCAGCCAGCCGCGCACGCTTTGCCGCGTGCGGGCACCGCGTGTGCGCAGCAAATCGAACTGAGCCAGGTCCCAGTCGCCGCCGGCAGCCTGCGCCCAGGCCTCGGCCTGCGTCTGCAACTGAAACGGGGCTTGAAGCAGCGCCTCGGCCGCAGCGGCAACAGCAGGTTCGGCCCTCAACACCACCTGTGGCTGCTTGTTCAGTAGCGGGCGCAACAGCACCAGGCTGTCGGCAGCCAGGGGCAGTACCCACACGCCCTCGGCGTGGGACAGGATCATCTCAGGCTGATGCTCGCCGCTTCTGGCCCACAGCACGCGGGGCGCCGGGCTGTCGGCTTCAGCCAACGGTGGCGCCGATTCCGGCACGATGCGGGTGATTTGCAGGCCCGCCTGTTCCAGGGTGTTGAGCCAGGCTTGCAGCCAGTCACGGTTGCAGGCTGCCACCCAAACCGGCTCGTTGGCCCGGGCCTGAGGCTGCAGGGCCAGGTGCAGGGCTTCGGGCTCGTCCAGCAGTTCGTCTTCCAGCAGGCCCGCCAGCACGGCACGCACGCGCTGGCCCTGGCCATCGGCGAACAGTGAGCGGTCCAGCGTGCCTTTGGGCAGCGTTACCCGGTGCCACGACAGGCAGTTGGCGGGGACCAGCGCCACCCGCTCGTCTGCCTGAACACTGGCCAAGAGGCCGATGGCGGTTTGCTGCTGCTGCGTTGTGGCACCCGCCTCAAGCCGCACATACGACAGCAGGGCACCCGCGCTGGGCAGGCCGGAGGGCAGGTAAATGATCTGGGTAGCCATAAGGGTTAACGAATCATTTTAGGGTTGACCCATGACCCTGACCTGAGCACATCTTGAGCCTCATTTTGCCGGTCCCGCATCCCGCCAAAGCACCTTCACATTCAGGCCGTCGCGCTGCACCACCGAGGTCTGTTGCACCACGGTGTCGTCCAGCCGCAGTTGCCCCATCACCTCGAAATGGCGGGAGCTGACGCTGTGCTGGCGATCGTCCAGCGGGCCTGCGTCGCCAATGTGGCGCGTGACATCGGCCAGGGTTTTGAAGTGGGTCTGCTGGCGCACCTTGACCAGTTGCTGTGCCCGCGCCAGGCCCAGGTCCTTGATGCAGGCGGCCAGCACGGTGGCGCCAGCGGTGTTCAGGTTGACCGGTGTGACGATGGGAAGCAGCGTGATGTGTGGGCGCAGCAGCGCCAGGCTGCGAGGCGACAGGCCCAAACCCAGCAGTTGGCCTAGCCGCAGTGGCGGCAGAGGTGCTTGTAGACGCGCGCCGGGCTCAGTGCTGGCGTCGTAGGCCAAACGCAGGTTTTCGGCCAGGCTGGCCAACTCTGTGGGTGGCAGACCCAGCAGCTCAAACAGCCGGGCGAGGTTTTTTAGTTCGGCCTCGGACACCCTGGCCCCGGCAGCTACGGCACCTGCCGCCCCGGTTGTTGGCTTGTCTCCCTGTGGGGGGGGATTGGAATTTGCACCCATCACCAGGTTGTTGATGTTGATCCGGCCTTGCAGGTCGGTGATGGCGCCAGACAAAAAGGCCTGCTGCAGTCCGTCTTCGTCGGTGGTGTTGGCGTCTGTCGCCAAAAAGCTCGACAAACGGGCATCTTGCAGCGGCACGGCCCAGGGCTCGGCCAGGTGGTCGGCACCGCCGTTACGAGCATCCTCGCGCAAGATGAGTCGTGCCCAGTCGAGCGCCCCAGTCAGCACCCACTGCGATGCCGACTGCAGGCGCACCGATCGCTCTATCTCGATGCTGCGCCACTGGCTCCAGAGGGCTGCGGCGCTCAGGCTGGCCACCAGGGTCACGGTCAGCATGGCGGACAGCAGGGCCGCCCCGAGTTGAGGGCGGGGGTGGAGGGGGCGCGTCACGATTTGCTTGCGCTCACGCTGGCTTGCACCCAGTCGCGAGTCAATGTGCCGGTGATCGCCTCGCCCGGCGGCAGGGTCAGCACCAGCCGCACGCCGTCGGGCAGGGGCGGGGTTTGCGCAGGGGCGCCTGGGGTGCTGGTGGGCACGCTGCCGTCGCTGGACAAGGGGTTGCTCCAGGCGCCGCCCCGGTAAAAAAAGATTTGCCATTGCGCCAGGCTCATCACGCTGACTTCGCGCTTCTTGTCGTCCTCGCTGGGGTTTTGGGCCCACAGGGCGGCGCGGTCCCAGGCGTTGGCCAGCTCGCCCCGGGTGCGCACGGGTGCCGACTGCCAGCGTAGCCAGATGCCCGTGTTGCCGCTGTTGATGTCATTGCGGCGCGCCCAGGCCACGACCTGCAAGCTGCCGTCAGCACCTGTGGTTTGCGCCGCGCGCCGGGTGAGCCGCAGGCCGCGCCCGTCCCAGTCGAGCCCGGGGTGGCCGGGGAGTTGCTGCATGGCGTCCAGATCCGTGGTCCACTGGGCCAGCCCGGTCTGCAGCGACAACACGGCATTGCTGCGCTGCTCCAGCCGTTCTTGCACGCGCAACATGCCGTCGATGCCCCGCCACCCCAACCCCGCCATGACCGCCATCACCCCAATGGCCACCAGCAACTCAATCAGTGTGAAGCCTTTATGGCGCATCAATATCTGCCCACAACCGTTGCAAGCGCGTGAATTTGCTGGTCGCTCTCCAGCACCTGGGCCTCAACGCGCAAAAAATTGGCATTGGGTGTGGGGCGGGCCGACAGGCGCACTGTGAAGGATTTACCGGCTTGTTCGCATGGAGCGGTGCTTTCACCTGCCGCCGGCATTTGCCTGGAAAGTCGCAGGCTGATGAGTGCGTTTTCGGCGCAAAGCTGGGCCAGCAGCAGGTCAGATTGGCGTTCGGCGTTGCGCGTCAGGGCGCCTGTGGCGCGCGTGCCTGCAGCCAGCGCCACGGCCACAATCGCCAAGGCCACCAGCACCTCTACCAGCGTGAAGCCTCGCACGCCCGGGTGCTTCATGGCTGCCCTGCGAACGTACTGTCGCCGGAGCGCACGGCAAAGGGTCGGACACCATCGGTGTACACGGTCAGGCTGCGCTGGGGCTGCTCGGTCGAGGTCAAGCGAATCTGCTGCGGCTGCAAGATGGGCTCCGGGCCCAGCAGCACGGCACCTTTCGCCTGCACGCCGCTGCCCAGCCAGGTGGTCGAGAGGGCGGATTTGCCAGTCAGGCCTTCAAACACAAACCCCGCGCCAACGGCGCGCCACATCACCGGATAGCCCGACACCCGAGACTGCGCTCGGCCCGATTCCAGCAAAGCCGCCAGGCGCTGAGCCTCGCGTTCCAGCTGAGTTTGTGACGAGTCCCGCAGCGCAAAACTCACCCCCGCCGTCGCCACCGCCATGATCGCCACCACGATCAGCAGCTCCAGCAAAGTAAATCCTTTCACACTAGTCCCACGAACCCACATCCGCATCCTTGCCCTCACCACCAGCCTGACCATCTGCGCCAAAGGAGAGCACATCTATCTCGCCCTTCACTCCCGGATTCATGTATTGATACGGACGGCCCCAGGGATCGTTGGGCAGCTTGTCCAGATAAGGCTTCCAGTTGCCCGGGAGGGGGGCGGTGGTGGGCTTGGTCATCAGCGCCTGCAGACCTTGTGCCGCCGTCGGGTAGCGCTGGTTGTCCAGCCGGTACAGCTTGAGAGCCTGCATCAGGTTGTTGACATCGGTCTTGGCGGCCGTGCTGCGGGCGTCGTCAGCCCGGTCCAGCACATTGGGCACGATAAGCGCCGCCAGCACGCCGATGATGACCAACACCACCATCAGTTCGATCAATGTGAAGCCCCGTGCCAGCCCGCGACGAGCGCTCCGCATTGGGCTAAAGAGGGCACTGGGCAACAAGGTTCGGGCAGGCTTTTTAGTCATGCGGACGATCATAATCTGCCCATGCAAACGAATCTTGACAGAGTCTGGCTGGTCAAACCGGTGACTTTTGTGCTGGCGGCGCTGGCGGCGGCTAGCTGCGCTTACTGGGCCCTGAAGATCACGGGCCGAAGTTTTGCCCTTCCTGTGGCACAGAACGAGGCAGCTGCAACCGTGGCTGACGCTGACCCACAAGCCCTGGCCCAGGCGTTAGGGGCGGGCAGTCGCCCGTCTGCTGCTCCTTTGGCGCCGGCCTTGGCGAGCCGATTCGTCTTGCTGGGTGTGTTGGCCGGGCGGTCCAGCGCGGGTGCGGCCCTGATTGCCGTGGATGGCAAACCCGCCAAGCCCTACCGCGTGGGTGCTGAGCTGGAGAGCGGGCTTGTTGTGCAGTCGGTGCAAGGTCGTCGTGCCGTGCTGGCCAGCGACTTGAGCTCGCCACCGGTTTTGACGCTGGAGTTGCCACCGCTGCGGCCCAACCTGCTGGCCCAAGAGCCTGAGCCAGCGCCAGACACCCAGCCTTGAGGCACTGTCTTCAGCGCCTGTATTTTTCAGCGCTTCTGCAAAAACAGCCGGTACACCGGGTTGCTGGTTTCGTCCACGTAGGGGTAGCCCAGGGTGTCCAGGAACTGCGCAAATTCGGCGTGGTCTGCCGGCGGCACCTGTAAGCCGACCAGGATGCGGCCGTAGTCGGCGCCCTGGTTGCGGTAGTGAAACAGGCTGATGTTCCAGCCCGGTCGCATCAGGCTCAAGAACTTCATCAGCGCGCCCGGCCGCTCGGGAAAGGTAAAACTCAGCAGTCGCTCGTCGCGGGCCAGCAACGAATGGCCGCCCACCATGTGGCGGATGTGTTCGCGCGCCAGCTCGTCGTGCGTCAGGTCCAGTGCGTCAAAGCCGTGCTGGGTGAAGGTGGTCGCAATCTGCGCTGATTCCCCCCGGCCCAGGGTGGTGAGACCCACAAACACATGGGCCTGGGCGTCATCGGAGATGCGGTAGCTGAACTCCGTCACGTTGCGCGGGCTGCCGCCTGGGGGCAATTGGCCGATGAGCTCGCAAAAACGCCGAAAGCTGCCGCGTTCCTCGGGAATCGTCACCGCAAACAGGGCCTCGCGCTCCTCGCCCACTTCGGCCCGTTCAGCCACAAAGCGCAGGCGGTCGAAGTTCATGTTGGCGCCGCACAGGATGGCGGCGTAGGTTTCGCCCTGGGTCTGGTTCCGGGCCACGTATTGCTTGATGGCGGCCACCGCGAGCGCACCAGCGGGCTCCACAATGCTGCGGGTGTCCACAAACACGTCCTTGATGGCGGCGCACACGGCATCGGTGTCGACGGTGATGTACTCGTCCACCAGGCTGCGGCTCACGCGGAAGGTTTCTTCGCCCACCAGCTTGACGGCGGTACCGTCGGAGAACAGGCCTACATCGGGCAAGGTGACGCGCGCGCCGTGCGCCACAGACTGCATCATGGCGTCGGAGTCGTTCATCTGCACGCCGATGACCTTGACCTCTGGGCGCACCGCCTTGATGTAGTTGGCCACCCCCGAAATCAGACCGCCACCGCCGATGGCCACAAACACGGCGTGCAGCGGGCCCTGGTGCTGGCGCAGGATTTCCATGGCCACCGTGCCCTGGCCGGCAATCACATAGGGGTCGTCAAAGGGATGCACAAAGGTCATGCCCTCGGTTTTTTCGAGTTCGGCGGCGCGTTGGTAAGCATCCGAGTAACTGTCGCCCGACAACACGACTTCGCCACCCAGCGCACGCACCGCATCGACCTTGAGTTGAGGCGTGGTGGTGGGCATCACGATCACGGCGCGGGCGCCCAGACGACGTGCGCTCATCGCCACGCCCTGAGCGTGGTTACCGGCCGAGGCGCAAATCACGCCTTTTTTCAGCTGTTCCGGCGTGAGATGCGCCATCTTGTTGTACGCCCCGCGCAGCTTGAAACTGCGCACCGGCTGCAAATCTTCACGCTTGAACAGCACTTGGTTGCCCAGCCGGGCGCTCAAATTGGAGGCGGTCTCCAGTGGTGACTCCCGGGCCACGTCGTACACGCGGGCGTTCAGGATGAGCTTGAGGTAATCGGCGGGGGTCAGTGCTTCGGTGTTCATGGTGTCTCAAAGTGGCGGCAGATGATAAACGGCGTGGTTTTGAGTGCGGGGTAATGCGTGTGGTACGGACGGGTGTGGCACT
This sequence comes from Pseudomonadota bacterium, assembly GCA_041168905.1. Lineage (GTDB taxonomy): Bacteria > Pseudomonadota > Gammaproteobacteria > Burkholderiales > Burkholderiaceae_C > JBEEJZ01. The sequence continues at coordinate 7,331 of JBEEJZ010000156.1, read as the reverse complement.
GGCAAAATCCAGCGACCTCAAACAAATCAATTCAAGGAATCTACGGCGATGGAATGCACAGTCAGCTGGACAGGGGCCACGGGCGCGCGCTCGGGCATGGGTTTTTTGGCCGAAACCGGCAGTGGCCACACTTTGGTGATGGACGGCGCCCCGGATGCGGTCAAGCCTGAAAACGGCGGCCAGAACCTGGCCCCGCGCCCCATGGAAACCCTGCTGGCCGGTGCTGGCGGCTGCACGGCCTACGACGTGGTGCTCATCCTCAAGCGCGGCCGGCACGAAGTGCGCGGCTGCAGCGTCAAGCTCAGCGCCGAGCGGGCTGAAGTCGACCCTAAAGTGTTCACCACCATCAACATGCACTTCACCGTGACCGGCAAAGGCATACCGGCACAGGCCGTGGAGCGCGCCATCGCCATGAGCCACGACAAATACTGTTCTGCCAGCATCATGCTGGGCAAAACAGCAGCCATTACCACCAGTTTTGAGCTGGTGGAGGCTTGACGCTTAGTCAGACCGAGGTGCGCCTGCCTTTTCTCGGTGAAATTCAAACTCGTTGAGCGGCTGCTTTTTTAGATTCAACTTGGCGGGCTATGGCTAGGGCATCCCGGAGGTTCAGCCGCAACATCTCTAAACCGCGAACGTAGCCACCCAAGGCTTCGGTGGCGCGCTGCTCGATTGCGTCAGCGGTCGTTAGCCCCAAGCCCCCCAGGGCAGTGCCGGTATGGAACACGGGACTTGTATGCATGGTCAGTGTCTGAGCAGTTGACGGCTCAGCATGCCCCGCAGGCGCGGCAGGCTCGTTATCCAGCCGTGCCGCACGATGTCACTGGACTTCAGTCGCTCATGGGGGTGGGTGGAGAAATACTGCTCACTTGCGTCCATCAGACGCGCGGATTCACCCGGAAACTGCGAACGAACAACCGTCGCGGCCAAGTGGAACACATTGGCCTCTCGCTGATCCCGGGCAGTCGGCGCGGCCTGCCGTGCAGCAAGGGTGCACCTGCTCAGTAAAGCGGCTTCAAGTTCTCGCGCGGTCATGGCAACTTCGTTTCAAACCCGGTGCGCCACCGTTGTCATCACCTTGGCGGCGGCGCGCATCAGGCCTTTGACTGGGGCGGGCAGCTCGCGGGCGCCGGCCTGGCGGGCTTCACGGGCGTGGCGGGCTTCGTCGGCTTTCATTTGCGCCACGATGGCGCGCGAACTGTGGTCGCCCTCGGGCAGGCGGCTCAGGTGGCTGTCCAGGTGGGCTTCCACCTGTTTTTCTGTCTCCACCACAAATCCCAGGCTCCACTTGTCGCCCATGCGTCCGACCAGCAGGCCCAGGCCAAAGGCGCCGGCGTACCACAGTGGGTTCAGCAGCGATTTGCGGTCGCCCAACTCGTTCAGGCGCGTTTGCGTCCATGCCAGGTGATCGGTTTCTTCTGCGCTAGCGTGCAAAAAATGCTGGCGCAGGGCCGCATTGGGCGTGGCTAGTGCTTGCGCGGTGTACAGCGCCTGTGCGCAGACCTCCCCCACATGGTTGACCCGCATCAGGGCACCTGCATGGGCTTTTTCGGCAGCCGACAGTTCGCCGTCTGGCGCAGCAGGTGCCGGGCAGGGCAGAGCGGCGCGCGGCGTGGCAAACAGCGTGCGCAGGGCGGCGTCCAGGGTGGTGATCACGGAGTCGGTGGTGCTCATGCTGGAAGCAGTTTCATATTGGGCATTGGGGTCATCAGCAATCTGGCCGCCTGTTGCGTTCATGGCCCTTCTGACTGATAAGTGTAAAAAAAAGAGACCTTCTAGAGGTCTCTTTTTTTGAACGGCGCCCGCAGTACCTTTCGGATCCTGTACATGGAAACCCATGATCCCCGTTCGGATGGTTTTGTAAGGCCCCATCCACCGCTGCAATGTCGTGCCTTCAGGCCAAAATCGGCAGACATATCGTCTTCGGAGTTGCGAGTTTAAACTGGCCAGCAACTCTGAGTCAAACATGCCTCAATTTACTTCAACAGGAACCTTGGCTCATGATCTTTGGCTTGCTGACGGATCTCCTGACTTTGCGACATTCCCCGCAGGCATACACAGCAGAGTGCCTCATCCCATTCCGATTTGGTTAAAAGTGGGAACCCCAGCCTACGGCAGCGTGCACATCATGAAGCGCCACGGTTTGTGGGTTCATAAACAGAAAAAAACGGTGGCACAGTTGGTGTGGGACAAGTTGGGGCAGCAAGGGCGAATCTGGACGACGGAGAAAGAAGGTAAGTTGAAGATCAACCTGCATTGGAACCCGAGCGCTTTGCTGATTCTGGAGTTGCAAGACAAAGCAGAGGTTGCACATTTTTCAGTGACTTCCCTCTACCTTAAGCAGGGTGTGCTGGATGGCATCGAACTGGGGGTTTATCCCGGTCGACCCAGGCCCCGTTTGTTGGTCGGGGCCGCCTATCTGGCGTCAAGGGAGACTACGGCGGTCATGTCGGTTGCCGACATTCCAAAGAGATCCTAGCCGCATCTAGCAACATTCCGTTAAAGCATCAGGCCATCGTTGAGTTGTCAAACCCAGAGTCTGTTGCAAAAGCGCAACGAAAAAAGAAATATTGACCCTGTTGGGCACGAATTCTTTGCCAATCATCAATTCGTCTGGTTCAATTCGTCCAACTTCCTGAACTAGGAGGTTGGCCCGGGGAGCACAAACCTTCGGTGCCCTCGTTTTAACCTTTGGAGATTTCTCACATGAAAAAGACCCTCGTTGCTGTGGCCGTTTTGGCTGTTTCCGGCGCTGCTTTTGCTGAAGCCAAGATCACTGGCGGTGTTGCTGTTGTTGTTAACCACGCTGCTGGTGCAACGACCCTGGGCCGTGACGGCTCTTCTTTCGCCATTTCTTCCAGCGAAGACCTGGGTGGCGGCTTGAAAGTTGCTGGTTCTTTCGACGTCGTGACCAACGCACGTGCTACCACTAACAGCGCCATCTCTGAAAACATGAGCATGTCTCTGGCCGGCGCTTTCGGTACCGTTGCTTACTCGCAACTGGCTCTGGGCACCACGTTCCTGAGCGCTGGTGAAAGCCTGCCCACCGACGTGAACGGCGCTTTGGGTGGTGACACCGCTGGCTCCAAGTACTCTTACACCCTGCCCACCTTGGTTGACGGCTTGACCCTGGCGGTTGCTGGCACGCAAGGTGGTGTGGCTGGTTTTGACACCGGCAACCTGCTGGGCAACGGTTCCAAGACCACCTACTCTGCGGCTTACGCCAAGGGTGCTTATAGCGTATCCGTGAGCTACCGTCCTGTTGACACCCGTACCCGTGTGATCGGTTCTTACGACTTCGGCTTCGCCAAGCTGAGCGCCGGTGCTGACTCCAACGACCAGACCGAATTGGCTGTGACCGCTCCTATGGGCGCTTTGACCCTGGGTCTGCACTACGGTCAAGACACCAGCTCCACCGCTGTTGGTGCTGTGAACGGCAAGGCACACGGCACGGCTGTTGCTGCTGTCTATGCTCTGAGCAAGTCCACCAACGTGAACTTCAGCATTGGTAACACCTCCGCTGGCAACACCAGCCGCGTTGGCCTGAACTACGGTTTCTAATTTGACGCTGGCATCAGCCAGCTGAGAGTTAAAAGTTAAACCCCCGCTGAGGCAACTCAGCGGGGGTTTTGTTTTGGGTGCTTGCTTGGGCCTATGGTACTTGCGCTGCCTCGCACCGCACCTGTACCAGACTTTGCTGCCAGCCCCCATTGGTGCTGGCGCTGATTTCCAGCGCGCTTAAACATCCACCCCACACACAGCCTGTGTCCAGCGCCAGCACATCGTGGCGGCCCAGCCAGCCCAGGGTGGACCAGTGGCCAAATGCCACCTTGATGGGGGCAGTTTGTCGGCCAGGCACTTCAAACCAGGGCATGTAGCCTGCGGGCGCTGCTCCAGCGCCTTCTTTGGTGGCAAATTCCATGTGGCCCTGAGCGTTGCAAAAGCGCAGGCGCGTGAGGGCGTTGACGATGACGCGCAGGCGGTCCATGCCCGTCAGGTCGTCTGCCCAGTGATTGGGCTGGTTGCCATACATTTGCCGCAAAAAGTGGCGCAGATCGGCTGCGCTGGCGTGCCGCAAAACGTCTTGTACTTCCGCAGCCAGGGCCAGGGTTTGCTCAGCAGTCCACGATGGCAGAACGCCGGCATGCACCATCAGCAGCGGGTGGCTGCCTACGTGAGTGAACAGGGCCAGGTGCTGGTGGCGTAGCCAGTGCAGCAGCTCAATGCGATCTGGCGCTTGCAGTACGTCGTCCAGGGTGTCGAGCGGTTTTTGGGTTTGCGCGCCACAGGCCACCGCCAGCAGGTGCAGGTCGTGGTTGCCCAGCAGGCAGCGGGCAGCATCACCGTAGCCGATGAGCCGTCGCAATGCAGCGGCAGATGCTGGCCCCCGGTTGACGAGGTCACCCAGCAAGTAAAGGGTGTCCCGGCTGGGCGAAAAATCGAGTGTGTGCAGCAGGCGGCCCAGTGCGTCGTCGCACCCTTGCACATCGCCAATCAAGTACATTGCCATGCTATTCATTGTCGATGCTAGCCATGGATTTTTTGTTGATTGCCCTGCTCACACTGCTCAATGGCGTGTTTGCCATGTCGGAGATGGCGCTGGCCTCCAGCCGCAAGGCGCGTTTGAGCGCCATGGCCGAGGCGGGTGACAAGGGCGCTGCAGCCTCGCTGGAGCTGTTGAACCATCCCACCCAGTTTTTGTCGTCGGTGCAGGTGGGCATTACCTCGATTGGCATGCTCAACGGCATTTTGGGCGAGGCGGCCTTCAGCGCGGGACTGTCCGATTGGCTGCAGGACTGGGGCATGGCGCAGGGTGCTGCCGATATCACGGCCACGGCGCTGGTGGTCACCGTGATTACCTATGTGACCATCGTTTTTGGCGAGCTGGTGCCCAAGCGAATTGGTCAGCTGTTCCCGGAGGCCGTGGCACGCTGGGTGGCGCGGCCCATGACCTGGGTGGCCACCGGGGCCAAGCCTTTTGTGCGACTGCTGTCGCTCAGCACCCAGGCGGTGCTCAAGGTGCTGCGGGTGGATAACGCCGCTGCGCGCGCCGTGACCGAAGAAGAAATTACCGCCAGCCTCGAAGAAGGTCTGGATGCGGGCGTGATCGAAGAGCACGAGCACCAGATGGTGCAAAACGTGTTTCGGCTGGACGACCGGCCCCTGACCTCGCTGATGGTGCCGCGCAGTGACGTGGCCTGGCTGGAAGCGGGCGACACGGTGGCGCAGTGCCTGGCCACCATTGCTCAGGGCGGCGAGCGTGAAACCCATTCCTGGTACCCGGTGTGCCGGGGCTCGCTCGATGATGTGTTGGGCATCATCAGCGTCGGTCGTTTGCTGGAACTGGGTGTGGGGCATGAAGGGCCCATCGAGCCGCAAGCCCAGGCGGCCGTGTTTGTGCCTGAAACCCTGACTGGCATGGAGCTGCTGGAGCAGTTTCGGGCCCGCGCGGGCCGCATGGTGTTTGTGGTGGACGAATACGGCGTGGTGCAAGGTTTGCTGACGCCGGGGGACTTGCTGGAGGCCATCACCGGCGAGCTGCAACCCGATGCGCAAATCGACGCCTGGGCCACGCCACGTGAAGACGGCTCGTGGTTGCTCGATGGCCTGATGCCGGTGGACGAACTCAAGACCCGCCTGGACATCGACGAGCTGCCCGACCAGGAGCGAGGGCGTTACAACACGCTGGCCGGTTTGCTGATGGCGGTGTCTGGCCATCTGCCGGTGACGGGCGAGCGCATCGCTTGCGCGGACTGGGTATTTGAGGTGGTGGACCTGGACGGCAGGCGCATTGATAAGGTGCTGGCGCAGCGCGTGCCTGAAGTGGGGGCCGAGGCTGAGTCTGATCGCTAAATCTCAGCGCTAAACCCGACCCGCCAGCCGGTAGGCCCACAGGCCCACGATTTCGTGCAGGGCGACTTGCCATTTATCGGCACCCTGGCGCAGCGAATATTCCAGCCACGCCGTGTTGGGGCTGCTACGGTAGTCCACCGGGTAGGGCGTAACGTTCCAGCCAGCCTTGCGAAACACCGCCATGGCGCGTGGCATGTGCCAGGCCGAGGTGAGCAAGAGCCAGGGCTTTGTGATGTCGACGCCAGGCATGCGGGCACTCAGGACGGCGTTGTCGAAAGTGGTGCGCGAAGCGTCCTCCAGCAACAGGCGGTCTTCACTGACGCCCATGGCGTGAAAGTAGACCTCGGCTCGTTCGGCCTCGGTAAAGGTCTTGAAGTTCAACTCGCCCTCACCCCCGGTGAAAAGCACGCGCCACTGCGGGTGCTGGCGCAGCAGGGCCACGGGGGCGGTCATGCGCTCGGCCCCCGCATTCAGAGAGATTTGGCCGGGCCGCTCCCAAAAGCGCGAGGGCTCCATCGCTCCGCCCAGCACCACGATGCCCGCGTAGCTGGACAAGTCAGCCTGAACCGCAGGGCCTGGGTGTTGTTCCTCCAAGTGGCGCAGCAAGGCCTCGGGCGGCGCCAGCCAGCCCACCAGCACCATGACCACCAGAGCGCTTGAACAGGCGCGCTGCCCCCAATGCGGCCAGCGTTTCATCAACCACAGGCCGAGGGCGAGCAGGGCAATGGCCCAGAACAGCGGTTGGGTGGCAAAAGAAAGCAGTTTGGAAGCGATGAACATGGCAGCAAGGGCAAATGAAGCTACGCCCCTGACCCAAGGGCGACAGCTCGATTGTCCCGCGACCCGCCTGCTCGATGCAGGCCGATGCCGAAGATTCAGCGCCTGCCCAATGCGCTGGCGATAGCTTCGTTGATGCTGGCCTGCAGATTCAGGCTTTTCAGCAAGCCCAGTGCGTTGGTGCTGGCCTGAATCACGGTCTCGTTGCGCAGGCTCTGGTTGTTCAGGGTGTTCTGCAGGGTGGTGGACCAGGCCGTGTTGCTCAGGGCATCAGGGGCCATCGTGTTGCCAGGTCCGTTTTGCACGACCAGGGCACGGTTTGCCGCCATCTGCTGACCCCAGGCCAGCGCTTGGGCCGCAGTCATGTTGCGCAAGTCGCCCAATTGAAACGAGGTGCTGGTCACCAATTGGTCGTTGATGTAGACCGCGCGACTGATGCCGAAGCTGACCATCAGCCCAGCGCCCAGGTCGAAACCGCCTCGCATCTGGCCTAAGGTGTCATCACTGGCAGCCAGCCAGATTTCAGGGGTTGTCGGGTCTTGCAAGAGGTGTGCGGACTGCGTTGGGCTGGCCCAGGCTGTTGCGCCCGGTGCGCAAAGGATGCCTGCCAACACGGCAGGCGCGAGCATGGCCGTTTGTCGAAGGATGTTCATCAAAAATCTCCTGTACTGTGCTTGGGCAGGGTGATGCCGGCCAAGCCG
>JBEEJZ010000155.1:0-4696 GCA_041168905.1 Pseudomonadota bacterium | reverse complement strand
CGACGCGCGGCTCGCGAGGGGCACCCCTTCCGCTACTCGCCAGGCGACTACGAAACCTTTGCCAACGACTTCGGATTTGAAGAAACGGCTGACCAGAAAGCCGCCATCCACGCGGTGATTCAGGACATGATCAGCCCCCGCCCCATGGACCGCCTGGTTTGCGGCGACGTGGGTTTTGGCAAAACCGAGGTGGCCCTGCGTGCTGCCTTCATCGCCGTGACGGGCGGCAAGCAAGTGGCATTTCTGGCACCCACCACCCTGCTGGCCGAACAGCACTACCAGACCCTGGTGGACCGCTTCAGCAAGTGGCCGGTGAAGATTGCCGAGATGAGCCGTTTCAGGTCGACCAAAGAGATCAACGCCGCACTCAAAGGCGTGGCCGACGGCACCGTGGACATTGTGGTGGGCACCCACAAACTTCTAAGCCAGGACACCCATTTTCAAAACCTGGGCCTGCTCATCATCGACGAAGAGCACCGCTTTGGCGTGCGTCACAAAGAAGCCATGAAGGCGCTACGTGCCGAAGTGGATGTGCTCACCCTCACCGCCACTCCCATTCCGCGCACCTTGGGCATGGCACTCGAAGGCCTGCGCGACCTGAGCGTGATCGCCACCGCGCCACAGCGCCGTCTGGCCATCAAGACCTTTGTGCGCACCGAAGGCAACGGCGTGATCCGCGAAGCCGTGCTGCGTGAACTCAAGCGTGGCGGCCAGGTGTACTTTCTGCACAACGAGGTGGAAACCATCGAAAACCGCCGTGCCAAGCTGGAAGAACTGCTGCCCGAAGCCCGCATCGCAGTAGCCCACGGCCAGATGCCCGAGCGCCAGCTGGAAGCGGTAATGCGTGACTTCATCGCCCAGCGCTACAACCTGCTGCTGTGCTCGACCATCATCGAAACCGGCATCGACGTGCCCAGCGCCAACACCATCGTCATGAGCCGGGCCGACAAGTTTGGCTTGGCCCAGCTGCACCAGTTGCGTGGACGGGTGGGCCGTAGCCACCACCAGGCCTACGCCTACCTGATGGTGCCCGACCTGGAAGGCCTGACCAAACAGGCCCAGCAGCGCCTGGATGCCATTCAGCAAATGGAAGAGCTGGGCAGCGGCTTTTACCTGGCCATGCACGACCTCGAAATTCGCGGTGCAGGCGAGGTGCTGGGAGAAAACCAGAGCGGCAATATGCTTGAAGTGGGCTTCCAGCTTTACAACGAGATGCTGAGCGAGGCGGTGCGCTGCCTGAAGGCCGGCATCGAGCCGGATCTGCTGAGCCCGCTCAACGTCACCACCGACATCAACCTGCACGCCCCAGCCCTGTTACCGGACGACTATTGCGGCGACGTGCACTTGCGCCTGAGCTTTTACAAAAAGCTCGCCACGGCCAAAACCACCGATAAGATCGACACCCTGCTCGAAGAAATTGTGGACCGCTTTGGCAAGCTCCCGGCCCAGGCGCAGACCCTGATCGACGTGCACCGCCTGCGCGTGCTGGCCCGCCCCTACGGTGTGGTCAAGGTGGATGCGGCGCCGGGCGTGATCACCATCACCTTCAAAAAGAACCCGCCCGTCGAGCCCATGCGCATCATCGAGATGATCCAGAAAAACAAGCACATCAAGCTGGCTGGCAACGAGAAACTGCGCATCGAACGCCCCTTGCCCGACCCCAAAGACCGCGCCCAGATGGTGCGTGATGTACTGCGGGGGTTGGGGCAACCCTTGGCTCAGGTGGTGGCGGGCTGACAGCCGCAGCGCCCTGACCGCCAACACACCAATTTCGACCCTATCCATAACGACCTCCCCCTTGAAAACCGATATGCCCGCCCAAGAACTCTCCCCCGGCCTCGTGGTCCAAAACCTGCCAGCCTCCCTGCGCCTGAGCGACTACAAGCTCATCGCTTTTGACATGGATTCCACGCTGATCAACATCGAATGCGTGGACGAGATTGCCGATGCTGCCGGTCGCAAGGCCGAGGTTGCGGCCATTACCGAAGCCGCCATGCGCGGCGAGATTGCCGACTACAAGGACAGCCTGCGCCGACGAGTCGATCTGCTCAAGGGCGTGACGGTGGCCTACATGCAGCAAGTGCTGAACGAGCGCTTGCAGCTCAACCCGGGCGCCGCCAAGTTGGTGGCAAGCTGCAAGGCCGCGGGTCTGAAGGTTTTGCTGGTGAGCGGTGGCTTCACTTATTTCACCGACCATGTGCGCGACCTGCTCGGCATCGACTACACCCGCTCGAATGTGCTGGAAGTCAAGGACGGCGCACTGACGGGCCTGATGGTGGATCAGCCCTGGGGCGACATATGCGACGGCGCAGAAAAACGCAAGATGCTGCTGGAAACCTGCACCCTGCTGGGTATTGCTCCCTCACAGGCCATCGCCATGGGCGACGGGGCCAACGATTTGCCCATGATGGGCGTGGCGGGCTTGTCTGTGGCCTACCACGCCAAACCCGCCGTGCGTGAGCAGGCCATGGTGGCCATCAACGAAGGCGGTCTGGACCGCCTGCTCGAAGTACTGAACTGAAGGTAGCCTCAAGCCCGCGCCAGCTGGGTCTGCACCCAGCGAATGATGTCAGCCTCGCCCATGGCACCAGGCTGGCGAGCCACCTCGTGACCATTCACAAACAAGGCCAGCGTGGGAATGCTGCGGATGTTGTAGCGGGCCCCTAGCGCAGGTACAGCCTCGGTATCGACCTTGGCCAGGCGAACATGAGGTTCTAACTTCGCTGCGGCTTTTTCATAGGCCGGCGCCATCATGCGACAGGGGCCGCACCAGGGCGCCCAAAAATCCACCAGCACCGGAATCTGGTTGCGGCTGATGTGCTTGTCAAAGCCGGCTTGGTCCAGCGCCACCGGGTGGGCGGTAAACAAGGCCTGTTTGCACTGACCACAAGTGGGATCACTCCCCATGTGTTCGGTGCGAACGCGGTTGGTGGTGTGGCAGTGGGGGCAAACAATGTGTCGAGCGTCGGTCATGAAAAATACATGGCGATGCGGCCCCGAATTTCAAGCCAGCGCATAAGATGGCCCGCTTTCTTGAGTGCACTTGACTTCCACTTGGTTTGCACTTTGCTTGAACTTTTTTTGCGCTGTTTACAAGGCCGCTGCCCATGCCCTTCTCCGCTCTCGGTCTCAACCCCACCCTGACAAAAGCTACTACGGCGCTGTCTCTGGCAACGCCCACGCCTATCCAACAGGCGGGCATACCGGCTGCACTGTCGGGGTCTGATCTGTTGGGTCTGGCCCAGACGGGATCGGGCAAAACGCTGGCCTACGCCCTACCCCTGGTGCAAAAGATGCAGTTGGGCCCGCACCGGGTGCCACGCCTGGTGCGGGCCCTGGTACTCGTGCCCACGCGTGAACTGGCAGTGCAGGTCAACGAGGTGCTGGCCTCGGTGGTGCGTAGCCTGCCCCAGGCCTTGAAGATCGCCGCAGCGTTTGGCGGTGTGTCCATCAACCCGCAAATGATGGCGCTGCGCGGCGGTGCCGACATCGTGGTCGCCACGCCCGGGCGCCTGCTAGACCTGGTGCGCCACAACGCCTTGAGGCTAGGTCACGTCAATTTGCTGGTGCTTGACGAAGCAGACCGTCTGCTGGACATGGGTTTTGCCGAGGAGTTGGCAGATGTGCTGGCACTGCTGCCAGAGCAACGCCAAAACCTGTTTTTTTCGGCAACCTTTCCCGCTGCCGTGCATGCCCTGGCCAACCAACTCCTGAAAGACCCGGTGCGCATCACCATCGACGCGACCAATACCACGGAGCCCGACATCCAGCAACGCGCCATACGGGTAGATGACAAAAAACGCACCACCGTGCTGCGCCACCTCATCCAAGACCAAGGTTGGAAGCGGGTGCTGGTGTTCGTCGCTACCAAGTACGACAGCGAGCGGCTGGCCGACAAGCTCTACAAGGCGGGCATTTTTGCCACCGCCTTTCATGGGGACCTGAGCCAGGGCGCCCGCAAGGAGGTGTTGGCCGAATTCAAGGATGAGCGCTGGGAGGTGGTGGTGACCACCGACCTGGCAGCGCGCGGCATCGATATTGCCAAGTTGCCCGTGGTCGTCAATTACGACCTGCCGAGATCTGCCGTGGATTACACCCACCGCATTGGCCGCACCGGCCGGGCGGGCGAGAGCGGCGTGGCAGTCAGCCTGGTCACGGCACAGTCGCTAGCGCACTGGAAGCTGATCGCCAAACGCCACAGCCTGACGCTGGAACTGGAAGAGCTTCCAGGCTTCGAGCCCACAGAGGAGGCTGTCGTTCCCCTGCTGGTCGATACGTCCGGCAACGGCGGCATCAAGGTCAAGCGCCCCAGCAAAAAAGACAAATTACGCGCCGCTGCAGCCCTGGCGGCCAGCACGCAGGGCAGCCCTCAGTCTGGCACGAACTGAGCCTGAAACTTCTGCACGTCGGCACTGATCTCAAACGTAACCAGCTGCCCCATCTTGCCGTCCGCTAGGCGGCACGCCGCAAACAGGCTGTACTTGCCCTTGAGATAAAAACTGGGCAGGTCAATGAGGGCGTAGGGGTAAGGCACGAATACCTCGTGCTCAAACAACACCTTGTGCTGGTTGCGCGGCGAGGGAAACAGCTTGTAGTGCGCTGTTTCGATGGTTTTCTCGGCCATGGCGCTGCCTCAGAGTGCTCGGGCCAGACGGGACACGCCTTCTTCGATCTTGTCGACATCGGCCGTGGCGAA
>JBEEJZ010000154.1:0-8342 GCA_041168905.1 Pseudomonadota bacterium | reverse complement strand
CGTTGTCGTCGCCGCCGAATAGACCCAAGACGGCGCCAACTGCTGAGAAAGGATCAAATGACATGGTGGGTCACCCCAAAAAACGCCAGGCGCCTGCCCGGTATCCATAAAAACCAGCACCAGACCCGGGATTCCAGGTGGTGCCATCGGCAAGGACCACCATGCCATCGCGCAGCTTTTTGGGCGCGGCATAGCTGGTGTCCAGGTACAGGTATTGGTCGGGCTCGCGCTTGGCGCGGGCAATCTGCTCCAGCTCCAGCCGCAGGTAGGCCGGCAGGGCGGCGGCGGCATCGGGCACGTTGCTGGGGTTGTACTGGCTCATGGTCAATACCGCCCGTTCACGATCAGGTCCACTTCGTAGGCCTTCATGCGCCAAGGCTGGTCGCTGGTGGAGGAAAACCGCACCGCCAGGAAGCGCCCCGAGGCAAACGCATCCACCTGGCGGGATGTGCCCACGGTGAAGGTGACGGGGCTTCCGTAGGTGGGCGCTTCCTCCGCTCGCATGGCCGAGCCCACCTCAATTTGGATGGTGGTGCCCAGGGTGGCTTCAATGCGCGGGAAGATGCTGCGGATGGTCTTGACCCGATCCGGGGCGTCAAAGTGCAGGCCGGTGCGCTCCAGGCTGGCGGTGACGCTGCTGCCGTTGAATGTGACGCCCGCGTCAACCTGCGACAGCGCCGGGGTGGTTTGGCACAGCACCAGACGCTGTTCGTTGGGGCTGAACTCGTCCTGGTTCCACAGCGACCCGTCTTGAGCCCAGGTCTCGGGGTCACTGCTCCACCCGGTGCTGGTGCTGTAGTTGACCAGGCCGGTCGCCCCGTAGGTGGTGGCGGTGAGGGTGCGCACCCCGAAGGTGTTATCCACCCAATTCCAGATCAGCGCCCGGGTGCATGTGCTGTCGCCCAGGTAGGGGAAGCACACCCACACCTCGTTTCGCCCTGGGTTCAGGGTTACAAATGAGCGCTTGTAGTAGATGCTGTCCATGTTGGCGAACAGCCAGCGCCGCATGCGGGCGGTGAGGATGGATTGCGGCTCGCCCCCGGTGTGCAGCACCACATCCCCGGGAGTCAGGGCCACATGGCCTTTGGGGGTCTGCACCACGCAGCCCCGGGCCAGCAGGCCATAACTGCCGGGCAGGCGCTGGAATCGCCAAATGAAGGGCGGGCCGATGTAAGTCTGTGCCCACGCCCCATCCTCTTTATAGATGATGTTGGCATCCCCCAGCGGCAAGCAGTCCACCATCAGGCCCGGTGTTTCTGCCAGATCCACCTCGCCCGCGTCTTTGGACGGGTCGGTCTCGTCCCAACTGGTGGGGATGGTGCCCGGCTCTGCCGCATGGCTCCACTTGACCATGTGGGGGTAGCGGGTGGCCCCTTTGGTCACATCCAGGGCCACCAGGTAGTTTTTGAAAGGGCGAACGCTGGCCGCCTTCCAAGTCGCACCCCACCCGGTGAGGGTGGCCAGGGCGCTGGTGCCGTTGCTGTACTCGGGCTTGTCCACCCCGTTGTTGGTGATCAGCACCCCGTTCAGGGCGCCCCCCGTCCAGCGGTCATCGATGGCCCCGGTCTTGGCTGTGCCGGTGATTTCGGTGACGGTGGTCCCGTTGTCGGTGTACACCTTGGTCAGGCCGGCATAGACCAAAAACCGAGCCGCTGTGGTGCTGTAGTGCTGCACCCAGTACGGGGTGATGGTGGGCGTCGTCAGAATGGCCTGCTGCCCCCGGAAGCGCTCGGCATACCCATCACGAAATCGGATGTTGCTGGCCGCCGTCCAAGCGTTCAGGGGCAGCTCGGCAGGCGCCTGATCGGCCACCACGCCCAACTGCCCAAGGTTGTCAACTTTGACGATGGCCATGGCAGGGGTCAGGCAAAAAAGACGCGATGCGGGTTGGTGGGCGCCCGGGCGTTACCGGCTTCGTCCAGCAGGAAGAACCGGCCCAGGTCGGCCAGCCCTGCGGCGATGTCGGGGTTGGCAGCGGCCATTTGCTGGGCCACCTCGCCCAAGGCCAGGGGCGTGCGCAGGTTGATGTGGATGTAGGGGTGGCCGGCAAGGTCAAGCAGCGGGGCCATGACGGGCTGCGGCCCCATCTCGGTCGCCACGGTCTCGCCAGTTGGGCGGGCGATGTGCCCGATGTAGTCCCAGCAGCCAGCGTGGGTGGCGGCAACCGCCTGGGTTTCGGGGTTAACCGATATGGCCCCCAGGGTTTCGCCCAAGGCCAGCAGCACGGGGTAATCGGCTTCGATGCAGCGGATGTGGTAGGTGTTCATGCGGTGCTCCGATTAAGCCGTGAGGGCCTGGAGTTGGGCGTTGGAAAGCCGGGTCGGATACCCGGTAAAAATTCTGGAGTAGGCGCACTGCACATTTCCAGATGCATATCCCATGCCGATGCTCATCTGGTTGACTGTGGGCAATGTCCCAGCGCCATCCGTCACTACAGCCCCGCCATTCACGGAAGCGGCAAAATCGTTTGCCGCCCAAGCAATCGCTACGGCGTATGTTGTGCCAGTCACCACGCTGCCAAGTGCCAATGCGGCTTGCGTCACACCGCCATCAACAACTGTCAATGTCAGTGTTCCACCAACGGATTGCAATTCAATCCGCTCATTGATGGTTCCATCTGAAATGGCAAAGTAGCTACGGGTTCCAGACGCATTGCCGGTGAAGCGAACCACCATCGAAAACGCTGTCTGGTTATACCAATCCGAGAAATTAGTCCCCGTCATGGTCGCAACATCCGCAGCACGGGTGACTTGGGCGGAGGTGGTTGAAATATAGGATGTGGGTAAGGAGCCTGCTTCTAACTGGGCGCCCCAGATGTAAATGCCGCTGGTGCCGTTGCCGGTGTAGGTGGCATTTCCTGTTGCATCGCACACAGTAATAATGAAAGCAGAACTTGCGGTCGATGTAGCAGTGTTTGAATAAGAAATACGAAACCACCCGCCACCGACCGAGACAATCTCTCCTGTGCCTGATATTTTTGTGCCAGTAGATAAATCAAAATACCCAGACACAAAGGAAAACGCCCCAGAGAACCAGACTGCGATCTTGGTTCTTTCTCCGGCTTTAGCGAAAAAAGAGCCCGTATACGCTGTGGCGTTTGTCGCCGAAAAGATTTGCTGCAGATAATGCGTGCTTGTGGTCGCCGCCTCCACCAACTTGTCAGCAGTTGTCAGCCCATCCAGTGCGGTAACTGCATTGACTGTAACGGTCGCATTTGATTTTGTCCACGCCGCATTATCAAACTGCTCAGAATAAGTCAGCAAATTCGTCCGGGCTTCCTCCACCAGAAACCCTCGCGGCAGCAGGGTAGCGGGGTCGTAGTCAAGGCGGGGGGCGTTGCTGGCCACGGTGACCACAGCGCCAGCAGCATTGGAATGGGTGGCCGACGATGCGCGGGTGAAGGTGATGCGCGGATCGAACTGCCCCGCAGCAAAATCCTGCAGCAGCTTGTAGCGCTTGCGGAAATTGGCTCCGCTGGCGTACCCGACCGATGCCAACATGTCAGCCGGCCTCAACGCAGTTGAACGACCCGGCCCCGGAGACTTGGAGCACGGCAATCTTGTCGGTGTCGTTGACCCGCCAATACTCCACCGCACCAGCGGGCAACAGGGTGCCGTTGGCTGATGTGACGGTGGGGTTGGTGCCCAGCAGGCACCAGGTATCTGTGGTGGCCGTGACCCGCACCACGCGGGTGCCGGCAGTAAGTGCCGCCGTCTGCTGGCTGGTGCCCGATGTGGTGAGCGTCTGGGCAGTGCCTGGGCGCAGCTCCTGGATGTTTTGGCCGTTGATGTCGCGGGCGAGGGAGGTCATGGGGATGTCCTTTCAGAGGGTTGCAGCGGCGACAAAAAGCGCATCCAGATCAGCGTCAGTCAGTCCCAGGCCAGCGGCCAAGGTCTGCACCAGGGCGCTGTTGCGCTCCACGGTCTGGGCGTATTCCCATTCGATTTGCGCGGCTTGGTCGGCCTGCGTGATGGCGGCATTGACCTGGGTCAGCATGCCGGCCCCCAGCAGGGCCAGCCGGGCTTGGCGCATGGTGACGGATTGGGGCACCTGGGGCGCGGGCGGAACCGGCTCGGCCCAGGTAGTGCCGTCAAACGTCCAACCGGTTTGCACCTCGTCGGGGCAAGCCACAAACAAAGCGGCGTAACCCGGCTGGAACAATTCAAATGGGTCTTTGGACCACGCCTCAACTACGAAGCCGCTTTGAACGTATGCAAAACGCATGTGAGCCTCAATCAGTAAAGGATGATGACGTAGCCGGAACCCCCAGCGCCACCATTAGATTGGGATGCCGCAGCAGACCCACCGCCGCCTCCACCGCCACCGCCCGCACCGCCAGCGGCAGCGTTGCCAGCGTAGCCGCTGCCGCCGCCGCACCCAGCGCCGCCGCCGCCAAACGCGCTGCTGCCTGCTAAATACACGCTGGCGCCGCCACCTCCGCCTATGCTGCCGTTGTGAGGTGTAAGCGCTGACGCAGAATTATTGGAAAACCCAGCGCCCCCTCCACCTAGTCCGGCAGGTGAAAACCCAAAATACTCTGTAGCAGATGTATAGCGCAGCAACAGCCTGTAAGCGCCAACGCCGGTAAGCGAAGCGGTAATAGGGTCAGAAAAAGCGTTGAACGGGGTTCTTCCAGGCCCAGGCCCGCTGATTTGTCCCGCTGCGATAACAGCGGCGCCGCCGCTTGAGCCACCAATTCCATTGCAGGAAGTGGTGTCATACCCACCAGCGCCACCAGCGCCGCCGCCAGCGGTAGCCCCGATATTCGTTGCTCCAGCGGTCGTAGCGTTTGTGCCCGCGCCTCCCCAGCCACCACCGCCGCCGCCTCCGACCACGTTAGAAGAACCAAATATGCCAGCGCCGCCAGCGCCGCCGGTTCCTATGGGCGAGCCACTAGACCCACCGCCGCCGCCCATAGTAAAGTCACCGGCGGTGCTTACACCGTTGCCCCCAGCGCCACCCGTGGCCGTGCCGCCGCTGGTCACCGCTGCGTCTTTGCTTGCTGTACCGCCAGACCCGCCTGTGGCGCCGCTTGCTGCCCCTCCAGCGTTGCCTGTGAGGTAGGTTGTGGCGCCGATAGCGACTGTCGTGCTTGTACTGTTGATTGTGATGTTGACAGTCTGACCGGGCGTGACGGCTATGTTTCCGTAAGCGCACCCGCCGCCGCCGCCACCGCCACCGCTGCGCGTGTTGGTGACACCCGCCGCTCCAGCACCACCAACGCCAAAAGCGTAGGCGCGAATGCTTGAAACGCCAGATGGCACCGTGAACGTGCCGGTGGCACTTATCAACGACTTTCGGTCTGTGGACAACCAAGACGCGGCCAGGTTTTGGGCGCTTGCTATCCATGTAGCGCTGCTGCCGTTGGTGCTGAGAATCTTGCCAGCGTTGCTGGTTTGAGTGGGCATGACCGTGGACCACGATGCAATTGATCCGTCTGTGCCTAGAAACTTGCCCGCATTGCCGGTCTGCCCAGGCAGGGTGGCAGACATCGCCACACCATTGACAAAATCCAGCGTGGCAATCTGGGTGCCGCTGCTGCCACCGGCTGCCGTGGGTGCGGTTGGGGTGCCGGTGAACGCAGGCGACTGCATGGCCATGGCAAATGCCGTGGTCGCAATCTGCGTGGTGTTGGTGCCTGCCGCCGCCGTGGGGGCCAGCGGCGTACCCGTCAGCGTTGGGGATGCGCTGGGGGCCTTGGCGTCAATCTGGGTCTGGATGGCGCTGGTGACTCCATCCACATAAGACAGCTCGGTATGGTCCGCAGTCACCGCGCCGGCCACATTGGGGAATGACGCCTTGATGGTGCTTTTGATCAGCCGGATGTGGTCATCGCCCTCGGCCTTGGGGTCGGTGGCCGCTGGGTTGCTGGCGTTCAGGCTGCTGATGTAGGTGGCGGTCTCGACGGTCATACGGCATTCCTCGGCTTGATTTGCAGGCCCCCGGCAGAGGCCAGGCGCCGGCGCTCGTCTTTGCGCCGGATGCTGTCGATCAGCGCGGCGGTGTAGCCCTGGTATCGGGACACGCCCTCGTCGTCCTGGCAGTAGCGGCAGGCCTCGACCATGGCCGAATACAGGTACAGGTCTTTGGCGTTCTCCAGCACCCAATTGGTGGGGTCAGAGTCCGACAGCGGGGTGAAGGTGGGCGTGTAGAAAAGGTCGTAGCTGTAGCCGCCCGCCGGGGCCGGAATCATCCGGATGGCGTCTTCCTCCACCGTGTAGCGGGTGGGGTGGCCGGTGGATGCGGTCAGCGCCTCGATGCCGTTGGGGCTGGTGTAGTCCAGGCTGTAGCGGGTGCCACCCAGGGTGATTTGCAGACGCACCACGCTGCCAAACCCGGTGGGCAGGGTGATGGTTTCGCTTGAGGTGGTGCCGCTGGCGACGGTCTCCATCTCCGAAATCGACAACTCGCGCTGGAACACGTCTTCGGCCAGCGCGATGAAGTCCGGGATCTTGGCCGTCAGGTCGGTGCGGTGCAGCAGGTCGGCCACCGCCGTCTGCAACTCGGCATAGGTGGTGATGCTCATGCGGGCCGCACCAGGTAGCGGTCAAAGGTGACAAAGGCGGGGTTGTCGCGCAGCCACTTCTGGATGTAGGTGCGCCGCTCTTTGTTGTCCCGGATGGTTGCGGCCTTGGCGTAGACAGCCATGGGGATGGTGCCCACCCGGCGCATTTCGCCCCAGCGCTCGCCTGCGGTGGCGTTGCGCGCCGCCTTTGCTTCCTCCAGCAGGGGCTGGGCGTCAAAGGTGGTTTTCTTGATGAGGGAATCACCCTCAAAGCTGAGTTCGATGGCGTTCCCGTAGGCGTCCACGGAATCCACGAACCGCACATTCCCGGTCGTTTCCATGCCAGCGATGTCCCATCGTTAAGCAATTGCACCATTCTACCTGCGGTGTCAAGCAAATGGGCGACAAAAAACCCGCCGAAGCGGGTTTCTTGGTTGGGGCGCCTGGCGGATCAGGCGGTCAGGTCGGCAATCTTGCCCATGGCCTTTTCGGCCCGCACAGCCAGGGTGACGTCAGCGGTGATCAGCATCTTCTCGCTGTCGCCGGTCTTGCCCATTTCCTCGGTGCGGAAACCGTCCAGGAAGGCCAGCTCGCCGTACTCCGGGTTGATCAGGAAAACATCCTCCGCGCCGCTCAGGATGTAGTGGGGGACGATTTCCAGCTCGCCGAAGTCCGACATGTACACATCGGCACCGCCAATGATGCGGGCCTGCTCCTTTTTCCCCACCTGGAAACGGTTGACGGCAATGCCGCTGAACCCGCTGAAGGTGGATTTGTGGGAAGCCGACATCACCGCCATCGGGGGGCATGTTCCTGAAGAGGTGTACACCGACTGGATCACCGTCTTCAGGATGGTCTCGGTGAAGGTGCGGTTGGTGCCGTTGGTGGGCGCGGTGGTGGGCGCACCGCTGGTGTGCGATGCGGTCGATCCACCCACGCCGCTGCTGATGTTGGTGTACAGATGCACACCCAGGCCGCCCAACTTGGATGCGGTGGAGCTATTGCCCGCCACTGCCGGGTTGTTGGACAGAACAGCGGCCTCAATGTCCCGCTTGATCTCCAGCATGGCCTTGGCCTTTTGGTAGGCCATTTCCGCAGCGCGGCCAGCCTTTTTCACCACATTGGCCCGGCGCGACACGGCAGGCTTTTTGGCAAAAATCTGGCAGTAGTTGCCCACCCGCTCGGTGGCGGTCAGGCTGTCAGCGCTGAAGTCGTCCCCGTCGATCAAGGCATTGTCCTTGTTCGCAGAGGCCAGGCTGTCGCGCTGCCACTCGTGGAAGGTGTTGCTTGCCTTGGTGCGACCAAACGCACTGGTGACCGGGGTTTCGGTCGGGCTGGTGTTGTAGATCTTTTCGATCAGGTCTTCACGAGCGCCGTTGAGGTCGTACTTGTCGTACAGGTTGGTTGGCTGTGCCATGGTTCAGTCCCTTTCAGCGACCCGCCAGAAATGCGGCCAGGTCATTGAGTTTTGCTCGTCCCCCGGTGAAGCGCTTGGCGGTCTCAGAGACCCGGCGCTCCTGCCGCGATGGGGTGTTTTTGCTCGGCATGGGTGGCGCCTTCTCCACCTTGGCCTGTACCGCAGGTTTCTTGGCCTGCAACTCACGGTAGGCAGCGGCGTCGCGCATCATCAGCGCAATCCGGGCGTCGTACACGTTGCCAATTTCCTGGGCGGTGAACCCATAGTCCTTGGACACGCGCTCAAACACCCGGCCCAGCTTTTCCTTGGTCATGCCCTCGCGCTGCAGCCGGTCCCAGCTTTGCTGGAACATGGCTTTGACGCTGGCCTGACGGGCCGCATCGGCCTCCTGGGCTTGCCGTTGGGACTCGGTTTTCACCG
>JBEEJZ010000153.1:0-5502 GCA_041168905.1 Pseudomonadota bacterium | reverse complement strand
CATGCTGCTCAGATCATTGCCACCGGCATACAGACCGGGGATGGCCAGGCCCTGTGCATCGGTCACTTGGGCGTGGTCGTTCACGCGCAAACCGGCAAAGGTGCCCAGGCTGCCCATAACGACTTTGACGGCATAAAAAGGGCCGCGCTCGATGGGGCCCATGCAGGGGTTGCGCAGGCCACGCCGTCTGGCGTTAATGGCATCGCCCTGGATGCGGTTGTAAGGGGTTTCGCCTTTGCCAAAGTCGCGGTCTTTGCCGTCCTGGGCTTGGGCGTTGTAGCGCTGGATGGTGGCTTGCAGGGCCTGGGCATTGATACCGCAAGCCCGGGCCAGTTCGGCTAGGCTGTGCCCGCGCTTCAGGTAACCATTTTTCAACCAGGGGCCCAGCGGCATCGGCGCCGGTTTGACCGCACCCAGGCCGTAGTAGCGGATGAAAGCGTGGTCACAAACCAGCCAAGCCTCGGGCTTGTGCCCAGCCGGTGTGGCGGCCAGCAGGTCCTGCATGAAGTCGTGGTACGAATTGGCCTCGTTGGCAAAACGACGGCCTTGCGCGGTCACGGCGATCAGGCCGGGCTTGGCGCGTTCGATCAGGTGGGGGAAGTGCGCCACGCTGCCATCTGCCCTGGGCACGAGTGACACCGGCGCCAGCGCCGCCGCATGCACCAGGTCCTTGGCGACCACGCCGCCCACGCTTTCGCCCAGGCGCAGGCCGTCGCCGGTGTTGCTGCGGTTGCCCGCAGACCAGTGCTCGTGGCCGGTGGGCGCGTGGGGCAACAGTTGCAGTTTGCGTGCCAGGTCGTGCGGAAAGCCCCCTGTGGCCAGCACGACGCCGCAACGGGCGTGGATCGTTTGTTCGCCTTGAGGGGTTTGAACCACAGCGCCAGTCACCCGATGATTTGGCAGGCTGCCGCTTTGCAGCAGCCGCACCGCCGGGCTGTTGACACGGATGTCCACACCGAGGTCGAACGCCGACTTGGCCAACCCCCCGATCAGAGCATTGCCGTTGACCAGGCGCGTGCCCCGGCGGTGTACCAGCAGGTCACGCCAGTGGCGCAGCAACAGCTTGGCAACAACCCAGAACGAAGCAGGCTTGTGCAAGGCATTCAAAAAGTGGCGCAGCTCCGCCCCCGAGGCGATGCCCATGCCCCACAAGGTGGTCTCGTGCAGTGGGGGTTTGAGATCTTGCAGGCGCTCGCCCAGTTGGCGAGCATCAAACGGTGCGGCGCAGATCGAGCGGCCGCCGGTGGCGGCATCGATGGTGTGGCCATGAAAGTCCGGGATGACGTTGCCATCGATGAACTGCAGCGCCGTGTGGCGGCGAAAGAACTCGACCATGCGCGGGCCATTGGTCAGAAAGGCGCGGGCACGGGATTCGTCGAACTTGTCGCCCAGCTCGCGGCGCAGATAAGACAGGGGTTTGTCGATGCGCTCGACGATGCCTGCCTCCACGGCCAACGGGTTGCGCGGCACCCACATCCAGCCGCCCGACCAGGCGGTGGTACCTCCATATTGGGGGTCTTTTTCGACCACGATGACTTTCAGGCCCAAGTGAGCGGCCGTCACGGCAGCGGACAAAGCCCCCGCACCAGAGCCGACAACCAGCAGGTCGCAGTGGAGCGCCTGGTTTGTGGCCATCTCCGAAGCCGGTGAAGAAGAGACCGTGGGCATGAGCACTTGCAAAAAAACGTGCGGCTCAGGGCGCATAAATGGGCGTGCGGCCCGCGCCAGCAGGCGTGGCGGCGTTCACGCCGGTCCTGGCAAAAAACGGGGATGCACTGCTGGCCGCCGCCAATTGCTGCGCCACATTCACCAGCTCCGGGGCCAGGGCCTGCATGCGTTCTTCCGACAGGCGCACGGTGGGCCCGGCGATGGTCAGCACGCCCATGGCAGGCTGATGGGCAAAACGCACCGGGGCGGAAACCGCACTCAGGCCCAGCGTGTAGGTGTCTATGGTGACGCTGTAGCCGCGCTCGCGCGTGGTTTGTACCTGGGCCATGACCGCCTGCAAGCTGGTGGGGGCGTTGGGGCCGAAGTCTTCGGGCTTGCCCACACCCTGGCGCGCCAGGCAGGCCATAGCGGCGTCATCCGGCAGGGTGGATAGCCAAGCCCAACCCGACGACGAGCAGGACAATTGCGCATCGCTGCCCATATCAGGGTCGTATCGCAATCCCTGGCGAGCACCTTGCGCGCGGGCCACCCAGGTCAGGCGCTCGCCGTCGACCACCGACAGCCGTGCGAGTTCGCCAGACACGTCGGCCAGATGGTTCAAGAGCGGCTGGGCAATGTCCACAATGCCGCTGTGGCTCAGGTACGACAGCCCCATGGAAACCAGCTTGGTGGTCAGCATGTAGTCGCCATGGTCGCGCGTCTGGCGCACGTAGCCGCACTTCACCAGATCCGCCAGCAGCCGGTGCGTACCGCTGCGCGGAATATTGAGCTGGTCGGCAATGGCAGCAAGCTCCAGGCCCTCGCCATGCCGGGACAGCAACTCCAGTATGCCCAGGGTACGCTCCAGGACGCCGCTCATGACCGGTCCTGGGTTGCAGCCGCAGCGCCGGCCATATTGCAAGGTGCAGAGTTGCAAATGCGTGCAAGGGGTGCCAGAACCCGGACTAAATCCAAGTATGGGCCGGTGATGGTTTTGAGGGAGTGGAGCATCGCGACGACTTCAAGTTTTCGAAAGTCTAAGGTCAATTAGAACAAAAATCAATTATTGAATTACATTCCACTTTTAGGTACCATCGACTCATCGCCTGAAATTTGCAGAAAGACCCAGCCATGTCCAACCCGCTCAGCGGTGCCTCCCGCGTTCACTTCATCGTCGGCGACCCGATTGCGCAGGTGAAGTCTCCTGCCGGGGTGACGCAGGCCTTGCATGACCATGGCACCAACGCTTTTGTGATGCCAGCCCATGTGGCACCCGCCAACCTGGCGGCGTGGATGAGTGGTGTGTCCCTGGCCAAAAACGTGGACGGCATCATCGTCACCGTGCCTCACAAGTTTGCCTGCCACGACCTGTGCAGCACCACCTCCGAGCGCGCAGCCTTTCTGCACACCGTCAACACCATGCGCCGCAACCCTGACGGCACCTGGCATGGCGATATGTTCGATGGTCTGGGCTTTGTCTCTGCCATGCGTGACCAAGGATGCGACCCCCAAGGCAAAAAAGCCCTGCTGGTGGGCGCGGGCGGCGCCGGCTCGGCCATTGCGCACGCATTGGTCACCGCCGGCGTGAGCGAACTGGCCATCCACGACGAGGACAGCACTCGCCGGGAAACCCTGGTCAGCCGCCTTGCCAGTTTGAACCTGTGCCCGGTCAACCATGGCAGCGCCGACCCCACGGGCTTTGCGGTGGTTCTGAACGCCACCCCCGTGGGCATGAAAGAGGGCGATCCCTACCCCCTGCAAGCTGACAAGATCACGCCCGACATGTTTGTGGGTTGCGTGATTACCCAGCCGGCTGTACCGCCGCTGATTGCCGCCGCCCGCGCCATAGGCTGCAACACCATGACCGGAGCTGACATGTTTGGCCGGGTGCGCAATCTGATGGTTGATTTTTTGCTGGGGAAGTGAATGGACGTCCTCAAGACCCTGCCTGAAACAGCCGACTTTGACGTGGTCGTGGTGGGTGCCGGTGGTGCTGGCATGTCTGCAGCGCTGTTTGCCGCCCTGGATGGCGCCAAAGTGCTACTGGTGGAGCACACGCCCTATGTGGGCGGCACCACAGCCTGGTCCGCCGGAACCACCTGGGTGCCAGGCACACACCACGCAGCCCAGGTCAACCCAGGCGACACCCTGGAAGCAGCGCGCACTTACCTGGACGCCGCCATTGGCAACCACGCCCCACCCGTCATGCGCCAGGCATTTCTGGCGCACGGTGCCGCGGCTGTTGCCCGCCTGGAGGAGCACAGCGATGTGCGCTATCGCCCCTACCCCAAGCACCCTGACTACATCTCCGACCTGCCCGGCTCCACCCTCAGCGGTCGCGCGCTGGAGCCGCTGCCCTTTGATGGCCGCCTGCTGGGTGATCTTTTTGGCCTGATCCGGCCACCCATCCCCGAATTCACCGTGCTGGGCGGGATGATGGTGGACCGCACCGACATCAATCACTTGCTGGGCATGACACGCTCGCTGGCTTCGCTCAAGCACGCGGTCAAGATCCTGCTGCGCCACGCGGCAGATCGGCTGCGTTACCCACGCGGGACCCGGCTGGTGATGGGCAATGCCCTGATCGCGCGCCTGCTGTTTTCACTCTCCAAACAACCCAAGGTCACTCTGGCTCTGAATACCTCGCTGGAAGAGCTTGGGGAGCAGCACGGCACGATCCACTCTGTCGTCATCGCGAAAAACGGCAGGCGCTGCAGGGTTCATGTGCGTGGCGGTGTGGTGCTGGCGTCCGGCGGCTTTAACCGCCATGCCGCACAGCGCCAGGAAAAGTTGCCCGGTGGCAACGAAGCCTGGTGCCCCGGCGCCCCTGGCCACACCGGGCTGGCGCTGGATCTGGCTCTCCAGCGCGGCGCGCATTTTGCCGAGGGCGGCAAGAGCCACGCCTTCTGGGCGCCGGTGTCGCTGCGACGACGCAAAGACGGCAGTACCGCCGTGTTCCCCCACTTTGTGATGGACCGGGCCAAGCCCGGCTTTGTGACAGTGAACCAGGCGGGCCAGCGCTTTGTGAACGAGAGCACCTCTTACCACCTGTTTGGTCTGGCCATGCAGGATGCGTACACACACGCCCCGAGCGTGCCGGCCTACCTGGTGTGCGACGCACACGCCCTGCGCACCTACGGCATGGGCATGGTACGCCCCGGTGGCAAAGGTTTGGATCCCTACCTGGCCGACGGCTACCTGACCGAAGGTGCCACCCTGGACGCCCTGGCCGGCAAACTGGGCATCGCGGCAGCCGGCTTGAAAGAGAGTGTGGCGCAGATCAACGCCTACGCCCTGACCGGGGTCGATCCCGACTTCGGGCGTGGCCTCACAGCCTATCAGCAGAACATTGGCGACGCGACGGCGGGCCACAAGAACCCCAACATCGGCCCGATTCAAGTGGCGCCTTTTTATGCGGTGAAGCTCTATCCGGGGGACATCGGCGCCTCGACCGGACTGGCCACAGACACGCATGCACGTGTGCTGAACGCCAACCTGCAGCCCATCGACGGCCTCTATGCAGTAGGCAACGACATGAACTCCATCATGGGCGGGGTGTACACCGCGCCTGGCATCACCATCGGGCCGGGCATGGTGTTTGCCTTTATCGCCGCACAACACGCTGTGGCACAACTCCACAGGGGCTGAGAGAGGTCCGCGAGCTGCCGAGGAGCTGGCCACTGTTATTCTTCAGAAAACGGGTTTGTAGACCCCCACGAGGAGCGACACATGGATTTTTCATTGCCACCCGAGCTGGTCGAGCTGCGCGAGCGCACCCGGCAATTTGTGGCAGAGCACATCATCCCCATGGAGCAAGACCCCCGCTTGGGCGAACATGGCCCAAGCGAGGCTCTG
>JBEEJZ010000152.1:0-45640 GCA_041168905.1 Pseudomonadota bacterium | reverse complement strand
GCCGATGCGCCGTTCATCAAGGTCGAAGCCACCAAGTTCACCGAAGTGGGTTATGTGGGCAAGGATGTGGATGCCATCATTCGCGACCTCGCCGACATTGCTGTCAAGCAAACCCGTGAAGCGGCCAAGTTGCAGGTGCGTGCCCGGGCCGAAGATGCCGCCGAGAACCGCATTCTGGACATCCTGATCCCGCCACCGCGCGGCGACAACACTTTTGCACAGGTCACCGAGACGACTGACAGCGCCGCTCGCCAGGTGTTTCGTAAGAAACTGAGGGAAGGTCAGCTGGCCGATCGCGAGATTGAGATAGATGTGGCTCAGCCCGCGCCTCAGCTCGAAATCATGGGCCCGCCCGGCATGGAAGAGATGACAGAGCAGTTGCGCGGCATGTTCGGGCAGATGGGGCAGCAAAAAAAGCAGACCCGCAAGCTCAAGATCAGCGAGGCCCACAAGCTACTGCTAGACGAGGAAGCCGCCAAACTGGTCGTGGAAGACGACATCAAGACGCAGGCGCTGCACATGCTGGAGCAAAACGGCATTGTGTTCATCGATGAAATCGACAAAGTGACCTCGCGCAGCGAGGGCAGCGGCGCTGAGGTCTCGCGTCAGGGTGTGCAGCGCGATCTGCTGCCGCTGGTGGAGGGCACCACGGTGTCGACCAAGTACGGTACCGTCAAGACAGATCACATCCTGTTCATTGCCTCCGGCGCTTTTCACCTCAGCAAGCCCAGCGACCTGATTCCGGAGCTGCAGGGGCGCTTTCCGATCCGCGTCGAGCTGCAGTCCTTGTCGGTGCAGGACTTCGAAGCCATCCTGACGCAAACGCACGCCTCCCTGGTCAAGCAATATCAGGCGCTGCTGGCTACCGAGCAAGTGACCCTGGTCTTCACGCCCGAAGGCATCAATCGCCTGGCTTTCATTGCCTTTGAAGTGAATGAGCGCACCGAAAACATCGGTGCCCGGCGCTTGTCGACAGTGATGGAGCGTTTGCTCGACGAGGTGAGTTTTGATGCTGCCCAGCTCAGTGGCCAGACCATCACCATCGACGCGGCCTATGTCGATGCCCGTCTGGTGGAGCTGAGCCAGAACGAAGACCTGTCGCGCTACATTCTTTAAAGCGCTCCCCGCGGTCGCTTGCCCGCGCGGCGGCGATCGCTTCATTTCATCTGCAGGAAATGCCGTCAGGCGAGCCCAGCTCCAGAAGTTGGGCTGGGTGCTTGCGCACTTCGTTGTCGTGTTGATGAGAAATCTCAAGCATCACATTCATTACGGTCTCTAAGTGCTTCATTTAGAACGAGATTTGGTGTAACGATTGATTCAAATGTGCTCCTAAGTCCTTGATTTCATTGAAAAAAATGTTGTAACGCCATGGAGTCCGTCCGGATTTGCTGATACAGTGGAAAAAAGTGCAATTAAGTGGGAAATCGTGTTGTTGCGAGCCCATTTGAGCGAATCAGTCAAATCAAAGGTGGGTTGTGGTGTTTCAAGGGGCGTCGTCGTTGAGTCTGGATGGCAAGGGCCGGCTGTCAGTGCCGACCCGGCATCGTGACGTCCTGGCGGCCACGGCATCGGGCCAGCTCACCCTGACGCGCCATCCCCACGGTTGCCTGATGATGTTCCCGCGTCCGGAGTGGGAGAAATTCCGGGATCGCATTGCAGAGCTGCCCATGTCGGCCCAGTGGTGGAAGCGGATTTTTCTGGGCAATGCCATGGATGTGGACATGGATGCCACCGGACGGGTCCTGGTGTCGCCCGAACTGCGTGCGGCTGCTGGCATCAGCAAGGACACCATCTTGCTGGGCATGGGTAACCACTTTGAGCTGTGGGACAAGGCGACCTACGAGGCTCAGGAGGCCCAGGCGATGCAGGGTGAAATGCCCGAAGCCTTCAAAGACTTTTCTTTTTAGAGGACGACGTGCAGACCGAATGGAAGCACACCACCGTCCTGTTGAATGAAGCGGTGGATGCGCTTCTCCAGCACCCGGACGACGCGGCAGACCGGCCTCTGGATGGCGCCTATGTGGATGCCACTTTTGGGCGGGGAGGGCACTCGCGCCTCATCTTGTCCAGGTTGTCGCCTGCCGGGCGTCTGACCGCCTTCGACAAAGACCTGGAGGCCATCGCTGAAGCCGGCGCCATTGCCGACAACCGCTTTTCCATCCGGCACCAGGGCTTTCGTCATTTGGGTGAGTTGCCTGCCGGCAGTGTGGCCGGTGTCCTGATGGATCTGGGCATCAGCTCGCCACAAATCGATAACCCGGCCCGGGGTTTCAGTTTTCGGGGCGATGGCCCCCTGGATATGCGCATGGACACCACGCGGGGCGAGAGTGTCGCCCAGTGGCTGGCTGATGCCGATGTAGATTCAATTGCGGAGGTGATACGTGACTACGGCGAAGAACGGTTTGCTGGCGCCATTGCAAAGGCGATTGTTGCTCGCCGACAGGCAAGGGGCCCAATTTCAACCACCGCCGAGCTGGCCCAGCTCGTGGCTGACACGGTCAAAACCCGCGAGCCGGGCCAGAATCCTGCAACGCGCACATTTCAGGCTTTTCGGATTTTCATCAACGCTGAGCTTGAGGAGCTGCAACAAGCCCTAGAAGCCAGTCTGGATGTGTTGCAGGCTGGCGGACGTCTGGTGGTGATCAGCTTTCATTCGCTCGAAGACCGCATCGTCAAGCAGTTCATCGCCGCGCACTCGCGTGAGGTGTATGACCGCCGCGCGCCCTTTGCGCAGCCCAAGGCCATGAAGCTCAAATCACTGGACCGCATCAAGCCCAGTGCTGCTGAAGTGGCGGCCAACCCGCGATCACGTAGTGCCATCATGCGCGTGGCGCAAAGGACGGCGGCGTGACCCGGTTGAATCTGGTGCTCTTGCTGGCGGTCCTGGGGACGGCGTTGTACCTGGTGGGGGTGCAGTATGACTCCCGTCGTCTGGTGTTCGAGGTGGATCGCGCCCGGGCCAAAGCCTATCACCTGGCCCAGGAGAAAGAGCGGCTGGAAGTTGAGAAACGTGCGCAGGCCACACCCTTGCGGGTCGAGAAGTTGGCCAAAGAGCAGCTTCAGATGCGTACCACCACCCCAGCCATCACTCATTACGTGAGTTATGCCGGTGCGGCTCCAACTCCCGTGTCTGCGGGGGCTGCCAATGGGACCTCGGCGCCAGTGGGTGCGCCAGCCGACATCAGGAAGGTGTCGCCATGAGTCGCAGCGTGCGCTACACCTCCAGCCCCTTGTTGGCCAGTCGCACGCCGGTGTGGCGCAGCAAATTTGTGGTGGCGGCCATCGCCTTGGCCTTTGTCGGCCTGGCGGCGCGGGCTGCTTATATCCAGGTGGTGGCGAATGACTTTTTTCAACGGCAAGGCGAGGTGCGCTTTGTTCGCACGCTCGAGCTGCCAGCCAACCGCGGGCGCATCCTGGATCGCAATGGTCTGATCCTGGCGTCCAGCGTGCCGGCTTTTGAGGTGTGGGCCGACCCCGAGGCCCTGGATCGCGACGAGGCGCAGCTGAAAAAGTTGGCAGATCTGCTCGAAATGCCGCTGGCTGAAGTGATGAAACGCCTGGAATCTGGCAGCAAGAATTTCACCTCGCTCAAGCGCAAGGTCGATGCCGATGTCTGGCAGCGCATCGTCGAACTCAATATCAAAGGTATTTATCAGAACCGCGACTACAAGCGTCAGTACCCCGAAGGCGAAGCTGTGGCGCACGTTGTGGGCTTCAACAACAACGAGGACGTGGGCCAGGAGGGGGTGGAGCTGTTTTTCAACGACGCGCTCAAAGGGCAGCCGGGCTCCCGTCGCGTCATCAAGGACGGCAAACATCGCATTGCCGAGGATCTGGGTGAAACCATTGAGTCCGTGGATGGCCAGGATCTGCAGCTCAGCATCGACAGCAAAGTACAGTTCTTTGCGTATCAGAAATTGCGTGATGCCGTCCAGGTCAACAAGGCCAAAGCCGGCAGCGTGGTGGTGCTTGACGCGGTCACCGGCGAAGTGCTGGCCCTGGCCAATTACCCCAGCTATGTGCCCGACAAGCGCCGCAACCTCAGTGGCGAGCAACTGCGCAACCGGGCTTTGACCGACACCTTCGAGCCCGGCTCGGTCATGAAGCCGTTCACCGTGGGTCTGGGCCTGGAAACAGGCCGGGTCACTCCGCAAACCATGATCGATACGTCGCCGGGGCGGATGCCTTTTCATGGCAGCGTGATCACCGACTCGCACCCCAACGGATTGCTCACCGTGGAGGGCGTCATTCAGAAGTCCAGCAACATCGGCACCACCAAAATCGCGATGCAGATGCAGCCGCGCGAGATGTGGGAGGTGTTTTCACAGGCAGGTTTCGGGCAAAAGCCGCAAATCAGTTTTCCGGGTGCGGTGTCGGGCCGTTTGCGCCCCTATAAAACCTGGCGTCCGATCGAGCAGGCCACCATGTCTTATGGCTACGGTTTGTCGGCCTCGCTGTTTCAAATTGCCCGCTCTTACACCGTGTTTGCCCACGGCGGGGAAATTATTCCGGCCACCATGATCAAAACCAGCGAGCCGGCGGTGGGGGTGAAAGTGTTTTCTGCACGCACTGCTGACCAGGTGCGCAAGATGTTGCAAATGGCTGCAGGCCCCGGTGGAACAGGTCAGAAGGCCCAGACCATCGGCTACTCGGTGGGCGGCAAGTCCGGCACTGCTTACAAACAGATCGGCAAGGGCTACGGTTCGGCAGGTAACCGCAAGTACCGGGGTTGGTTTGTGGGCATGGCACCGATCGACAAACCGCGGCTCATCGTGGCCGTGATGATCGACGAGCCCAGCGCCGGCCAGTACTACGGTGGCGCAGTGGCGGCGCCCGTGTTCAGCGAGGTCGTGCAGCAAAGTTTGCGCATGATGGGAGCCGCCCCTGACCTGTCCGTCAAGCCGCAAATCGTGGCCGAGACGGTGGAGGAGAGCTTCTGATGCGCAAGCTCACGACGCTGGAACAGGCTGTGCAATGGTTGCAACGGCATGTGCGCGGACAACTGCGCATCGACAGCCGTCGGATTCAGCCCGGGGATGGTTTTATCGCCTGGCCGGGTGCCGCAACCGATGGTCGTCGCCATGTGGCAGATGCCCTGGCGCGCGGTGCGGCGGCTTGCCTGGTGGAGCAAGACGGCGTCGAAGCTTTTGGCCTGAGCGGCGAGCAGGTGGCCAGCTACCCACAGCTCAAGGCCGTTACCGGCCCCCTGGCTGCCACGTTTTACGGTGATGCCTCCAGTCAACTGGATGTGCTGGCGGTGACGGGCACCAATGGCAAGACCTCGACGGCCTGGTGGCTGGCACAAGCGCTGAGTCATCTGCAGCAGGTGGCGCCACTGCCTTGCGCCATGGTGGGCACACTGGGCATCGGTCAGCCTCCCGCACCGGGCGAAGCCGGCCCGCAGGCCGTGGTGCCTACCGGACTGACCACGCCCGACCCGGTGCAGTTGCAGCAGGCCTTTCGGGGCTTTGTCGATCGGGGCGTCAAGGCTTGCGCCATTGAGGCCTCGTCCATCGGCCTGCAGGAACACCGCCTGGCCGGCACGCACATCCGCACCGCAATCTTCACCAACTTCACGCAAGACCATCTCGATTACCACGGCAGCATGGCCCACTACTGGCTGGCCAAGCGCGCGCTGTTTGCCTGGCCGAGTCTGCGCAGCGCAGTCATCAATATCGATGATGCGCAGGGCGCAATGCTGGCGAATGAATTGCCGGGCGAGGTCCACGATGTTTGGACCGTGTCTTGCCGCCAGTCGGCTCGCCTGCAAGCCACGGCGCTGAGCTACACCCCCCAAGGCTTGCGGTTCACCGTAGTGGAGGGGGCGGAAGCCCATCTGCTGCAAACCACCCTGATCGGCGAGTACAACGTGTCCAACCTGCTCGGCGTGATCGCTGCCATGCGCACGCTGGGTGTACCGCTGGCCGCTGCGGTGGAGGTTTGTGGCCGTTTGTCGCCGGTGCCCGGCCGCATGGAGTGTTTGACCGAGGCGGGCGCTCCCCTGGTGGCCGTGGACTATGCCCACACCCCCGATGCACTCGACCAGGCCTTGCAGGCGCTGCGGCCGCTGGCCCGCCAGCGCGGCGGCCGGCTCTGGTGTGTGTTTGGCTGCGGCGGCGACCGCGACGCCAGCAAGCGCCCCCTGATGGGTGCAGTGGCTGCCCAGCGTGCCGACCGCGTGTGGGTGACCAGCGACAACCCCCGTAGTGAAGACGCACAGTCCATCATTGACCAGGTGCTGACTGGTGTGGGCGACGTGGGCAGCGTTCAGGCGCAGTCGCAGATCGACCGCGCGCTGGCGATTGCCCAGGCGGTTCAGGCGGGTGCGCCAGCCGATGTGTTGTTAGTGGCTGGCAAGGGGCATGAGGACTATCAGGAGATGGCCGGCGTGAAGCGCCCGTTCTCTGATCTGGTGGAAGTGCGCCAGGCCTTGGCGGCTCGCGCAGCGTCGGCCCCCATGTTCACGCTCGGGCAGGCGCTTGCCTGGCTGCCGGGCTCCCGTTTGGTGGGCTCTCCCGATGTGGCGGTTCATCGCGTGCACACCGACACCCGCACACTGGCTGCAGGTGATTTGTTTGTGGCTCTCAAGGGCGAGCGTTTCGATGCCAACGACTTTTTGGCCCAGGCGCGTGCCGCTGGTGCTGTAGCGGCCCTCAGCCACAGTGCCGAGGCACTGACGCAGGCGGGGCTGCCCGGCCTGGTGGTTCCCGACACGCGGCTGGCGCTGGGGCAGCTGGCGCAGGCTTGGCGTGCGCAGTTCTCCTTGCCGCTGATCGCTGTGACCGGCAGCAATGGCAAAACCACGGTCACCCAGATGTTGGCCAGCATCTTGCGCGCTTACCGTGGCGATGCCGCGCTGGCCACGCAGGGCAACCTCAATAACGACATTGGTGTGCCGCTCACGCTCCTGCGTCTGCGCAGCTCCCATCGCATTGCCGTCATCGAGCTGGGCATGAACCACCCGGGCGAGATCGCCTATCTGGCCACCATGACCCAGCCCACGGTGGCGCTGGTCAATAACGCCCAGCGCGAACATCTGGAGTTCATGGCCACGGTGGATGCCGTAGCCCGCGAAAACGGCTCGGTCATCGGTGCGTTGCCGGCCGCCGGCACGGCTGTTTTTCCAGCGTCTGATGCGTACACCCCGGTGTGGGCGGATCTGGCCGATGGCCGCGCCGTGCTGACCTTTGCGGAAACCGAGCCTTTGACACGTGTCCCAGGTCAGGCCAGCTCGCCGGCTGTCACGGGGCAGGCGAGTTGGGCGCAAGGCGCCTGGCAAGTGCAGGCGCAAACCCCGGCTGGAATCCTGACTTACCGGCTGCACATCGCGGGCCGCCACAACGTGCGCAATGCCCTGGCAGCCACGGCCTGCGCTTTGTCCGCGGGTGTGCCTTTGGCCGCCATTGCGGCGGGGCTGGAGGGCTTCGAGCCGGTCAAGGGCCGCTCGCGTGCGGTGCAGGTGTCCGTGCAGGGGCGGGACATCACGCTGGTGGACGACAGCTACAACGCCAACCCCGACTCTGTGCGTGCCGCCATCGAGGTGCTGGCCGAGTTGCCCGGCCCGCGCCTTTTGGTGCTGGGCGACATGGGTGAGGTCGGGAACCAAGGGCCCGAATTTCACGCGGAGGCGGGTTCCTATGCCCGGGCCCGTGGCATCGACACGCTGTTCTGCCTGGGCGAGCAATCATGCCGGGCGGCACAGGCATTTGGCGACGCGCGGCACTTTGACGACATTGAGGCGCTCAACGCTGCGGTGCTGGCCCGTTTGCCCGAGTGGGCCAGCGTACTGGTCAAGGGTTCGCGCTTCATGAAGATGGAGCGCGTGGTGCAAGCCGTGCAGGCCGCTCCAACGATCACTGCGGAGGTTGCCGATGCGCACTGACGCCACTTTCAGGATGCTCTCATGCTGCTGAGTCTTGCCCAATGGCTGCAGAGCCTGTCGCCCGATTTCGGTTTTTTCCGGGTCTTCCAGTACCTCACTTTCCGTGCGGTGATGGCGGCACTCACGGCCTTGTTGATGGGGCTGGTGGCAGGTCCTGCTGTGATCCGGCGCCTGCGTGCGCTCAAGATCGGTCAACCCGTGCGGGGCTACGGCATGGAAACCCACCTGAACAAGAGCGGCACCCCCACCATGGGCGGCGTGCTCATCCTGCTGTGCATTGCGCTGTCTACCCTGCTCTGGGTGGACCTGAGCAACCGTTTTGTCTGGATTGTGCTGATCGTCACGCTGGGCTTTGGTGCCATCGGCTGGGTGGATGACTGGCGCAAGGTGGTCAACAAGGACCCCGAGGGCATGCGCTCGCGCGAGAAGTACTTCTGGCAATCGCTCATAGGCCTGGTGGCCGCCCTGTATTTGGTGTTCAGCATTTCCGAAAACTCCAACCTGCGGGTGCTGGAGCTGTTTTACACCTGGGTGCGCTCGGGCTTTGACATGAGCCTGCCGCCCAAGGCTGGCTTGCTGCTGCCCTTCTTCAAGGAGGTGAGCTACCCCCTGGGTGTGCTGGGCTTCGTGGTCATGACCTACCTGGTGATTGTGGGCTCCAGCAACGCGGTCAACCTGACGGATGGCCTGGACGGCCTGGCCATCATGCCGGTGGTGATGGTGGGCTCGGCACTGGGCATCTTTGCCTACATCACAGGCAGCGCGGTGTACTCGAAATACCTGTTTTTCCCGCACATTCCCGGCTCGGGTGAGTTGCTGGTGTTCTGTGCCGCCATGTCGGGTGCGGGTCTGGCCTTTTTGTGGTTCAACACCCATCCGGCGCAGGTCTTCATGGGCGACGTCGGGGCGCTGGCACTGGGCGGCGCACTGGGCACCATCGCGGTCATCGTGCGCCAGGAAATCGTGCTCGCCATCATGGGCGGCATCTTCGTGGTCGAGGCCCTGTCGGTGATGCTGCAGGTGAGCTATTTCAAATACACCAAGAAGCGCTTTGGCGAGGGCCGGCGCATACTGAAGATGGCCCCCCTGCACCACCACTTCGAGAAAAGCGGGTGGAAGGAAACCCAGGTGGTGGTGCGTTTCTGGATCATCACCATGCTGCTGTGCCTGGTGGGCCTGTCTACCCTGAAGTTGCGTTGATTCTGCCCATGACCGCGCCGTCCATGCCCATCCTGCTGCCTGGCCTGACAGACCGCCCCGTGCTGGTGCTGGGCCTGGGCGTATCCGGGCTGGCCATGGTGCGGGCCTGCGCCGCATCGGGTGCCCGGGTGACGGTGGCTGACACACGTGAGGCTCCGCCTCAGGCCACATTGCTGGCCGCCGAGCTGCCGGATGTCACGGTGCTGTGCGCTGCCTTTGATGCGGATTTGATGGCGCGGGGCCCCTGGGCCGCCGTGTGCCGCAGCCAGGGCATTGCCCCGGAACAAATGGCGGGCCTGCGCGCCGCCGCTGTGGCCACCGGTGTTCCCGTGCTGGGGGAGCTGGATCTGTTTGCCATGGCGCTCCAAGCCCTGCAAGCCAACGAACCTCCCTACCAGCCCAAGGTGCTTGCCATCACCGGCACCAACGGGAAAACCACCACCACCAGCCTGACCGGGCATTTGCTGCGTCGGGCAGATTGGGATGTGGAAGTGGCCGGCAACATCGGTTATGCCTTGCTCGACGCCTTGCGCGACCGCCTGATCCAGAACCGGCTGCCGCAAGCCTGGGTGCTGGAGCTGGCCAGCTTTCAGCTCGACGGCGCTCAGGCTTTCGAGCCGACGGCGGCGACGGTGCTGAACATCACCCAGGATCACCTGGACTGGCACGGCAGCATGGCCGCGTATGCGCAGGCCAAGGCCCGTGTGTTCGGCACGCAAGGGGTGATGATCCTCAACCGGGATGACGAGGCCGTGATGCAGATGGCGCCGGTCAGTCCTGCAACCCAGGCTCGTGGCGCCAAAGCCCGGCCCGTGCAGGAGGTGCTGACTTTCGGCGCGGGCATGCCGCAGCGTGCGGGTGACTTCGGTCTGGAGCAGGTCAACGGCATGGTGTGGCTGGTGCGCGCACTGCCCGCCGATGAAACCCGCCGCAAGCGCAACGAAGCGGCAGAGGAACTGCACATACAGCGCCTGATGCCGGCTGACGCCCTGCGCATACGCGGCCGTCACAACGCGGTCAATGCACTGGCAGCGCTGGCGTTGGCTACGGCTGCCGGCTGCCCGCTGGCGCCCATGCTGTACGGTCTGCGCGAATACCGCGGCGAACCGCACCGGGTCGAGCCGGTCAGCATCATCGACGGCGTGGAGTACTTTGACGACAGCAAGGGCACCAACGTGGGGGCAACTGTGGCCGCCTTGTTTGGCCTGGGCGCGGACCGCAAGGTGGTGGTGATCCTGGGGGGCGAGGGCAAGGGGCAGGACTTCAGTCCCTTGGCAGAGCCGGTGGCTCGCTATGCCCGGGCGGTGGTGCTGATCGGGCGCGATGCGCCCCAGATTCGCGCGGCACTGGCGCAGGCACAGGTCCCCTTGCTGAGTGCCGCCGGCCTGCCCGATGCGGTGGATCAAGCGGCCCGTGCCGCGCATGCGGGCGATGCGGTCCTGCTCTCGCCGGCCTGCGCCAGCTTTGACATGTTTGACAACTACGAACACCGTGCCCAGGTGTTCTGCGCAGCGGTCGCCGACCTGGCCTTGAACGCGGGCACTTCCCCGGAGGCGGGCGCATGAGCCAGGCGACTCAGACAAGCACGACGGCCGGCTGGGCCGCGCGCCTTGTGGCGGGCGTGGGCTCGGTGTTTGCCCGTGGCAACAAGCCCGCACCCGACGTGTTGCCGGTGCGCCTGCATGGCATCCGCGCAAGCACCTTGTCGCCCTCCACCCTGAGCGGGGTGGACCAGGCTTTGGTCTGGGTCACGGTGGCGGTGCTTGCCTGGGGCCTGGTGATGGTCTATTCGGCCTCGATCGCCATGCCGGACAACCCCCGTTTTGCCAAGTACACCCACACCTACTTCTTGCTGCGCCATGCCATGTGGCTGGCCATGGCCTTTGTGGCCGCACTCATTGCTTATCAGGTGCCGATTGCGGTCTGGGACAAGCAGGCCAGGGCCTTGTTTCTGGTGTCTTTGGTGCTGCTGGCGGTGGTGTTGATTCCGCACGTGGGCAAGGTGGTTTACGGCGCTCGGCGCTGGATAGCCCTGGGTCCCATCAGTTTTCAGCCATCCGAGCTGGCCAAGCTCACGGTGCTGCTGTACGCCGCCAATTACATGGTGCGCAAGATGGAAGTGAAAGAAAACTTCTTCCGTGCGGTGGTGCCCATGGGCGCAGCAGTCGGGGTGGTGGGAGTGCTGCTGCTGGCCGAGCCCGACATGGGCGCTTTCATGGTGATTGCAGTGATCGCCATGGGCATCCTGTTTCTGGGCGGTGTGAATGCCCGCATGTTCTTTCTGATCGCCACGATCTTGCTGGTGGCCTTTGGTTTGATGATCGCTTTCAGCGAATGGCGGCGCGAGCGCATCTTTGCCTACCTGGACCCCTGGAGCGAGAAGAATGCGCTGGCCAAGGGCTATCAGCTCACGCACTCACTGATAGCCATTGGCCGTGGAGAGGTGTTCGGGGTGGGGCTGGGCGGCAGTGTGGAAAAGCTGCACTGGTTGCCCGAGGCCCACACCGACTTCTTGCTCGCCGTGATTGGCGAGGAATTTGGCCTGGTCGGCGTGCTGGTCGTTATTGGCCTGTTCCTGTGGTTGACCCGGCGGCTGATGCACATTGGGCGCCAAGCCATTGCGCTGGACCGCGTATTTGCAGGCCTGGTGGCGCAAGGCGTGGGTATCTGGGTGGGTTTTCAGGCCTTCATCAACATGGGCGTGAACCTGGGGGCCCTGCCGACCAAGGGCCTGACCCTGCCGCTGATGAGCTACGGCGGCTCCGCCATCATGATCAACCTGGTGGCCATTGCCATCGTGCTGCGCATTGACGTGGAAAACAAGCAACTCATGCACGGAGGCAGGCTGTGAGCCCCGGTATTGCACTCATCATGGCCGGGGGCACCGGGGGGCACATCTTTCCGGGGCTGGCGGTGGCGCAGGCCTTGCGGGAGCGAGGCTGGCAAGTGCATTGGCTGGGTGGTCGGGGCACGCCGCAGTCGCCCAGCATGGAAAGCCGGCTGGTACCGCCGCAGGGCTTTGCCATGGAGTACGTGGATTTCTCCGGCGTGCGCGGCAAAGGCCTTGCTACTTTGATCAAGCTGCCGGTGCGCCTGCTGCGCGCCCTGTGGCAAAGCTGGCAGGTGTTGCGGCGGGTGCAGCCGGACGTGGTGATTGGCCTGGGCGGCTACATCTCCGCACCTGCCGGTGTGGTGGCTGCACTCACGGGGCGCCCCTTGGTGCTGCATGAGCAAAACTCGGTAGCCGGCATGGCCAACCGGGTGCTGGCACGGGTGGCCCGCCGCGTGTACACCGCTTTCCCCGACGTGTTGCCCAAAGCGCAATGGGTGGGTAACCCGCTACGCGCCCCTTTCCTGCAACTTCCGGCACCGGCCGAGCGTTTTGCCGGCCGTTCAGGCCCGCTGCGTGTGCTGGTGGTTGGGGGAAGTCTGGGCGCACAGGCACTCAACACCGTTGTGCCACAGGCGCTGGCGCTCCTGCCTGCAGCTGCGCGTCCGGTGGTCACGCATCAGAGCGGCGAAAAGCAGATTGAGGCCTTGCGTTCCAACTACCAAGCAGCCGGTGTGCAAGCCGAGCTCACGCCATTCATTCAGGACACGGCCCAGGCCTTTGCGGATGCCGACCTGGTGATTTGCCGCGCGGGTGCCAGCACCGTCACTGAGCTGGCCGCCGTTGGGGTAGCCGCCGTCTTCGTGCCTTTCCCCGCCGCAGTGGACGACCACCAAACCCGCAACGCCCAATTTCTGGTGGCGCAGGGTGGGGGTTGGCTGCTGCCCCAGACCCAACTCACGCCCGAGGCCCTGCTGCCCTATCTGCAGCTCGATCGGGCAAGTCTGCTGGCCGCTGCCACGCAGGCCAAAACCATGCAAAAGCTGCAGGCCACCGACGATCTGGTGCGTGCCTGCGAGGAACTGAGATCATGAAACACGCCGTCAAGCACATCCACTTTGTGGGTATCGGTGGGTCGGGCATGTCGGCCATCGCCGAGGTGCTGCACACCCTGGGTTACACCATTTCGGGCTCGGACCAGTCGGACAGCAGCACGGTGCGCCGCCTGGCAGGTCTGGGCATCACCATACAGGTCGGTCACACCGCGAACAACGTTCGGGGTGTGGATGCCGTGGTGACCTCGACTGCCGTCAAGGCCGACAACCCCGAGGTGGTCGCGGCCCGTGAGCAGCGCATCCCCATCGTGCCCCGCGCATTGATGCTGGCGGAGCTGATGCGCCTGAAGCAGGGCATTGCCATCGCAGGCACCCACGGCAAGACCACCACCACCAGCCTGGTCGCCAGTGTGCTGGTGGAGGCTGGACTGGACCCGACCTTTGTGATTGGCGGCCGCCTCAACAGTGCGGGAGCCAATGCGCGCCTGGGCAAGGGCGACTACATCGTGGTGGAGGCCGACGAGTCGGACGCCTCTTTCTTGCACCTGCTGCCGGTGATGGCGGTGGTCACCAACATCGACGCCGACCACATGGAAACCTACGGCCACGACTTTGGTCGGCTCAAGGGTGCTTTTGTGGACTTTCTGCACCGCATGCCTTTTTACGGCACGGCCATTTTGTGCACCGATGATGCCGCCATCCGCGAGATCGTGCCCCAGGTCACCTGCCCCATCACCAGCTACGGCTTTGAGGAAGGCGCACAGGTGCGCGCCGTTAATGTGCGGGCAGTGGCCGGGCAAATGCACTTCACGGTGCAGCGCCGCAATGGCATCACACTGCCCGACCTGGAGATCGTCCTGAATCTGGCCGGTCGCCACAACGTGCTCAATGCACTGGCGGCCATTTGTGCGGCCGTCGAGCTGAATGTGCCCGACGAGGCGGTGCAGCGGGCACTGGCCAACTTTGGCGGCGTGGGTCGGCGTTTTCAGAGCTACGGCGACCTGCCGGCGCAAGGTGGCGGCAGCTTCAGTGTGATCGACGACTACGGCCACCACCCGGTGGAAATGGCAGCGACCCTGGCTGCAGCACGCGGGGCATTTCCAGATCGGCGTCTGGTGCTGGCTTTCCAGCCACACCGCTACAGCCGCACGCGCGACTGCTTTGAAGATTTTGTGAAGGTCATCGGTGCGGCGGACGCCGTGTTGCTCAGCGAGGTCTATGCCGCCGGCGAGGCCCCCATCGTGGCGGCTGATGGCCGCGCACTCGCGCGCGCCTTGCGGGTGGCCGGCAAGGTCGAGCCCGTGTTCGTGGACGACATCGCCACCCTGCCGCAAGCCATTGCCGACAACGCCCGAGCCGGTGACGTGGTGCTGTGCATGGGAGCGGGGTCTATTGGTGCGGTACCCGGCAAGTTGGTGGAGTTGTTGAAGGCTGGAGGGAGTCAGTCGTGAATCAAGGGAACAACTTGGGGAGCGTGGGGGCCGCATCGAGCGCCGCCCGGCCGTCCGAAGGCGCGAGGGCCCCCTTGGGGGGCAGCGAACCTCGCGAAGCGGGGAGCGTGGGGGCCACATCCGGAAAAGTAGCGGTCTTGATGGGCGGTGCCTCGGCCGAGCGCGAGGTCTCGATCATGTCCGGCACGGGCGTACTCCAGGCGCTGCAGTCGCAGGGTGTGGATGCGCATGCGTTCGATCCGAGCCAGCGCGATCTGAGCGAACTCAAGCGCGAAGGTTTTAGGCGCTGCTTCATCGCACTGCACGGCCGCTTTGGAGAAGACGGCACGGTGCAGGGCGCG
Organism: Pseudomonadota bacterium; assembly: GCA_041168905.1. Taxonomy (GTDB): domain Bacteria; phylum Pseudomonadota; class Gammaproteobacteria; order Burkholderiales; family Burkholderiaceae_C; genus JBEEJZ01. The sequence goes on along the minus strand of JBEEJZ010000152.1, from coordinate 30,881 downwards.
CTGGAGCTGCTGGGTATTCCTTACACCGGCTCGGGCGTGATGGCGTCGAGCATCGGCATCGACAAGGTCATGACCAAAAGTATCTGGTCGCATGCCGGCCTGCCCACCCCGGCTTCCATGCAGGTCAGCAGCGCCGCGGCCACCCATCAGGCACTGGCTGCGCTAGGGGCGCCGATGATCGTGAAGCCGGCGCGCGAGGGGTCGACCATTGGTCTGACCAAAGTGCTGCACGCTGACCAGTGTGACGAGGCCTATCGGCTGGCCGCCCAGCACGATGCGCAGGTGCTGTGCGAACAGTTCATTGCCGGCGACGAGGTGACGATCCCCTTGCTGGGGACGGGGGCTGATGCGCATGCGCTGCCGGTCATCCGTATCGTGGCGCCCGACGGCAACTACGACTACAACAACAAATACTTCACCGATACCACCCAGTACCTGGTGCCCTGTGGATTGCCAGCGGGCGAGGAAGAGGCTATCCAGGCCCTGGCCTTGCAGGCGTTTCAGGTGCTGGGTTGCCGAGGCTGGGCTCGGGCGGACGTGATGATCGACGCCCGCACCCGCATGCCTTACCTGCTGGAGATCAACACCTCCCCGGGCATGACCTCGCACTCGCTGGTACCCATGTCGGCCCGTGCGGCCGGCATTAGCTACGAAGCTCTTTGCTTGCAACTGCTGGCTTCGGCCAGCCTTGACTACGCCGCGCGCTGATGGACCGTTCCCTGCCCCTGCCGCTGGACATCAAGCTCATGAACCGGGTCACCAACGCCCTGTTCGTGCTGTTTGGTGTTTTGCTGCTCAGCGCGCTGGCGGGCTGGGTCGCGCGGGCACCTCTGTTTGAACTGAAAAAAATTGTGGTCACCGGTGAGCTGACGCGCAGCAATGCGCTCACCTTGCGTGCCAACGTGGCGCCCCATCTCTCCGGCAGTTTCTTCACCCTGGACCTGGCCCAGGTTCGCAAGGTGTTCGAGGGCGTGCCCTGGGTGCGTCGCGCCGTGGTGCGCCGCGAGTTCCCGGACCAGTTGCGAGTGGACTTACAAGAGCACCAGCCCGTGGCGCTGTGGGGTGCCGAGGCGGAGTCCCGCCTGGTGAACCACCTGGGCGAGGTGTTCGAAGCCAATACCGCCGAAGTGGATGCCGACAGCCTGGTGCGCCTGATGGGGCCGGATGCCGAAGCCCCCGCCGTGCTGGCCATGTACCGGGCACTTGCACCGCAATTCGAGGACCTGGACCTCCACGTGGAGCAGTTTGAGATGAGTGGCAGTGGCGCCTGGCGTGCCCGGCTCGAATCGGGTGCCGTGGTGGAGTTGGGTGGCGGTAGCAACGAAGAGGTGCAGGCACGCACCCGGCGCTTTCTCAAAACCCTCACACAAGTGACCGCACGGCATGCACGCAAGCCTGACGCGTTGGAGTCCGCCGATTTGCGCCATGTCGATGGCTACGCCCTGAAGTTGCAGGGTGTGACCACGCTGGCGCCAGACGCAAAGCAGAAATAGCAAACACACAGGTGTACATATGGCAAAAGAATACAAGGATCTCGTTGTTGGCCTGGACATCGGCACCGCCAAGGTGATGGCGGTGGTGGCCGAGGTCATGCCCGGCGGCGAACTCAAGCTCGCAGGTTTGGGTGTGGCACCCAGCAGCGGTCTCAAGCGCGGCGTGGTGGTCAACATCGACGCCACAGTGCAGAGCATTCAGCAGGCCTTGAAAGAAGCCGAGCTGATGGCCGACTGCAAGATCACCCGGGTGTACACCGGCATCACCGGCAGCCACATCCGCGGCATCAACAGCAGCGGCATGGTGGCCATCAAGGACCGCGAAGTCACCGCTGCCGACGTGGCCCGGGTGGTGGAAACGGCCAAGGCCATCAACATCTCGACCGACCAGCGCTTGCTGCTGGTGGAGCCGCAAGAGTTCATCATCGACGGGCAGGATGTGAAAGAGCCCATAGGCATGAGCGGCATCCGCCTGGAAGCCAAGGTGCACATCGTGACAGGTGCCCAGAGCGCTGCCGAGAACATCATCAAGTGCGTGCGCCGCTGCGGCCTGGACGTGGAGCAGCTCATGCTCAACCCGCTGGCCAGCAGCCATTCGGTGTTGACCGAGGACGAGCGCGAGCTGGGCGTGGCCCTGGTCGATATTGGCGCCGGCACCACGGATGTGGCCATTTTCACCAACGGCGCTATCCGCCACACGGCTGTGATCCCCATTGCGGGTGACCTGATCACCAGCGACATTGCCATGGCATTGCGCACGCCCACCAAGGACGCCGAAGACATCAAGGTGGAGAGCGGTTGCGCCAAACAGTTGCTGGCCGACCCCGAGACCCAGGTCGAGGTGCCTGGCCTGGGCGATCGCAGCCCCCGCATGCTGAGCCGCCAGGCCTTGGCTGGGGTGATCGAACCCCGCGTGGAAGAAATCTTCTCGCTGGTGCAACAGGTGATACGCGATTCAGGCTATGAAGAGGTGTTGTCCAGCGGCATCGTGTTGACCGGTGGCAGCTGTGTGATGCCCGGCATGGTGGAGCTGGGTGAAGACATCTTTCTGAAGCCGGTGCGCCGCGGCGTACCCAAGTACAGCAGCGCCTTGCACGACATGGTGGCCCAGCCACGCGCAGCCACGGTGATGGGCTTGCTGGACGAAGCCCGGCTGGGCCGCTTGCGTGGTTTCAAGGTGGCGCAAAAAGCTGGCTCCATGAAAACCGCTCTCGGCCAGGTCAAAGACTGGTTTATTGGCAATTTTTAACCCCAGGAGCACACCTTTATGAACCTTGCTTCATCTCCCGTGTATGGCCTGGGCCACAGCCGATGGCGCAGTACAGGTCCGCCGGTCGGGCTGACAGCTTCTGCGCATCCCCAATTTGTTTTATCCCTTTTTATTGACCTTTTCAGACCCTCAGGAGAACTCCATGGCCATTGAACTTTTTGAAGAAGAAGCCTTTAACCAAGGCACCCAGATCAAGGTGATCGGTGTCGGCGGCGGCGGCGGTAACGCGGTCAGCCACATGATTGAGAGCTCGGTTCGCGGCGTTGAGTTCATTTGTGCCAATACCGACGCGCAAGTGCTTGACAGCCTGGGCGCGCATTGCGTGATTCCTCTGGGCAAAACCGGCTTGGGTGCAGGCGGTATGCCCGAGCGTGGCCGTGAGGCGGCCGAGCTGGCGGTGGAGGACATCCGCGCTGCCATTGAGGGCGCGCACATGCTGTTCATCACTGCGGGCATGGGCGGCGGCACCGGTACCGGCGCTGCACCCGTCATTGCACGCGTGGCGCGGGAAATGGGCATCCTGACCGTGGGTGTGGTGACCAAGCCTTTCAGCTTCGAGGGCAATAAGCGCATGAAGAATGCTGAGGCCGGCCTGGCTGAGCTCGAAGCCAACGTCGACTCTCTGATCGTCGTTCTGAACGAGAAACTGCAGGAAGTGCTGGGTGAAGATGCGACGGAAGAAGAGGCCTTTGCCAGCGCCAACGATGTGCTGAAAAATGCCGTCGGTGGTATTGCCGAGATCATCAACGTCAAAGGCCATGTCAACGTCGACTTCGAAGACGTGCGCACCGTGATGGGCGAACCCGGTAAAGCCATGATGGGCACCGCCCAGGCCACGGGTCCGGACCGTGCCCGCATTGCCGCTGAACAGGCCGTGGCCTGCCCCCTGCTGGAGGGTGTGGACCTGTCGGGCGCCAAGGGCGTGCTGGTGCTGATTTCCGCCGCCAAGGGCTCACTCAAGCTGCGTGAGTCCGGTTTGGCCATGAGCACCATCCGCGCCTTTGCCCACGAAGACGCCAACGTGATCTACGGAACGGCGCACGATGACTCGCTGGGTGATGCGATTCGGGTAACGGTGGTGGCCACAGGCCTGAGCCGTCCCGGTGCCCGCCGTACTGCCCCGCCTCTGCAGGTGTTGCGCACGGGTACTGACAACGTGCCCTTCACCGTAGGTGGTACTACCGCGCAAAGCAGTTTGCCTGGTCAACCCCAGTCCATCATGGGCAACGCCCAGACCGACTACGGCACCTTGAACACCCCCAGCGTCTGGCGTACCCGAGACCGTACTTCTGCCGCGCAAAAGGTGGACGCCCTGGCCAGCGGTGGCATGGACGACTACGAGATCCCGGCCTTCCTGCGCAAGCAGGCCGACTGAAGGCTGCAGATTGGCTACCCCTGAAAGGAAAAACACGCGTGTTCAACTGGTTTGAGAACAGGGTAGATCCCTACCCTGAGGCCGTGCCGGGCACGCCTCCGCGTGGCTTTCTTCCTTTCCTGTGGGCGGGCACCCAGGGTGTGCGACCCCACATCGTGGGCATGGCTCTGTTGACCGCCGTGATTGGTGCTTTCGAGGCGCTGTTGTTTTCGATGCTGGGCAGCGTGGTCGACTTCCTGGCCACCGTGGAGCCAGCCAGGCTGTGGGCGCAAGAGGGATCTCGCCTGCTGCTGCTCGGAGCCATTGTGGTGGGTAGCACGTCGCTGGTGCTGCTGCAAACCCTGCTCAAGCACCAGTCTCTGGCGGGCAATTTTCCGATGCGCTTGCGCTGGAATTTCCACCGCATGATGCTGGGCCAGAGCATGTCCTTTTACCAGGACGAATTCGCGGGCCGGGTGGCAGCCAAGGTCATGCAGACTGCGCTGGCCGTGCGCGACGTCTGCATGATCCTGACCGACATTCTGGTTTTCGTGGTCATTTACTTTCTCACCATGGCCGCTGTGCTGGGCGGCTTCAATGCCTGGATGCTGCTGCCTTTTGGCACCTGGCTGGCCTTGTACCTCGTGTCGTTGCGCTGGTATGTGCCGCGCTTGTCGGGCGTGGCACGGCGCCAGGCGGATGCGCGCTCGCTCATGACGGGGCGCATCACCGACGCTTACACCAACATCGCCACCGTCAAACTGTTTTCGCACGCAGGCCGGGAGGCTGGTTTTGCGCGGTCGGCCATGCAGGATTTCATGCAGACGGTGCACGCCCAGATGCGCCTGGTCAGCGGCATCATGACGATCAACCATGCTCTGAGCATGGGGCTCATTGCGAGTACCGCAGGTGTGGCCCTGTGGCTGTGGGTGCAGGGCGAGGTGGGCGTGGGCGCAGTCGCCGCCGCCAGCGCCATGGCTTTGCGCCTGAACGGCATGTCGCACTGGGTGATGTGGGAGATGTCGTCCCTGTTCGAGCATGTGGGCACAGTGCAGGACGGCATCAACACCCTGTCGCGGCCGCATCAGGTGCTTGATAAGCCCGGCGCTCCCGCACTCAAGGTCAGCCGGGGCGAGGTTCGGTTTGAACATTTGAGCTTTGCTTACGGCGCCAGCGGCCCACAGGCCAGACAGGTGATCGATGATCTGTCTCTGGTGATCAAGCCGGGCGAAAAAATTGGCCTGGTGGGGCGCTCGGGCGCGGGCAAATCGACCATCGTCAACCTGCTGCTGCGTTTCTATGATGTCGGCCAGGGCCGCATCTTGATTGATGGCCAGAACATCGCCGACGTTGGGCAAGACAGCTTGCGCTCGCAAATCGGCATGGTCACACAAGACACTTCGCTCTTGCATCGTTCGGTGCGTGACAACATTTTGTACGGTCGCCCCGATGCCAGCGACGAAGCCATGGTGGCCGCGGCTCAGCGTGCTGAGGCCGAAGAGTTCATCCGCACGCTCACCGATCCCAGCGGACGCAAGGGCTTCGAGGCCCATGTCGGCGAGCGGGGCGTCAAGCTATCGGGCGGCCAGCGCCAGCGCATCGCCATCGCGCGCGTCATGCTCAAAGATGCACCGATCCTGTTGCTGGACGAAGCCACCAGTGCGCTGGATTCGGAGGTCGAGGCGGCGATTCAGGCCAGCTTGTACCGGTTGATGGAGGGCAAGACCGTGGTGGCCATTGCGCACCGCTTGAGCACCATTGCCGCCATGGACCGACTGATCGTGCTCGACAAGGGGCGCATCGTCGAAGAAGGAGACCACCGCAGTTTGCTGGCGCAAGGTGGCCTTTATGCGCGCTTGTGGGCGCACCAGAGTGGTGGCTTTTTGGGCGCAGAGGCAGACGACGCCATCCAGGAAGACAAATAGACCGACAGCTAGGCCGAGCCTTCCACTTTTAAAATGCCCGCATGATTGCGCAACGCACCCTCAAGTCACTGACACGCGCCGTGGGCGTGGGCCTGCACAGCGGGCAGCGGGTTGAACTCACCCTACGCCCGGCCCAACCAGACACCGGCATAGTGTTTCGGCGGGTGGACCTGCCGGAGCCGGTCGAGATCAAGGTGTCAGCGGAAGCGGTCACAGACACCCGTCTGGCCTCGACCCTGTCCAAGGACGGCGCCAAGGTGCTGACCGTGGAACACCTCATGTCGGCCTGTGCCGGTCTGGGCGTGGACAACCTGTATGTGGACATCACAGCCGAAGAGGTGCCCATCCTGGACGGTTCTGCCGCCTCGTTTGTGTTTTTGCTGCAAAGCGCGGGCATCGTGATGCAAAACGCGCCACGCCGCTTCATCCGTTTGAAGCAACCGGTGGAGGTGCGCGAAGGCACGGGGGCCGCCGCCAAGTGGGCCCGTTTGGAGCCCTACCACGGCTACAAGCTCACTTTCGAAATCGACTTCCATCATCCTGCCGTCGATTCCACCGGCCAGCGCGTGGTGTTTGACATGAGCCGGGACTCCTACTCGCGCGACATCGCCCGGGCCCGCACCTTTGGTTTTACCAAGGATGTGGAAATGATGCGGGCCAATGGCCTGGCTTTGGGCGGTGGTCTGGACAACGCCATCGTGATGGACGACTACAAAGTGCTCAACGCCGACGGTCTGCGTTACGACGACGAGTTTGTGAAGCACAAGATTCTGGATGCCATGGGCGACCTGTATCTGATCGGGCACCCGCTGCTGGCCAGTTACAGCGCATTTCGCTCCGGCCACGCCATGAACAACCAGTTGCTGCGCGCCTTGCTGGCCCAGCCCGAGGCCTGGGATGTGGTCAGCTTTGACAACGACAAGCAGGCCCCGCAGGGCTTTGGACAGCTCGCCCGGGCCTGGTAAGCCTCCCCCGACCGTACCCTAGTGACTGCGGCCGCCCCGGTACATTCCGTGGGTTTTTCGTGACAAGGCCCCCGCCGCCGCCAGCTTGTTCATCGACGGACTGGCGTGCGCATGGGTAATGGCCAGGCCCAGTGCGTCTGCGGCGTCCTGGCGCGGTGCTGACGGCAGGTTCAGCAAACGTTTCACCATCTCTTGCACCTGGGTCTTGTCAGCCCGGCCATGCCCTGTGACAGCCTGCTTCATTTGCAGGGCGGTGTACTCCGCCACGGGCAGGTCGCAAGACACCAGAGCCGTGACGCAGCAGCCACGCGCCTGGCCCAGCAGCAAGGTGGCCTGCGGGTTGACGTTGACGAACACGATTTCAACGGACGCCACCTCGGGCTGATAGCGGGCCTTGATTTCGCGTACGCCGTCAAACAAGACCTTCAGGCGGGCCGGCAGGTTGCCCATTTCTTCCTTGGTGGTGGTGATCACGCCGCTGGCGACGTAGGTCAGGGCGCTGCCTTCTACGTCGATCACGCCAAAACCGGTGGTCTGCAAGCCGGGGTCAATACCAAGTATGCGCATATCAGGGCAGCAGGGCGTTGGGCATGCGGGCGGTGATGACCTCGGCCCGGGAGCTGAGGTAGCCCGATTGCGGCGTTTTCTCGAAAAACCTGGGGCGCGGCAGCATCACCGCCAGCCGCGCGGCTTCGTAGGCACTCAGTTTGGCTGCCGGTTTTCGGTAGTAGTGCTGGGCTGCAGCCTCTGCGCCAAACACGCCTTCGCCCCATTCCACGCTGTTGAGGTAAATCTCCAGGATGCGGCGCTTGCTGAGCAACTGTTCCAGCGTGAAGGTCAGCACCAATTCCTGGCCCTTGCGGAACAAGGTACGTTCACCCGACAGCAGCAGGTTCTTGGCCAGCTGCTGGGTGATGGTGGAGCCGCCCACCACCTTGGGAGGCTTGGCCTTGGTGTTGTTGCCCGCCTTGGTCGTCTGCTTCTCGGCCCTTTCCTCGGCGCGTGCATTCTTGGCCCAGGCTTTTTCAAGCGCGTCCCAGTCCACGCCATCGTGTTGACTGAAACCGTCGTCTTCGGATGCGATCACGGCGCGTTTGAGGTGATCGGAGATCTGGCTGTAGTCCACCCATTGCTGGCGCCAGCGCAGGTGGTCTTTATCGGTCGCCAGGCGCCAGGCCTCCGAGCGCTGAAATGCGGTGGACTGCGGGTCCACCACGGCCATCAATGCAATACGGCCTACAAAAAAAACCTCCAGCGACAGGCCTGCCAACAGCACCAGCAAGAGCCAGCGCCAAAGCCACTGCATCACACTGGGTGACTTATTGGCCTGAGACTTGGGTTTGGAGGTTTTCTTCACGGGTAAACCTGAAACGCGATACCACCACAATCTGGTCGGCCTGGCGGCGCATGGGCTCACTGAACGCACCAAAAGGGCCTGCGCCGCGGGCAATGGCTTCGGCGCGCCGGTCCAGCGTATAACTGCCCGAGCCATCCACCACCTTGGTTTCAACGACAGTGCCGTCATGCTGGATGGTCAGGGTCATCGTCAGCTCGCCATACAACTTCTTGCCACCTGCTTCGGGAAAGTGCTGCGTGCCCCTGTCCTCAATGCGCCGGCGCAGGCGGTCGTAATACAAGGCGTAGGGGACTTCTTTGGTGGCGGGGCTAACGTAGCGTTTTTTGGGGCGGCTGTTGTCGGCATTGATTTTTTGCTCGATGGCGGCCAGCAACTGCTCCAGCCTGCGGCGCTTCTCTTCAGTGGCATCTCGCGCAGCTTCTTCCCCCAGAAGCTCAGGGCTGATGGAGGTCAATGCCATGACCTGGCTACGCACGTGCGACAGCAGCACCTCTTGCTGTTGCTCAAGCTGTTGCCGCTGCCTCGCCCTGCTGGAATCGTCACTGTCGCCCTGCTCGGTTTCGCCCGCCATCGGTAGCGGCGAGCTCGCGCGGCCTTGTGCAAGGTCGCCGCCACCGGCGAGGTTGGCCTGCGCAAGGGCCTGAGCCTGCGTTGGCTTATCGGTGGTCCGGGAGTTGACCAGCACCACCTCCAGCGGCGTGTCCTCGAACACGCGATTGAAGGCATTGGGGTCGACAAACCGTATCGTCAGCAGCAGGGCGTGCACCGACAGGGACAGCCCCAGTGCAATCTGCAAAAAACTGACGCGCGTGAGTCTCACGGTGCAGGCGTCGCCTCGGTGCTGGGCTCGCCGCTCTCGCTCAGATCGACGGCAATCGCAATCGGGCCGGCCACGGTATCTTCGTCATCATCGCCGCCATCACCGGGCTCGACGGGCTCGCTGGTGTCGCTCGGGGTGTCGAGACGCTCCAGCACCGTGCCGTTCACGTCGAGCGAGATCAGGTCGATATCGCCCAACTTCACCCGCACTCGCGCGCCACGCGGCAGCCCCTGGGCCCCCAGCACTGGCAGCACCAGCGGCAGGGTGTCGGCGCGCACCATGTTGTCCTTGAACACGGTGGCGTTCAGCTCACCCAGCTCGTTTTGCTGCAGGAAACGCAGTGTCCAGAAACGTTCCATTGCACCCTGGTAGCCGTTGTAGGCCGAGTAGGCCGCATCAAAGCCCGAGATGATGGAGAACAGTTCGGCATCCTTGGGCTTGAAGGGCGCGGCCAGCGCAGCCGTTTTGCCGTGGCGCGCACAAGCAATGATTTGCCATTGGTTCACCAGGTCGGTGTAGCGGCGCAGTGGCGATGTGCTCCAGGCGTAGCTTTTCACGCCGATGCCGGCATGTGGCAAGGCCTTGGTGCCCATGCGCACTTTCACGCCGGGTGCCAGGCTGGCCTGGCTACGGTAGATGCCCGGTACGCCCAGTTCGGCCATCCAGCTGCCCCAGGTGCTGTTGGCCAAAATCATGGCCTCGGCCACGATCAAATCCAGCGGTGCGCCGCGTTGGCGGGTGCTGATGATCACCTGTTCGTGGCCTTGCGGCTCAGATCCAACATCGCCTTCACGCACCAAGCGGAAGTTGTAATCCGGGCGGTTGAAGGTTTCGGGCTTGCCACGCACCACTTCGCGCTGGGCCTTGAGGTGCTTGGCCAGGCGGTACAAAAAGCTCAGTGTGTCGCGGCCGATGGGCAGGGCGGGCTGGGGTGTTTCGTGCTCAAACGCCGGCTCGGTCAACCACTGCTCGGTGATCATGCCGTCCAGCTGGTCGTGGCGCAGGTTGGCGGCAATCGGCACCCGCTCCAGTTTGGTTTCGCTGGCGCGGATTTCCAGAGTGGCTTCGTCCAGCGTGACATAAAGCGACACCGCGGGGCAGTTGCGCCCCTCGGCTAGCGTGTAGTTTTGCACCACCTCATCAGGCAGCATGGTCACCTTGTAACCTGGCATGTACACCGTGCTCAGGCGGGCTCTGCCCAGCTGGTCGATGGCGTCGCCAGGCTGCAGCGCCAGGCCGGGGGCGGCAATGTGCACGCCCAGCGTGACCGTGCCTGAGCCCAGCCCCTGCACCGACAGGGCGTCGTCAATCTCGGTGGTCTGCGAGTCGTCGATGGAATAAGCCTGCACCGCGGCGACCGGCAAGTCGTCCCGGATGGGCGGCGCTTGCAGGGCGGGAAAGCCCGTACCTTTGGGAAAGTTTTCCAGCAAAAAGCGCCGCCAGTGAAATTGGTAAGGCGAGTCGATGGCGCCTGCGCGCTGCAGCAAGGCCAGTGGGCCCAGGTGTGTGGCGCGCGAGGCCTCGACCACGGCCTTGTACTCGGGCGCATTCTTGTCGGGTTTGAACAGTATCTTGTAAAGCTGCTCACGGATCGCCGGCGGGCAGCTGCCCTGACTCAGCTCGGCCACCCAGGCGTCGATCTGCTGGGCGATCAGTTTCTTCTTCTCGATGGCGGCCAGGGCCTGCTGCACGATCTCGGCCGGTGCCTTCTTGAAGCGGCCCTTGCCCGCACGGCGAAAGTAATGCGGTGCCTCGAACAGGCGAAACAGCGCCGCGGCCTGCTGCTCGAGTGTGGCCTGGGCGCTGAAGTAATCACGCGCCAGGTCGGCAAAGCCAAACTCTTCCTCAGGCGCAAATTCGTAGGCCAGCTCCAGCTCGATGGTCTGGCTCAAGCCCTGCGCAGCCGCCATGAACGCTGCCGGGGCAGGCTTCTCAAACTTCAGCAGCCCGTTGGCCGCCTTCACCTTCACCCGCTTGCCGCTGTCGAGCTCCACCTGGCTGGACGCATCCGCCTCAGACAACACCCTGCCGGCCATGAACTTTCCGGCTTCTTCGAACAATAAAAACATGGGCGGGATTGTCCCATGGGGCCGATGATTGACTTGATGAGCGACCTTTTATTCTGAATTTGGTCGGCTTATCAAGTCCAGTTTCGTTTGTCAATACCCAAACCATGGGATGTGCCCGGCAGCGATGCCATGTATCGTGATCGATTGACAAACAGCAATGTTTGTAAATGTCTGTCACACATCGACGATCGTTCAAGCTCCGAAACAGGAAATAAGCACATGGCCAAACAAACCCTCACCCCACTCGATTCATCTGCGACCACCGTCACCATGCGAAGCGGCGGTCCTGGGGGTAATCAGGTGCGTGCACCTCAGGTTTTCAAAGCGAAGGGCACGAAGGAAGCTGCCAAAGACCTTGTGGAAAGTGTGCTGGATGTGACGGAGGCAGAACAAGCTGCCTGGGCACAGGGCGTTGAGACGTCGGAAGAGTTGCCCCAGTTGCTGGCTCAGGCCACCACGGGGGTTGTTGCGCCAGCGCCAGCGGCTGTCGTCTCTACGGAGGCTGCTGGTACTGCATCTGCTCCTGGCGCCAATGCAGGGGCAGCAGCAGTCGCCGCGGGAGCAACATCCAGTGCGGCTGCTCTGTTGGTTTTGGGCGGGGTTGGGCTTGCTGCCTTGGCGGGCGCTGGTGCTTCTGGTGACAAATCTGTTTCTCAGCTTCCGGTCGACAGCGCAGCACCGGCTGCGCCGGTGATCACTGCGGTCGCCACAAACGACGTCGTGAACCTGGCAGAAAAGACGGCTGGCGTGAGCGTCAGCGGCACGGCCGAAGCTGGGGCAAGTGTCGCGGTGACCTGGGGCAGCACAACCAAAACCGTGACCGCCACGGGTGGTGTGTGGAGCGCGAGCTTCAGCAGCGCAGAAGTGCCAGCAGACACCAGCACCACCATCAGCGCTGTCGCAACCGATGCGGCGGGCAATGCCAGCGCAGCGGGCACACGCACCGTGGTGCTCGATATAGTCGCTCCCGTCATTTCTGTAAGTGGTGTTCACAGCGGTGCTGATGGCGCAGCTACGATTGTTCTTACCGCTGATGGTTCGCTGGATGCAAGCCATCTGCCGGCGCCTAGTGACTTCAACATCACCACGGGTGGCGTTCCTAACACAGTTAGCAATGTGTCGGTCATTGGCAACACACTGACGCTCACCTTGGCGACTGGCTTTGCTCAAGGCGCTGCAGTCACGTTTGCCTATGTTGATGCTGCTGGCGACACGGTTAACGCCATTCAAGACGCTGCCGGCAACGATGTTGCAAGCCTGTCGGCATCCAGTGCCCTGGTTGCCGACGGCTATGTGCGCGGTGCCCAGATCTGGTTGGAAACCATGGTCGATGGGAGTCCCGTTCGGACCAACACTGGCGTTGTCACAGACGAAAGTGGCAATTTCTTTCTCCCTGCAGGCGTGGTGGGCACCATCGTCGCTGTGGGCGGTGTCAATATCGACACAGGCGTGCCCAACACGATGGAGCTCAAGGCGCCCGAGGGGGCAACAACCATCAACCCGTTGACCACGCTGGTTCAAGAGCTTGTGCAAGCCTCTGGTGGTGTCACCAGCCCTGCAGATGCTGCCACCGCCGTGGCCAACGCTTTGGGTTTGACTTTGCCTGCTGGGCAGGATCTGCTAGGTTTTGATCCGATTTCTTCAGGGGATGTGACCGCTCAAAAGGCTGCTGCCCAAGTGGCCACCATCGTGACTTTGGCTGAAAGCGCTGGCTCTGGGGCAGGCGTTGCCGTGATTGCTGGTTTGGCAGAACAAATGAGCACGGTTGGTGTCACAGTAGATTTGGCAGACTCTACGACCCTGAGCGCGATCGTCGAAACTGCGCTGGCAGCCCCTTCAGTGATTATTGATGGCGCCGCTGACCTCTTGGCTATTCAAAGTGCTATTTCCGACGCTGCGACGGCCATCGAGGCTGCAACGAGCTTGACGGATATTTCCAGTGCCCAAAGCCAGGCACTGGACAAGCTTGCAGCGAGCGCGCCAACGGTTTCCGCGCCTTCTGCGACTAACGACATCACCCCAACAGTGCGTGTTAGCTTCAACGTGACCGCCACCGACGGCACAGCGGCTGTTGTGGGTGACACGGTGGTCCTGCAAGATGGCGGCGTGCAGTTGGCTACGGCGGTGTTGACGGCCGATGACATCGCCGCAGGATTTAAAAACGTTGATGCCAGCGTGTTGACGGAAGGGGAGCATAGCTTGACGGCGACTCTGACCGACCAAGCCGGCAATACCAGCTCGGCCTCGACGGCTGCCTCAGTCATCATCGATATCCAGGCGCCATCGTCGCCCACCATTCTTGGGGTGGCGAGTGATGATCTGATCGGTGTCGGTGAGCAAGCGGCGTCGATCAGCGGTCAAGCCGAAGCCAATGCGTCGGTTCAGGTCACAGTGGGTGGCAACGTCAGAACCGTGACTGCTGACAGTAACGGTGCATGGGCCTACACGCTGACCGATGCAGACATCACCGCCATGGGGCAAGGCGCTGAAACCTTGAGTGCCACAGCGACCGACGCAGCAGGCAACACGAGTGCTGCGGGTACGCGCAACATCAGCGTTGACACGGTGGCTTCGACGGCAACGGTGGTGATCACTGGCGTGGCAGACAACGTGGATCCGGCCATCGGCAATGTGACCAACGGTGGGGCGTCGAATGACAACACACTCGATCTTGCGGGCACAGTGAGTGCTGCTCTGACGACTGACGAGGTGCTTGCCGTTTACGACGGTGCCGTTCGCTTGGGCGATGCCACAGTCACGGGTACCACTTGGGTGTTCAACTCAGCCGGTCTGAGCAATGCGGCGCACAACTTTACCTCCCGCGTGGAAGATGCTGCTGGCAACGCTGGTCTTGCCAGCGCAGCGTATCTTGTCACGGTGAATGCAACGGTGCCCATAGCCACTGTGTCGATCACCGGCGCGGCAGATGATATTGGTATTGCTAGTAACGTCATAAGTGGAGGTGTGACTAACGACACCAGTCCATTGTTGTCGGGTGCGGTGAGTGGCACCTTGGCCGTTGATGACACGGTTGTTCTCTACGATGGTGCATCCCGCCTAGGCCAGGCAAGTGTTTCAGGCAACACCTGGACCTACGCCGTCACTGGCCTTGGTGCTGGCAGCCACGCTTTCACAGCCGTGGTCGAGGGCGCAGGGGGCAACCAGGGTAGCGCTAGCAGCAGTTACATCTTGGCTGTTGATGCAACGGGGCCTGCGGCGCCCACGATCAACCCGGTGGCGGTGGATAACGTGGTGAATTCGGCAGAAAAAACAGCGGGCGTGAGCGTCAGCGGCACCGCTGAAGCGGGATCCAGCGTTGCTGTGACCTGGGGCAGCACCACCAAGACCGTGACGGCCACCGGTGGGGTCTGGAGCGCCAGCTTCAGCAGCGCAGAAGTGCCAGCGGACGCCAGCATCAACATCAGTGCTATCGCCAACGACGCAGCAGGTAATGCCAGCACAGCAGGCGTGCGCGCCGTCCTGGTGGATGCCTTGGCTCCATCGGTCAGTATCAACACCGTGGCTGCAGATAACGCGGTCAATTCGGCTGAGTTGGCTGGCGGAGTGGCCATCACCGGAACCGCCGAGGCCAATGCTCGCGTCGCACTCACCATGGGCAGCAACACTCGTAGTGTGATCGCCAACGGTACAGGTGACTGGACTTACACCTTGACCCAGGCGGACGTAACAGCCATGGGCCAGGGTGCGGAAACCTTGAGTGCGATAGCCACAGATACCGCAGGCAATGCCAGTGTGGCAGCCAGCAAAAACATCACGGTGGACAGCGCCTCACCCTTGCTGACCGCTTTTGCGCTGGTTGCGGCCAGTGACAGCGGCGTCAAGGGCGATGGCAAATCGAATGTGCTTGCGCCCAGCATTCAATTTACCGCCGAGGCTGGTGCAACGCTTGAGATTGATGTGGGCGGCGGCAGCTATGTTTCTGCCGGCGCCGGAACGGGTTCAGTTCAAACCTTGACTGCGCCGGCATACACAGCAGACGGCAGCTATTCCGTCAAACTGCGGGCAACGGATGCGGCCGGCAACACCACGGTTCGTACGGGTAGCTATCAACTGGACAGCGCAGCACCTGCTGCGCCGGTGATCAGTGCGGTCGCCACAGACGACGTCGTGAACTTGGCAGAAAAGACGGCAGGCGTGAGCGTCAGCGGCACGGCCGAGGCGGGTGCCAGCGTCGCGGTGACCTGGGGCAGCACAACCAAAACCGTGACCGCCATGGGTGGTGCGTGGAGCACAAGCTTCAGCGGCGCAGAAGTGCCAGCAGACGCCAGCACCACCATCAGCGCCATCGCCACCGATGCGGCGGGCAATGCCAGCTCGGTCGGCACACGCACCGTGGTGTTGGACAGCGCAGCACCGGCTGCGCCGGTGATCAGTGCGGTCGCCACAGACGACGTCGTGAACTTGGCAGAAAAGACAGCAGGCGTTAGCGTCAGCGGCACTGCCGAGGCGGGTGCTAGCGTCGCAGTGATCTGGGGCAGCACAACCAAAACCGTGACAGCCACCGGTGGCACCTGGAGCGCCAGCTTCAGCAGCGCAGAAGTGCCGGCAGATGCCAGCACCACCATCAGCGCTGTCGCCACCGATGCGGCGGGCAATGGCAGCCCAGGTGGCAGCAGAACTGTGGTTGTGGACACACTTGCCCCCCTGGCGACGGCGTCGATCACAGATGCTGAAGACAACGTGCCGAGCAGTTCTATCACCCATGTTGCATCGGGTGCCACAACAAACGACAACACGCCCAGACTTGTCGGCACGCTAACTGGCGTGCTGGCCAGCGGCGAGGTCCTGGCTGTATACGAGGGAGCAACTCGCCTTGGAGAGGCTGTTGTGAACGGTAATGCTTGGTCTTTTGCAGCATCAAGCTTGTCCAATGGCAGCCACAGTTTTTCTGTGCAGTTGGAGGATGCCGCGGGTAACCAAGGCGTCGCGGGCTCTGATTACACGTTCACGGTAGATGCGACCGTTCCTGCAGCCACAGCAACCATTACTTCCGTGGCTGCCAATACCAATGATCAGACGCCTTCCCTTAGCGGCGCGATCGTTGGAACATTTGCAGCAACAGATATTGTTCGTATCTTCGATGGCGTCACCTACCTGGGTGATGGCGTGGTCAGTGGCACGAGCTGGACCTACACGCCAACGACGGCACTCGCCCAAGGCGCGCACCAGTTCACCGCCGTGGTCGAAAACCTTGGTGGTAACCAGGGTACGGTCAGCCCGGTGTATGACATGGTGATTGATGTGACGTCGCCAAATATGCCGGAAATCACTGTGGTAGCCATAGACGACGTCGTGAACTTGGCAGAAAAGACGGCAGGCGTGAGCGTCAGCGGCACGGCCGAGGCGGGTGCCAGCGTCGCGGTGACCTGGGGCGGCACAACCAAAACCGTGACCGCCGCGGGTGGTGCGTGGAGCACAAGCTTCAGCGGCGCAGAAGTGCCAGCAGACGCCAGCACCACCATCAGCGCCATCGCCACCGATGCGGCGGGCAATGCCAGCGCAGCTGCCACCCATGACGTCCTGGTCGACACTTCTACTCCGACCTTGCAGGGTGTAGTGCTTAACGGTAACAGCCTGACCTTGACATACGACCAGGCGCTGGATGCTGTCCACGCACCAGAGAAGACTGCCTTTGAGGTAACGGTTAATGACCTCGCTGTGGTCTTGAATGCACCGTCAGTGAGTGGCAATGTTGTGACACTCACCCTGGCATCACCGATACCCATCAATGCCGCTGTGAAGTTAAGTTACACAGACCCCAGCGCAAGTGATGACGTTGCAGCACTGCAGGACGCGGCGGGCAACGATGTGCAGGGGATCGTCCCTGTGGCTCTGAACGTCAGCACTACCACGAAGATCGACTGGATTTCTGAACTTAACCCGGGTGTCAAGCAATCATGGGACAAAATTTACGTTCAGGTTCATTTCAACCATCCTGTAGTTATTGACTCCTTGGGCGGAGTGCCCCAGCTAGAACTGCAATTCGTTGACGATTCTGGTCATTCCCACACGGTGATGGCTCATTTTCAGCAATATGCGGGCTTTTCTGGTGTTACCCAAAACTCGGCACAGTTTGTGTATCAACTCACAGATGCCGATTTGGGTAGTTATCACATCGGAAATGTGAATTTGAATGGAGGCAGCATCGTGGCAGCTGCTGCCTGGGGCGGGGGCGCTGTTAATTTAGCGCTTGATTCCACTAACCAGACCATCATGGCGGCAAGTTACGTATTCCTCCAGACAGCCAGTGGTGGTGTGAACATTACTGCGGTGGGCACTGCAGCAAACGACCAGATGGGGATTTACGAGATCAACCCTGCACTCACACCCACCAACGGTGTTTACGCTGTGGACGGAGGCGCAGGTAACCGTGACATCCTGGGCGTGCCCGTGGTGTTGCCGCAGTCTCTGAATATTGACTATGCGACAGCAAGTACTTATTCCCTCCGTTATGACGCGCTTAATCATTTGATGAATGTGGTGACACCTGACGGTGTCACAGTGTTGTCTGTGACTGTGCCAGACGCGGCGCACTATCCACCCGGCATTGAAAGTTTGGTGTACCACATTGTTTACGATGGTGGTACCAACGGTTATCAGGGGATTGATGCCAAGAATGTCACTCTGAGCGGCTCGGTGATTGAATACACCGACCCGGTGGTGGCGACAGACATCTTCGTGCAAGGCTCACAAGAAAGCGACACGATTAACAAGTCTGGGGACACCAGCACGACCACTCGCTACGTCATCCGTGGCAGTGCAGGCAACGACACTATCACGGGCCATGGTGGCGTGGATGTGATCTTCGGCGACGGAGGTGCCAACACCATCGATGCTGGAGCCGGCAACGACCTCATCTTTGTGGGCAACGGTGCCGACACCATCGACGGTGGTGCAGGTAGCGACAAACTGGTTATCACCCTGGCAGGCCAAGAGTCCAACATTGGGCCCAAGGCCTACGGTGCACTGATCCAGAGCCAGGTTGGCAACTGGACCAGCACTGGCTTTGTTGCCACAGCAACAACTGATGCGTATCAAATTCGTGTGGGTGACAACGGCATCAAGGTGACCGACGCTGTGACAAACAGGAACACGACGGCCACCAACATCGAAGCCCTGCAAATCCGCTACGAGCAAAACGACAGTCGAGATGACATCCCCGTGCTCTTTGGCACAGCTGGAAACGACACTCTGTCTGGTTCCGCTACCGGCGGTATCTTGGCTGGCGGTGCGGGCAACGACACCTTGAACGCAGGCGATGTGGGTGGTGGCCTGTTTGGCGGCAGCGGCGATGACACCCTCAACGGCGGCCTGGACTCAGACGCACTGTTTGGCGACGCAGGGGTAGACATCCTCAATGGTGGCGCAGGAGATGATGTTCTGGTGGGCGGTGCCGGCGACGACACACTCAATGGTGATGCTGGCCTGGACACAGCGATCTTTGTGACTGCAGGCACGGGCAATGGAACTGGCGTTGCGGTGGGCAGCGTTGCCAATACGGCCATCAGCTACGCCTACGATGCAGCCAACAACCGCATTATGGTCAAGCAAGGTGCAACCGACCTGGCGGCCATCACTGAAGGAGTGAACGGTGGCTGGTCGGTGCAGGACCTGACAGCCACCGCCGGTGCTTACACAGCCTTTGGTACCGACACCCTCAGCGGCGTGGACAAGCTCAGCTTTACTTGGACGGGTAATACCGCTGCCCAGGTGATCACCTCCTCGTCTCTCTTGGCGCTATTGCCTAGCGCCAACACGAAGATCGACTGGGTATCGGACCAGAGTGGGGGCGGGCCCAAGGTGGCGGGAGACACCTTGTACTTCCAGGTGCACTTTACCCAACCGGTGGTCGTGGGTACGACCTCAGGTACACCTCAACTCGACGTGCAGATATTTGACGATGCGGGCGTTGCTCACACGGTACAGGCCACCTTCCAGCCCTACAGCGGCATGGTGGCTGGCAGTGCCCAGACCTCCATGCAATTCGTCTACCAGCTCCAGGCGGCGGACGTCGGTCAGTACCATGTGGGTGCACTGAGCCTCAACGGTGGCAGCGTCACTGAAGTCACCTGGATCGACGGCCAAATGGTTGCAGGCAAAGCCGCCAACCTGGCGCTGGACAGCACCAACACAGCCTTCACAGCCGGCGGCTACCTCTACGGTGATGCCTTCACCACTGGCGCCACTGGCACAGCCAAGAACGACCTCATTGGCATTTACGAGCAGAACCCCGCCAGCACCCCCACCAACGGCGTCTTCACCGGTATCGATGGCGGCGCAGGCAATCGTGACATTCTGGGCGTGCCCGTGGTGCTGGCTGGTGTCAGTGATCTGGTAACGGCCAACAGCTACACCCTGAAGTACACAGCAGGTACTCCTGCCACACCGAACACACCTGCTGTACCTCCCACCGTGACCGCCGTCGCCCAAGACGGCACGACAGTGGCCACCATGACGGTACCCCTACCAGCGGGCTACCCCACAGGCGTGGAAACCCTGGTCTATCACATCGTCTACAACGACAGCGTCAATGGCTACCAGAGTGCCGACGTCAAGCCCGTCATCCTAAGTGCAGCCGTGGCCACCTACACCGACCCGGTGGTCACCACAGACCTCTTCGTGCAGGGCTCGCAAGCAAACGACACCATCGACAAGTCTGGGGACACCAGCACGGCCACCCGCTACGTCATCCGCGGCAGTGCAGGCAACGACACCATCACGGGCCATGCCGGCACGGATGTGATCTTTGGCGACGGCGGTGCCAACACCATCAATGCGGGCGCTGGCAATGACCTCATCTTTGTAGGCAACGGTGCTGACACCATAGACGGCGGTGCAGGCAATGACAAACTCGTCATCACCCTGGCGGGCCAGCAGTCCAACATAGGCCCCAAGGCTTATGGTGCACTGATCCAGAGCCAGACGGGCTCCTGGGACAGCACTGGCTTCCATGCCACGACGACGACCGACGCCTACCAAATCCGTGTGGGAGACACCGGCATCAAGGTGACTGACGTTGCGACAAACAGGAACACGACGGCCACCAACATCGAAGCCATACAAATCCGCTATGAGCAAAACGACAGCCGAGACGACATCACCGTGCAATTTGGCACCAGTGGGGACGATGTCCTGACGGATTCAGCCACCGGTGGCATCGTGGCTGGCGGCGCAGGTAACGACACCCTCAACGCAAGTGCTGTGGGCGGTGGGTTGTTTGGTGGCAGCGGCGACGACACCCTCAACGGTGGCACGGACTCAGACGCCCTGTTTGGCGATGCGGGCGCGGACATCCTCAATGGTGGTGCTGGCGACGACATCCTGGTGGGCGGTGCCGACAACGACACGCTCGAGGGTGGCGCCGGCGTGGATACGGCGATCTTTGTGGTGGCAGGCGCGGGCAACGGAACGGGAGTTGCAGTGGGCAGCATAGCCAACACCGCCATCAGCTATGCCTATGACGCAGCCACCAGCCGCATTCTGGTCAAGCAAGGCGCCACAGACCTGGCAGCAATTACCGAAGTGGTAGGCGGGAGCTGGGCGGTGGAGGACCTGACGGCCTCAACGGCCAACGTCTATACCGCCTTTGGTACAGACACGCTCAGTGGTGTGGACAAACTCAGCTTTACTTGGACGGGAAAGACCGCGGGCAATTTGGTGAACCTGCTAAATGGGACTGCGGCCGATGATGTGCTCGAAGCACACGACACGCAGGTGACCCTTGCTGCTGGTGGCGAGGGCAATGACACATTCAATCTGTCAAAGGCCAATGGGACTCTGTTTGAAGGTGGAGGCATCTTTGATGGTGGTGCCGGCACCGATACTGTGACCATGGAGGTGGATCCCAACCTGATTCCAACCGGGTACACGTTTGACATTGTCTCAACGGGTGCAGATTCTTGGCAGGTTAGAGAGGTGAATATTGATCCTCAGTTGGCCCCGGTTGGAAAATTCAGCATCGTTCGACACACGGAGCCAGGCGTACCGGCATTTGATCTGGTTTTTTACCAGCCCAATGCTGCCCCGGCCCTGACTGAAACTGTGGTTAATATGGAGTTTTTGGCGCTTACGGTGGGCGGGAATTCGGTGGCGCAAATCGGTCTGGGAACCACGCCCGTGTTGACCATGCTTTGACATGAGGCAGGCGCTTTCGCTGTGCCGACAACTGGCTGCTTTGATCGCACTTTGCGTCATGGCGAGCCGGGTGGCCGCTCAGCAAAATTGGGATCTGGATCGCCTACTGGCAGCCGCTTGGGACAGTCATCCTCATGTGATGGCGAAGCGTGCTGCCTGGGAGGCGGCTCAGGGCGATTTGGCCGGCGCTAAGTGGCAGCGGTATCCAACCCCAACTCTGGAAAGTGGTGTTGGTTCCGATGGCAAAAACACGTCTGTGTTGCGCGTGGATCAGCCAATCTGGAATGCCGGTCGAATTGATGCTGGTGTAGATGGAGCTGTCCGCCGTACGAATGTGGCGGAAGCAGAAATTGCCGAGGCGCGGCATGAGCTGGGCTTGAAGGTGATTGCAGCCTGGGCAGAGGCGACGCGGCAACAGTCGCGTGCCATCTACGCGCAGGAGGCTGTGAGCGAACATCAAAAACTGCATCAGATGATTGAGCGACGGGTCTTGCAGGAGGTTAGCCCGGTAGTAGATCGCAACTTTGCCCAATCGCGTCTCTTACAAGTGATCAATGATTTGTCTGTGGTGAAACAGGCCTTGCGTAATGCGCTCAATCAGCTGTCTCAGCTAGCAGGTCAGCCGGTGACGCATGTGCTGGGTTCGGTGCCTGGTGATCCGATAACGTTACAGAGCATGTTATCGCTGGCCTTGAACTATTCCCCTACCTTGCATCGACTGACAGAGGAAGAGGCAGCCGCCGATGCGGATCTTGCGTCCAGGCGTGCCAGCGTCTGGCCCCAGGTGATCCTAAGGGTTGAAAAGCAGATGGGCGTTTTAGCCGATCAGCGAGCCATGCTGGTGTTGACCGCTCAGCCAGGGGCCGGTCTGTCCGCTGCTGCGGGCATTGATGCCGCAGTGGCACGACGGGAGGCCATAAGGATGGGCCGTGAAGCCGCAGTAAGAGACATACAAGAGCAAGTTGCGATGGATGTCGATGATATGAACGCTGCACGCGAGAGGCATGCCAACGCAGGGCTCAGCAAGTCGATGGCCTCAGAAGTGTCTGAATCCTATGCCCGTCAGTATGTTGCTGGGCGAAAGACTTGGATTGACGTGCTGAACGCCGTGAAAGAAACCACGCAGGCTAACTTGGCCGTGGCAGATGCCGAAGCCCAATCAATGGCCGCTTTTCAACGCATTCAATTGAGAACGGGTCAATGGACGAATATTTTGAACGCCCCCATAGCCGTCTCGACCAGACCATGACCTCACTCATTTTGTTGATTGATAAAGCGGCTAGGCTGGTCGGGCAGCGGCTAGGTGCTGATCGGGTGGATGACGTCAAAGGCCTCTTGGCAACGCTTGACGTTTCCCTGCCTGAAACCGAACAGTTTGCCTTGGCTTGGAGCGCAGGAGGCTTGAACGGCCAACCGGTGCTGTTGCAACAGCCGATTCCTGCAGACCTCCCTTTTGCAGCATGGCGAAAAGATCATGGCTGGGTTTTGGTAACAGATCGTCGTGCGGATGGCCAATGGTTAACAGTGAGCGGCGATACCTCCCCTGCTCTGGCCGGTGGGGGAATCGGTTTGGCAGAAGCAGTCTGTGTTTCCATACCCAAAGAAAAGGGCATGGCCGTAACGACACCGGGCGCATTAGGCCTGGTGTGGAAATCAGCCTGGGGGCATCGATCACTGTTTGGCGATGCAGTTCTGGCGACGGCTGTGGTGAACCTGCTCACGCTTGCGACCTCGCTTTACAGCATGCAGGTCTATGACCGCGTGATTCCTAACCAGGGCTTTCAGACCCTCAAGGTTTTGACTGTGGGGGCGGTCTTGGCCGGTGTTCTGGAGTTCATCTTGAAGCAGGTGCGTGCGACCATGGTTGAGCGCGCCTGCACTCACATGGACCACGATTTATCGGCCTGGTTTTTTGCCAGGATGCTGGGTATACGCATGGAGCATCGCCCTGCCTCCGTGGGTACCTTGGCGTCGCAGGTCAAGGGATTTGAGATGGTGCGTGGTGTGTTGACCTCTGCATCGTTGTTTGTTCTGGCCGATGTGCCTTTTGCCTTGTTTTTTTTGGTGGTAATCACCCTGGTCGGTGGCTGGTTGGTGCTCGTGCCTGTGTTGACCCTGCCTCTGGCTTTGCTGGCCGGCTTGGCGTTTCAGCGGGCGATTGAGCGTCACGCCAGGGACAATCTGACCGCCAGCAATCAAAAAACGGGCCTTTTGGTAGAGGCGATTGATGGCGCGGAGTCCCTGAAGGCAAATGGTGCTGGCTGGAAGTTCCGTTCGCGCTGGAGCGAGTTGTCGGCACGAACGGCGCAGACGGACCAGCGAACCCGCCAGTTGTCCTCCTCGTCGCAGAATCTGACGGTTGGCATGCAGCAACTTGGCTATGTAGCCCTGGTGGCTGCAGGTGCCTATCTGGTGGGTGAGAACCAGCTCACCATGGGGGGGCTTTTGGCCTGTTCCATCATCAGCAATCGTGCCATGGCACCCATCATTCAACTGCCGGGCATGATGGTCCAGTGGGCACATGCGCGCGCCGCCATCGAGGGTCTGGACAAAATCATAGACCTGCCAAACGAAGAGGGGGACGAGTTGCATGCCTTGACCCCGGGGGTACTGACGGGCAGCCTGAGGTTTGAGCGCGCGCGTTTTGCATATGGCAATGCTAAACATTTGGCACTGGAAGTAGAGCGTCTGGACATCGGTGCCGGTGAGCGTGTGGGTATGGTGGGGGCCATTGGTTCGGGCAAAAGTACCTTGCTGAAACTTGCCTCTGGTTTGTACCGCCCTGGAGAGGGCAGATGCTTCTTAGGCGGAATCGACATGGCCTTGCTTTCTCCTTCTGTGCTGAGGGAGAACATCGGCTACCTGCCGCAAGAGGTGCGTCTATTCAGTGGAACACTGCGCGACAACCTGCTTTGGGGCTTACCTGATCCCGGCGACGAGGCTATCTTGGCTGCCGCTAAGCAAACCGGGCTGATCGAGCTAATCAGTGGCCAGCCCAGGGGGCTTTACTTGCCGATCCATGAGGGTAGTCGTGGCGTTTCGGGCGGACAGCGTCAATTGATAGCCATTACTCGATTGTTGTTGGCCAAGCCTCGGGTCTGGTTACTGGATGAGCCGACAGGATCCATGGATGCTATGAGCGAGGCTCGTGTAACCGCTTTGCTCAAGGCAGTTGCCGAGGCAGGCGCCACTTTGGTGGTGGCTACCCACAAGACGGGTCTGTTGCCCCTGTTCGATCGATTGATTGTGGTGAACGCGGGGCGGGTGGTTCTGGATGGACCCAAGGCGATGGTGATGGATAAATTGATGGGTCGGGGAGCTATGGCCAGCACAGAAATAGCTGCCGCGGGGGCAGTTTCGTGAGTGGGTCTCACATGCTGGGGAAAACAGATGGGCTAGTTCCTGTACGGTGGTTAGTTCGCCTCAGTTTCGCCACAATAGTGTGCTTTCTGGCGTGGGCTCAGTGGGCCGAAATGGATCAAATCACCCGTGCACCAGGCCAGGGAATTGCGAGCTCGCGCAATCAGGTGATTCAGGCGCCAGAAGGCGGCGTGATGAGCGAGTTGCTGGTGAGAGAGGGCGCGCAGGTTAAGCAGGGGCAAGTGTTGTTTCGTTTTGATCGGAACAAGGCGGAAGCGGCGTATCTTGAAAGCGCCGCTAAAACTGCTGCCTTGCATGCTGCCGTGGCCAGGCTGCATGCGGAGGTGCTGGGGGGAGAGCCCCGATTTTTAGCACTATTAGATGCTTACCCGGAATTCAAAAAAAATCAGCAACTGCTGTTCTCTAAACGTCAGGCGGCCATTCATGAAGAACTATCTGCCTTGCGCAAGTCGATTGAGCTGGTACAGGCCGAGTTGAATCTTAATTTGCCACTGTTGCAATCCGGAGATGTCAGCCGGGCGGAGGTGCTGAAATTGCAGCGCCAGCTTGCCGAACTGGAGGGCCAGGCGACCAACAGACATAACAAGTACCTGCAGGAAACCCAGAGTGATTACTCCAAGGCGCAGGAAGACTTGGCATCTTCCTTGCAGGTTCTGGCTCAACGCAGGGAACAGTTGGAATACACCGTTGTGCGTGCACCTATGGATGGGGTGGTGCGTAATGTTCGTATCACGACGCGTGGTGGTGTCGCCCGGCCAGGCGAGGAAATCATGCAAATCGTTCCACTGGAAGAGGAGCTGCTGATAGAAGCCAAAGTCAAGCCTGCGGATGTGGCCTTTGTAAAACGCGGGCTACCCGCGACGGTCAAACTGGACGCTTATGACTACACGGTTTACGGTACGTTGCAGGGGGAGGTGAGCTATATAAGTGCCGATACCTTGAGTGAAGATAACCGTGGCAACGACCAGCCCTACTATCGGGTACAGGTTCGGATCGACACACGTCATTTGACGGCAAGGAATGGTGAAAAAATAGAAATGCAGCCGGGTATGACGGCGACGGTGGAAATCAAGACCGGGAGCAATACGGTGCTTCGGTACCTGACAAAGCCTATTTTGAAAACTTTGTCTGAGTCACTGGGCGAGCGCTAATGGCTGGACAGCGTCCGTGCAGGGAGAGTGTGTAACGTTGAATATGACTGAATATTTCTTTGAGGCAGATGATCTCTTAATTCTCACAGGAATCACACAAAATGTGGCACGTACTGATCGTTGAGGACGATGCGACCATGCGTGATTTTTTTGCGGCCAGTGTCCGGGCCTGCGAGGGCTTGAGTCTGCTCGGCGAGGTTGGGACTCAAGCCGATGCCCTCGACCGCTTGGACGACCCGCAGCATCGGGTCGACGTGCTGCTGACAGACCTGGGTTTGCCCGACGGCAGCGGCCTGAACGTGATTCGCCATGCCCAGGTGCGGCACCCGGAGTGTGAGTCGCTCGTGATTTCCATGTTTGGAGACGAGGCCAATGTGTTGGCCAGCATTGAGGCCGGGGCGCTGGGGTATATCCATAAGGACGCTGCGCCTGGCGACATTGCACAAACTATCTTGGAGATGAAAGCAGGCGCCTCGCCCATTTCGCCCATGATCGCGCGGCGGGTGCTGGCCAAATACCGACTGGCGCAAATGGCCGTCAAGGCGCCGCCAGCGGAGTTGCGTGCTGACGGCCGCAATTTGCTGTCAGCGCGCGAGCAGGAGGTGTTGGAGCTGATTGCGCGTGGTTTTTCTTACGCCGAAATCGCGCGGCTGCAAAACGTGACGGTACACACAGTACAGACCCACATCAAAAGTTTATACAGCAAGTTGGCGGTGCATTCTCGCAGCGAGGCCGTGTTTGAGGCTACTCGGATGGGGCTTTTACCCAAGGATGGATGATGTCAGTGATGTGCTGTCGAGGTTTGTTTGCCCGGCTTGTCACGGTCGCCGTTCTGTGGATGGCTTGCCAGTTCCCGGCTGGAGCCGAAATGCTGACACTGACCCAGGCGACGGCTCGGGTCAAAGTCTCTGGCTTGACCAGCGAGCAGGCTGTGAGCCTGCCTTACCACTGGGACCGTCATAACCAGGGTCATGCAGGCGAGGCCTGGTTTGATCTGTATTTCGATTTGCCCCAGGTGCCTGATGAACCCTGGAGTATCTACGTTCCTCGCTTGGGCAATGCCTATGAGGTGTGGCTGAACGATGGCCTACTCAAGCGCGAAGGTGATTTGCAGCATTACAACGGAGCAGACTACTCCCAGGTGCCACGCCACATGTCAGTCTCGCCTGGCTTATTGGCTTTGTCCAATCACCTGCGGGTGCATGTGCGCGCTGATGTTGGCCGGCGCGGCGGCTTGTCTCGGGTCGTGCTAGGCCCTCAGGATGAGGTGGATACCTTGTATCAGCAGCGCTACATCTGGCGGTCGTACGGGTCCCTGGCTGTTGCGATGTTTAGTCTAGTGGTCGGCCTCATGTCCCTGTCGCTGTGGGCGACCCAGCCGGGTAGCACTTCAGTCAGTGGAGGTCGACGAGATTCACTGTACTTGTTTGCTGGTTTGGCGGAGCTTTCTTGGGCGTTGGGGGTGGGCTATATGTTGCTGGAGGCCCCCCCGCTACCCTGGCCTTGGTGGGGTTTGGTTCCTGTGTCGTCATTGGCGCTCTGGATCTTCAATATGAGCCAGTTTTGCCTCCACGTCGCAGGTTGGCAGGGGAAGCCTTGGGCAAACGGGTTCGGGCGGTGGATGGCTTTTGGCACCGCCTGTGCGCCCCTGATGGCTTACTGGGCACTGGGCATGGGGCAGGCAAAGGCGCTGACGGCCTGGTATCTGGCTACAGGGTTGAGTTGTCTGGCTTTTGGTGCCTTGTTTTTGTGGCGTGCCTGCCGGGGCGCAACCTGGGCTCACAGGGCGGTAGCTCTCGCTTTGCTGGTGAACGTGTTCACCGGTTTGCGGGATGTGTACGTCTATCGGATCAATCCTTCCTACGGCGAGGACACCTACCTGCGCTACGCCTCGGTGCTGTTTGGATTGTCTCTGGCCTATATCGTGATCACCCGGTTTCGCGCGGCCACTGCAGAGGCAAGGGAATTGCAGGCTACGCTGAACAAACGAGTTCAAGCCAAAGAGACTGAGCTGTCGCAAAGTTACCAGCAGTTGGAGGTCTTGGCGCGCGAGCACGAACGCAGCACCGAGCGCGCCCGCATCTTGCGAGATATGCATGACGGCGTGGGTTCCCACATCAGTGCCGCCATTCGGCAACTGGAATCCGGTCGGGCGACTCAGGCTGATGTGCTGGTGACCTTGCGGGAGTCGCTAGACCAGCTCAAGCTGTCGATTGACGCCATGACCTTGCCACCCGGCGACATCAATGCACTGCTGGCTAACTTGCGCTATCGCATGGAGCCTAGGTTCACTGCTATGGATGTGAAACTGATCTGGGCGGTGGAAGCTGTGCCTGTGTTGGCGCGGTTGGATGCAGACACGATGCGGCAGCTACAGTTTTTGATTTTCGAGGCCATGTCTAACGTTATGCAGCATGCGGGCGCCCGCACGCTGTGCATTCAGGCCATGGCGACAGGGCCAGCCTATGCCCCTATGGTGTTGGTGCGGGTGATGGATGATGGCGTCGGGTTTGATCTGCATGCGGCGCGTGGCAAGGGGTTGGCGTCCATGCGTCAGCGTGCAGAGTCCATCGGTGCCGTTCTGGATATCAGCAGCCAGCCCGGCCGAACCAGCATCGACATCCGTTTGAGCTGACCCGAGCGCTGGTTGGGGTGTGCGCGGATAATTCCGGCGCTATGGTCGACATCTTTGAAAAACCTTCCTTGATCCGCCGCATCGCGCCCCTGTTCAAGGGTTTCGATGGCCCCCTGGCCTTCGCGGTGTTCATGCTGGCTTGTGCGGGTTTGCTGACCATGTATTCGTCTGGCTTTGATCACGGCACGCGTTTCCCCGACCACGGCCGCAACATGCTGATAGCGGGTGCCATATTGTTTGTGGTGGCCCAGGTCCCGCCGCAGCGCTTGGCCACGTTGGCGGTGCCGATCTATACGGTTGGTGTTGCGCTGTTGGTGGCGGTGGCCTTATTTGGCCTGACCAAAAAAGGAGCCCGGCGCTGGCTGAACGTGGGAGTGACCATACAGCCCAGTGAAATCCTGAAGATTGCCATGCCCCTGATGCTGGCCTGGTGGTTCCAGAAACGCGAGGGGCAGCTTCGGCCTCTGGACTTTCTGGTGGCGGGCGGTCTTTTGCTGGTGCCGGTGGGCTTGATCATGAAACAGCCGGATCTGGGTACCGCCCTGCTGGTGCTGGCTGCGGGGCTGTCGGTGATTTTCTTTGCGGGTCTGAGCTGGCGTCTGGTGCTGCCTCCGGTGCTCCTGGGCGTGGTGGGCGTGGCCATGGTCGTGGTGTTTGAGCCCAGCCTGTGCGCCGACGGTGTGCGCTGGCCGGTGTTGCACGACTATCAGCAACAGCGCATCTGTACCCTGCTGGACCCGAGCAAGGATCCGCTGGGCAAGGGTTTTCACATCATCCAGGGCATGATCGCGATTGGCTCAGGTGGTTTTTGGGGCAAGGGCTTCATGCAGGGCACGCAGACCCACCTGGAGTTCATACCCGAGCGCACCACTGACTTCATCTTTGCGGCGTTTTCTGAGGAGTTCGGGCTGTTTGGCAACCTGCTCCTGATTTCTGGCTTTGTGCTACTGGTGCTGCGCGCCATGATGATTGCGCTAGAGGCGCCCACGCTGTTTTCTCGCTTGCTGGCAGGCGCCGTGGCCATGATCTTTTTCTCTTACGCTTTTGTGAACATGGGCATGGTCAGTGGCATGTTGCCCGTGGTGGGCGTGCCCTTGACCTTCATCAGCTATGGCGGTACAGCGATGGTCACATTGGGCTTGTGCCTGGGTATCCTGATGTCGATTGCCCGGTCCAAACGACTGGTGCAATCCTGACCTTTAGTCATTGGCCTGCCGCAAGCCCCGGATTTGGTCGCCACCTAAAATGAATCCATGATTTCTCGCGAACCCACGATTGAGCGCCTGGCTACGGCCAAGTCCCTGCTTTTGACGCCTTTTGGCCTGGATGAGGGGCATTTGTCTCGCGCGCTGGCCGAGATACGGGCGCACGCGGTGGATGAAGCGGACCTGTACTTTCAATACACCCGCAGCGAGGGTTGGAGTCTGGAGGAGGGCATCGTCAAGACCGGCTCCTTCAGCATCGACCAGGGTGTTGGGGTGCGTGCCGTCAGCGGCGAAAAAACTGCCTTCGCGTACTCGGACGATATCTCCGAAGCCTCTTTGCTGGACGCTGCCCGTACGGTGCGAGCCATCGGTGCTGCCACCCGGTCGGGCAAGGTCAAGGTGCCCAAGGTCACGGTGGCGAAGGCCCGTAGCCTTTATCAGGACCTGGACCCCATGGGCACGCTGGACAGCACGGCCAAAGTGCGCCTGTTGGAGGCCGTTGAACAACGGGCCCGCGCCAAGGACCCGCGTGTGGTGCAGGTCATGGCCGGCTTGGCCAGTGAATACGACGTGGTCATGGTGGCGCGTGCCGACGGCACCCTGGCCGCCGATGTGCGTCCCCTGGTGCGCCTGTCACTGACCGTGATTGCGCAGCATAAAGGCCGTCGCGAAATGGGGTCTGCAGGCGGTGGAGGGCGTTTTGGCCTGGCGTATTTTGACGACGCCTGCATCAACCGCTATGTGGACGAGGCGGTGAAGGCGGCGCTCACCAACCTGGAGTCGCGCGCCGCACCTGCCGGTGAGCTGACCGTGGTCTTGGGGCCGGGCTGGCCGGGCATCTTGTTGCACGAGGCCATCGGCCACGGACTGGAGGGCGACTTCAATCGCAAGGGGTCGAGTGCTTTTAGCGGGCGCATTGGTCAGCGGGTGGCTGCCAAAGGGGTGACCGTGCTGGACGACGGTACCCTGGCAGATCGGCGTGGCTCCTTGAATGTAGACGATGAGGGCAATGCCAGCCAACGCAACGTGTTGATTGAAGATGGCATTTTGAAGGGCTATATCCAGGACAGCATGAACGCCCGTTTGATGGGCGTGGCCCCA
>JBEEJZ010000151.1:0-3956 GCA_041168905.1 Pseudomonadota bacterium | reverse complement strand
TCCAGCCTCTCGCGACGCGGCCGTCACTGCACGCCGGCCGTGGCCGACGCGGTCTCGGCCGAGGCCGTCGTCGACGCCGCACCGCCCTCGTGGCGCGACTTGTAGTCGTTCACGGCCGCCTTGATGGCGTCCTCAGCCAGGATGGAGCAATGGATTTTGACCGGTGGCAGAGCCAGTTCTTCGGCGATCTGGCTGTTTTTCAAGGCTGCTGCCTGATCCAGGGTCTTGCCCTTGACCCACTCGGTCACCAGAGAGCTCGACGCAATGGCCGACCCGCAACCGTAGGTCTTGAACCTCGCATCTTCGATCACACCCGTGGTGGGGTTGACCTTGATCTGAAGCTTCATCACGTCGCCGCAGGCGGGCGCGCCCACCATGCCAGTTCCCACGGATTCGTCACCCTTTTCAAAACTACCCACATTGCGGGGGTTTTCGTAGTGATCGACGACTTTCTCTGAATAGGCCATTTTTCTTACCTCTTGAATTCTTGAATTAGTGTGCTGCCCACTGGATGGTGCTGATATCAATGCCGTCCTGGTACATCTCCCACAAGGGGCTGAGCTCCCGCAGCTTGGCCACGTTGGCCTTGATAGTCTCGACCGCATAGTCGATGTCGGCCTCGGTGGTCCAGCGGCCGATGGTCATGCGCAAGCTGCTGTGGGCCAGCTCGTCACTGCGGCCCAGCGCGCGCAACACATAGCTGGGTTCCAGCGATGCGGAAGTACAGGCCGAGCCACTTGACACGGCAAGTCCCTTGATCCCCATGATCAGCGACTCCCCTTCCACGTAGTTGAAACTCATGTTCAGGTTGTGCGGCACACGCTTTTCGGTGTGACCATTGATGAACACCTGCTCGACGTCCTTCAGGCCAGCCAGCATGCGTTCGTGCAGGGCACGTATGCGCTTGTTCTCGCCCGCCATTTCTTCCTTGGCAATGCGATAGGCCTCACCCATGCCGACGATCTGGTGCGTAGGCAGGGTACCTGAGCGCATGCCACGCTCATGACCGCCGCCGTGCATTTGCGCCTCAAGGCGAATACGGGGCTTGCGGCGCACAAACAGGGCACCGATACCCTTAGGCCCATAGGTCTTATGGGAAGTCAGGCTCATCAAATCCACGGGTAGGGTCGACATGTCGATGTCCACGCGCCCGGTGGCTTGCGCAGCGTCTACATGGAAGATCACGCCTTTTTCACGACAGATGGTGCCCAGCGCAGCGATGTCCTGAATCACGCCGATTTCGTTGTTGACGAACATCACGCTGGCCAGAATGGTGTCTGGACGTATGGCCGCCCTGAAAACGTCCAGGTCCACCAAGCCATCCGGCTGCACATCCAAGTAAGTCACCTCAAAGCCCTGACGCTCCAACTCTCGGCAAGTGTCCAGCACTGCCTTGTGCTCGGTTTTGACGGTGATCAGGTGCTTGCCACGGGTCTTGTAAAAATGAGCCGCGCCTTTCAGGGCCAGGTTGTTGGACTCGGTCGCCCCTGAAGTCCAGACAATCTCGCGAGGATCAGCACCTATCAGGTCAGCCACTTGCGTACGGGCTCTTTCGACGGCAGCCTCAGCCTCCCAACCCCAGGCGTGGCTACGCGAGGCCGGGTTACCAAAGTGCTCACGCAACCAGGGAATCATGGCGTCCACCACCCGCTCATCGCAGGGGTTGGTGGCGCTGTAATCCATGTAAATCGGGAAATGCGGTGTCATACGAAGTGCGTTTGGTGATTAAAGAGCGAACCCATCAGACTTTTGAGTAGGCGTTGCCCAGTGCAAAAACCGAGTTGGGAGCGTTGATATTGACGGGCTTGACCACCGGCATGGCTGAAATGGCGCGTTTCACGGCGGGCTTTTCGTCAAGTTTAAAACCCTTGGCGAGCTGGTCGTCCACCAGCTTTTGCAAGGTAACCGATCCCAAAAACTCGACCATTTTCGAATTCAGCGAGGTCCAGAGATCGTGCGTCATGCAGCGGGCACCGTCACCATGGCAGTTCTCCTTGCCACCACACTGGGTGGCATCCAGCGCTTCATCAACTGATGTGATGATTTCTGCCACCGTGATGTCACCGGCGCTGCGGGCCAGGGTGTAGCCGCCACCAGGGCCCCGTGTTGACTCAACCAGCTGATTTCGGCGCAACTTGCCAAACAACTGCTCAAGGTAAGAGAGCGAGATTTGCTGGCGTTGGCTGATGGCGGCCAGGGTGACTGGGCCAGCGCTTGCGCGCAGACCCAGGTCTATCATCGCCGTGACCGCAAAACGGCCTTTTGTGGTGAGTCGCATGGCAAGTTCCCGAGTCAGACTGACCGCTTCTCGTCAGTTCTATGGTTGAGTAAGAGACTCAAGTATAGCCATAAACCCAGCATATTGCTCAAGTAAAAATACCGATCAGTCACATTTCACACCACATCAGGCAAATTTGATCGGGACCACGTTGTCTGTACCCGGGGCTCCGAAGGCCTGTTGCTTGAGGCGACCCAGCTGATCCCGCACTTGCGCAGCCTTCTCAAATTCGAGATTGCGCGCATGCTCCATCATCAGCTTCTCCAGTCGTTTGATCTCACGAGCGATGTCTTTTTCGCTCATCTCTTCGACTTGGGCCCTTTGCATGGCGTCGCGCTCGAGTTTGTCGGCCTCCCTGCCTGCCTTCTCGCTGTAGACCCCATCAATCAAATCTCGCACCTGCTTGACGATGGCCCGCGGGGTGATGCCCAAAGCCAGGTTATGGGCTGTTTGCTTTTCACGCCGGCGTTCGGTTTCACCTATGGCCTTTTTCATGGAGTCGGTGATCTTGTCGGCATACAAGATGGCTCGGCCATTCAGATTGCGGGCCGCACGGCCGATGGTCTGAATCAAGGATCGTTCTGAGCGCAAAAAGCCTTCCTTGTCGGCATCCAGAATGGCTACCAAAGACACCTCAGGAATATCCAACCCCTCGCGCAATAGGTTGATGCCCACCAGCACGTCAAATGTGCCGAGGCGCAGATCACGCAGAATTTCGACGCGCTCCACGGTGTCCACATCGCTGTGCAGGTAGCGCACCTTGACGCCGTTGTCCGTCAGGTAGTCCGTCAGCTGCTCGGCCATGCGCTTGGTCAGGGTGGTGATCAGCACGCGTTCGGACTTCTCGACCCGGATGCGAATTTCTTGCAGCACATCGTCCACCTGGTGCGTGGCCGGTCGCACCTCGACCTCGGGGTCCACCAGCCCGGTGGGTCGCACCACTTGTTCGACGACTTGGCCCGCATGTTCGTTTTCCCAAGGCCCTGGCGTGGCAGACACAAAAATGGCCTGACGCATCTTGGTTTCGAACTCGTCAAACTTGAGAGGCCGGTTGTCCAGCGCACTGGGCAGCCGAAAACCATATTCCACCAAAGTCGTTTTGCGCGACCGGTCGCCGTTGTACATACCGCCAAACTGGCCGATCAGCACATGCGACTCGTCAAGAAACATGACCGAGTCCTTGGGCAGGTAATCCGTCAAGGTGGCTGGCGGCTCACCCGGCGCAGCCCCCGACAAATGGCGCGAGTAGTTTTCGATGCCCTTGCAGTGCCCCACTTCACTGAGCATTTCCAGATCAAAACGGGTGCGCTGCTCGATGCGCTGCGCCTCCACCAGCTTGCCATCGTCCACAAACTGCTTCACCCGGCCCACCAGCTCGTGCTTGATCGCCTCCACTGCGGTCAGTACCTGATCGCGTGGCGTGACGTAGTGGCTACCTGGGTAGACGGTGAAACGGGGTATTTTTTGCCGGATACGGCCGGTGAGCGGGTCAAACAGTTGCAGCGACTCAATGTCGTCGTCAAACAGTTCGACACGAATCGCCATCTCGCTGTGCTCGGCAGGAAAGATGTCGATGGTGTCGCCCCGCACCCGAAAGCTGCCCCGCACAAAATCCAGGTCGTTGCGCTTGTATTGCATGCGAATGAGCTGGGCAATCATGTCGCGCTGACCCAATTTG
>JBEEJZ010000150.1:0-7118 GCA_041168905.1 Pseudomonadota bacterium | reverse complement strand
TGATGGATCACCAGCGGTTCAGTGGCGTTTTTGTCGGCCTGGCGGTAGTGCAGGGGGCTCTGATCTTCAGTGCTTTTCGGGTCAGGCACGTACGTCGAACCCCTTTGCTTGCTGCACATGCGGGCCAAGCCTGATCGTCGGAAGTCCCCCTGTCCTTCTCACCTGCTTTCTTGCCTAACTCAACATGACGATTGCTACACCGCCTTCATCTCCCCGATTGGCAGGTCATTTACTCGTGGAGTGCCTGATCGCGCAGGGGGTCACCCATGCGTTTGGGGTACCTGGCGAGAGCTTTTTGGCTGTACTCGACGGCTTTCATCGCCACGCAGCAGACATTGAATTCGTGATGTGCAGACAAGAGGGCGGCGCTGCCTTCATGGCTGAGGCGCATGGCAAACTGACGGGGCGGCCGGGCGTCTGCATCGTGACACGTGGCCCCGGTGCGACCAATGCCTCCATTGGTGTGCACACGGCGTTTCAAGATTCAACGCCCATGGTGTTGCTGGTGGGGGATGTAGCCAGCAGCACCCGCGACCGGGAAGCTTTTCAGGAGTTGGACTACACCCACTTTTTTGGCCCTGGCACCAAGGGCATGGCCAAACGGGTGGAGCGTATCGACGATGCCCGCCGGATTCCTGAATATATGAGCCGAGCATTCGCCACCGCGATGAACGGGCGACCTGGGCCGGTGGTGCTGGTGTTGCCGGAGGACATGCTCACCCAGGTGCTGAGTGATTTACCAGGCCAAGAGCTGGAGGCCTTGCCCCGCGTTGAACCAGTGCAGGCCTGGAGTGACCCCGGTTCCTTGCGCCAACTGCGTCAGTTGCTGCTTGCGGCTCAGCGCCCTTTGGTCATCGCCGGCGGCGGTGGCTGGACTGCCCAATCCGCCCAGGCCCTGCAGCGGTTTGCTGAAAACTGGCGTCTACCCGTGGCCAACGCCTTTCGCTACCAGGACACCTTTGACAATTTTCACCCTTTGTATGCGGGAGATGTCGGCATCGGTATCAACCCTCGTCTGGCCCAGCGCGTGCGAGACAGTGACCTGATTCTGGCTATCGGCCCGCGCCTGGGAGAAATGACCACAGGTACTTATCGCCTGCTCGATGTCCCCAAGGCGCGCCAAACCTTGGTGCATATCCACGCAAGCGCTGAGGAGTTGAACCGCGTTTATCGCGCAGACCTTGCCATCAACGCCACCATGAACGCTGCGGCTAGGTCACTGGAAGTCCTCACAGCACCCGTGAATGTGCCTTGGGAAGCCTGGGCACGCGCTTGTCACGAAGACTACCAGGCCAATCTTTTGCCGCAAACCTTGCCCGGCCTGATCGGTGACACTGAACGCGGCCTGGTGGACATGCCCAGTGTCATGGCCAGCCTGCAAAAGCATTTGCCCCCCGACACTGTTGTGAGCACCGGCGCGGGTAACTTTTCGAGCTGGGTCCATCGCTATTTCCGACATCACGGCTGGGTGAAAGGTGCCAAAACCCAGCTGTCGCCCACAGTCGGGGCCATGGGTTACGGTGTTCCCGCGGGGATTGCCGCTGCCATCACCACCGGTCGCCTCGCGTTCACGATGACGGGCGACGGTGACTTCATGATGAATGGCCAGGAGCTGGCAACCGCCGGTCAATATGGCGCCAAGACCATCGTCGTGCTGCTGAATAACGGCATGTTCGGCACCATACGCATGCACCAGGAGCGAGATTACCCTGGCCGGGTGACGGGTACACGATTGGCCAACCCGGACTTTGCTGCCCTTGCACGTGCCTACGGCTGCGCCGGCGTACGCATCTCCCGCACGAACCAGTTCGAGCCGGAGCTGCTAGCGGCTTTGGCCAGGCCTGAAGGAAGCTTGATCGAGATTATTCTGGATCCCGAGGTGATCACAACCCGAGGAACCTTGTCTGGCATTGGCGTTGCCAGATCTACTTGAAGCCCTGAAAGCAAAAAACCGCATGGCTGCGGTTTTTGCGGTGGATCAGGAACCGATTACTTCAGGTGCTTGCCTATCAGTCCAGCCATTTCAAACATGCTGACCTGCGCCTTGCCAAATACTTCCTTGAGTTTGGCATCGGCATTGATGTTTCGCTTGTTGACGGCGTCTTGAAGTTTGTGCTTCTTGATGTAAACCCAGAGCTTGCTGACCACTTCCGTGCGGGGCAGGGGAGCTGCACCCACGACGGCGGCCAGTGCTGCGCTGGGGGTCAATGCTTTCATGAAAGCAGCATTCACAGCGCGTTTTTTCGCTGGAGCCGCCTTGGCCGGAGCGGCTGCAGCGGCTTTGGCTGGAGCTGCCTTTTTGGCGGGGGCTGCGGCCTTGGCTGGCGCCGCCGTCTTCGCTGGAGCTTTCTTTGCAGTTGCCATGTTTAGTCTTCCTTCTGAAAGTTGATGTGTCACCAGTGAAAAACGGCTTCTCAACCGGCTTCCGTCATGCTACTGGGAAAAAAACAGGTTTCAAAGTGAAAACATCTTTTTTTCTTGGATCCGTCGCTTTTTTTGTGGTGCCGATGTACTCGCATGGCCCGACGCCAGAAAATATCGCATCCCTATAACCCCTCAAGGAGACCCATCATGAGCAAGATCATTGCATGCTGCGACTTGTGCGATTCCCACAAAAACGATATGTCCGGCCAGTTTCGGGTGTTGCCTCCGGCGTTCAAGGATTTTGGCGCCCACCAGTCTTTTTTTGGACAGGTGGTGACGGTTCAATGTTTTGAGGACAACACTCCCGTGAAGGCCGCAGTGGAGAGTCCCGGATTGGGGCGCGTGCTGGTGGTCGATGGTGGCGCGTCGCTGCGCCGTGCCTTGCTGGGTGGCAATCTCGGGGCAGCTGCGGCACGCAATGGTTGGGCCGGTGTGGTCATAGATGGCTGTGTGCGGGATGTCGCCGAACTGGCAGGTCAGGCCATCGGTATACGGGCACTGGCCTCGATGCCATTACCCACTGAGCGCAAACAGGCAGGGCTCAGCCAGCTTCCAGTGACGATTCAAGGCGTCAGGGTGCAACCAGGAGACTGGCTGTACGCTGATGAAGATGGCATGGTGGTGAGTGATCGGCCATTGCACGGGCAGCCGGATTGAATGGATGACATAGTCTCAAGCACGGTCTGGTGAAGCTGGTTCGATGGGGATGGGTCGATCGGGTATCGTCGCGAGCAGCAGGCCCGCCAGGGCCCATCCAAAAGCGAAGGTTTGAGTGACGCTGATCGACTCGCCCAGCAAAACCACCCCGACCAGGACCGCCGAGACCGGCAGCATGACGGTGAAGATTCCGGCCTGTGCTGCAGGGACCTGTCGCAAACCCGTCATCCATAGCCAAACCGTCCAGACGCTGGCGGCCAGTGCGTAAAACACCAGCAAGCCCCAGTTGCCGGGCGAAATGGCATAGAAGTCGAAGCCCCAGGCTGCATACAGGCCCAAGGGTGTCATCAGGGCAAATCCCCAGAGGTTAATGACGGCAGAAATGCGTTTGGGACCCATGGCGCCGGTCAACTTCTTTCCAATGACTGCGTAAGCCGCCTCGCACAGCACGGCACCAAACACCAGCAGATTGCCTATCCATACCTTGCTGCTGTCAATCGTGCTGGTGTCTGCAGGAGTCCCCTTTGCAAGAGCCAGCAAGCCCACACCCATGGCAGAGCAAACCACGGCGGACCCTATTCGGGCTCCAATGCGTTCTCCTAAAAAGGCCCAGCTCAACACCGCCACCACAGCCGGAATGCTGGCCATGATGACGCCGGCAGATACCGCCGTGGTCATGGTGACTCCAAACAACATGAAGATGGAAAACAGGAAGTTGCCGAGCAGGGACTCCACAAATAAAAGGCGGTGGGTCTGAGCAGTCAGGGGCGGTTCATGCTCGGGCTTGCGCAACCAGCCCGCCATGGCGACGGCACCGATCCCAAACCTCAGCCAACCCAAAAGAAAGATGGGTAGCGCAGCGACCAGGGGTTTGGACAATGCGACATAGCTGCCCACCAGGGCCATGCTGAGTGCCAGACTGGCGTACGCTAGCCATGGGGTCGCTGTTTTGGGAGGCAGGGGCAAGGTGCGGTGTGCGTTTTGGGACGAGGTGGGCGGCAGTTTAATGGCGGGGTGGACGGGCTGCGTGCAATTCGCAGATCCAAACTGATTTCCTGTGGCACCATCGCTCCACGCGTGGGCGAACGTGACAATCAAACCAAAGCTGAAACTGGATAGTGACTCATCGTGGAACACTCAATTGAAATTTCTCCTGCCCTCGTCTGGCTACCTGCTGATCACCGCGCGCTGGGCCCAAGCGGCAACACGCTGCCTTACCTGGTTTTAGGAGACAAATATGCACGATCGTTGCGAGACTGCGCGCAGGTGCAACCGGTACTTTTTCCCCTTGCTCACGCGTCCCAGATCGATCATCTGATGGGGATGGTGGATGGCGTGATGCTCACCGGCTCGCCGTCCAATGTTCATCCGTCCCATTTCGGCGAAGAGGTGCACGACAGTAGCCTGCCTCTGGACCCAGAGCGTGATTCGCTCACATTGGCGCTGGTGCGAGCG
This sequence comes from Pseudomonadota bacterium, assembly GCA_041168905.1. Classification (GTDB taxonomy): domain Bacteria; phylum Pseudomonadota; class Gammaproteobacteria; order Burkholderiales; family Burkholderiaceae_C; genus JBEEJZ01. The sequence continues at coordinate 2,582 of JBEEJZ010000150.1, read as the reverse complement.
TGCATCAAACAGGGGGTGCCCTTGTTGGGCATATGCCGCGGTTTTCAGGAAATCAACGTTGCCATGGGAGGCTCCCTTGAGCAGACCGTGCACGCCAGACAGGGTCATCTGGACCACAGGGCGCGCCCTGACTTGACCCTGGCTGACGCCTACGACCATCTGGCTCACGAGGTACGCTTTGTGAGCGGTTCCCCATTTGAGACCTGGGCTGGCGCCTCGAGTGCAACGGTCAATTCTTTGCATGGGCAGGGCATATCGCGCTTGGCGCAAGGCCTTCGAGCATTGGCCCACGCGCCTGATGGTCTGGTGGAGGCGATCGAGATTGAAGGTGCTAGCGCTTTCGCATATGCAGTGCAGTGGCACCCGGAGTGGCGCAGCCTGGATATCCCTTTTTATGGAGCCATCATCCGGGCGTTTGGACAAGCCTGTCAACAGCGACGCGACCGGCGTCGCGATCAGCAAAATAAGTAGCCCACCAGAGGATAAACAGCATGAGTGCGAAGAAAGCGTCGAATTTCACCGACTTGGAGAACTGGCTCAACGAGCGCCGCGTGACCGAGGTGGAGTGTTTGGTGCCAGACCTGACCGGGGTCGCCAGAGGGAAGATTCTGCCGCGGCAAAAGTTCACCGAAGACCGTGGCATGCGGCTGCCGCAAGCTATCGTTGCCATGGGTGTGACGGGAGAGTTTCCGCAAAGCGGCCCGTATTACGACGTGATTGATCCGACCGATCGCGACATGCAGTTGCGGCCTGATCCTTCGACTGTACGCATCGTGCCTTGGGCCACCGACCCGACAGCGCAGGTCATCCACGACTGCTTTGATCACGCAGGCAAGCTGGTGCCCTTTGCCCCGCGCAGTGTTTTGCGCCACGTCTGTGATTTGTACGACGCCGAGGGCTGGGCACCGGTGGTGGCACCCGAGCTGGAGTTCTACCTGACGGCTCGCAATACTGATCCCAACACCCTGCTGCATGCGCCAGTGGGGCGCAGTGGGCGCGCCGAGACCTCCCGGCAGGCGTACAGCATTGATGCGGTTAACGAGTTTGATCCCTTGTTCGAGGAAATTTACGACTACTGCGACAAGATGGAGCTCAACGTGGACACGCTGATCCACGAGGTGGGTGCGGGTCAAATGGAGATCAATTTCTTCCACGCCCACCCCTTGGGGCTGGCAGACGAGGTGTTCTTCTTCAAGCGGACGGTACGTGAGGCCGCCCTTCGGCACAACATGTATGCCACCTTCATGGCCAAGCCCATCGCCGGCGAGCCTGGCAGTGCCATGCATGTACACCAGAGTATTGTGAGCAAGGAAACCGGGCTGAACATCTTCAGCAACGCTGATGGCTCTGCCTCTGATGCCTTCTATCACTTCATCGGTGGACTACAGCGTTACATCCCGGCGGCGATGGTCCTGGTTGCGCCATATGTCAACAGCTATCGACGCTTGTCCCGCCACACCGCGGCTCCGATCAATATTGAATGGGGCCATGACAACCGCACTGTGGGCATACGTTCTCCCATTTCGTCGCCACAGGCGCGCCGCATCGAAAACCGGGTGATTGGGGCAGATGCCAATCCTTATGTCGCCTTGTCCATGACCCTCGCCTGCGGTTACCTGGGCTTGAAGAACAAGATCAAGCCCAAGGCCGAAATGCGTGGGGATGCCTATCTGTCGCCGTATGCACTGCCACGCAGTCTGGGCGAAGCACTGGATTGGCTGCGCCGCGAGTCTGAACTGCACGACGTCCTGGGCAAGGAGTTCATCACCATCTATGCCGAAATCAAGGAACTGGAATTCGAGGAGTTCATGAAGGTGATTTCACCCTGGGAGCGTGAGCACCTGCTGCTGCATGTTTGACGCCATCATCCACCCTCAACCTTCGGAACGGACATGAACCCGATCAATACAGCCGAAATACAGGCTTTGGATAGTGCGCATTTTTTGCATCCTTTCACGGACTTCAAAGACCTGGGCAGCCGAGGTGCCCGTGTCATGACGCGGGCAGACAATATTTATGTCTGGGACAGCGAGGGCGCCAGGGTGCTCGACGCCATGAGCGGTCTGTGGTGCGTGAATGTGGGCTACGGTCGCAGAGAGCTTGCCGACGCAGCCTATCAGCAGATGATGACTCTGCCGTACTACAACAGTTTTTTCCAGACGACCAACGTGCCGGCAGTGCAGCTGGCCACGCGGCTCGCAGCGCTGGCCCCCGAGGTCCAGGGGCGACGTTTTGAGCATGTTTTTTATTCCAGCAGTGGTTCAGAGAGCAACGACTCCAATGTGCGCATGGTGCGCCGCTACTGGGACTTGCTCGGCCAACCCCAGCGCAAGGTGATCATCAGCCGACATAACGCATATCACGGCAGCACCATGGCGGGCGCTTCTCTGGGGGGCATGAGTGGCATGCATGCTCAGGGTGACCTGCCCATACCCAACATCACGCACATTGAGCAGCCCTATTTTTATGAGCTGGCCAGGCCCGGGGAATCGGAGGCCGAGTTTGGCCTGCGTGCTGCGGGCTGGCTGGAAGACAAAATTCTGGCTCTGGGCGCCGAGCGAGTGGCCGCCTTCATCGCAGAG
>JBEEJZ010000149.1:0-2952 GCA_041168905.1 Pseudomonadota bacterium | reverse complement strand
GCATGGGTCTGCCGGGCTCGATCAGGATGTGTCGGATGCCGTGGCTCTGCGCCCAGGCGATGAACGTGCGACTGGTGAACTCCGGCCCGTTGTCGGTTCTCACCGCTGACGGGTAGCCCCGCAACAGCGCCGCCTGGTCGAGCAGGCGCGTCACGTACTGGCCGCTGATCCCGTAGTCCACCGCGATCTCCACCGCTTCGTGGCTGAAGTCGTCGGCCACGGTCAGGCACTTCAGGCGCCTGCCGTTGGCCAGGCTGTCGCTGACGAAGTCCATGCTCCACACCTCGTTGACCTGGGTAGCGATGTTCAGCAGCGTGCGCTCAGCGGGTGGCCGGTGCGCCTTCTTGCGCTTGCGAACGGCCAGATTCGCCTCGCTGTAGAGACGGTACACCCGCTTGTGGTTGACCCCGGGGAAATCCACGCGCAGCAAATCGTGCACGCGTCGGTAGCCGAAGCGCCGCCGCACATGGGCGATCTCCACGATCCTCGCCTTGAGCGCCTCGGTCTGGGCGCGGGCCACCGGTGGATGTCGGTAGCTGTCTCGGCTCAGCCCCACAAGCCTGCAGGCTCGCCGCTCGGACAGCTGATGCTGTGCAATCAGCCGTCCGATGGCCTCCCGCTTGGCCTGTGGGGCTATCTTTTTACCCCGAGAACGCTCTTGAGCGCGTGCATGTCCAGGTGCGCCTCGGCCAGCAGGTGCTTGAGCCTGGCGTTCTCCGCCTCCAGCTCGCGCAGGCGTCGGGCATCGGACGCCTCCATGCCACCGAACTTGGCGCGCCACTTGTAAAACGTCGCGTCCGAGAACCCGCCCTTGCGGCAGATCTCCGCCACGGCCACGCCGGCCTCTGCCTGCTTGAGGAACCCGATGATCTGTTCCTCGGTGAATTTGCTCTTCCTCATGTCCGCCATTCTCCTGGGTTGGCGGACTCCTGCTACTTCAGGTTGGTACGGCTGGCGGGGGGCAGGTCAGACAGAATCGCCATAGGCGTCTGGCACGACCTCGATTCGTAAGAGAAAGTTGGCCTGGGGAGGCTGCAATGAAGCTACGAGAACTCACGATCCACAACTACCGCTCGGTTACGAACCTTTGCATCGAGGTTCATGACTACACGCTGCTTGTCGGCCCAAATAATGCAGGCAAGAGCACCGTACTGAATGCGCTACGGGCGTTCTACGACAATCTGAAGTGGTCGACTGAAGACTTCCCCAAAGCAGGCGCGGCGGACCAAGAGTCTTGGGTTCAGCTCCAGTTCGCGCTGGATGACGACGAGTGGGCTGACTTGGCTGACAAGTACAAAGACGGGATGGCAGATCAAACGCTTACCGTTCGCCGCTACTTCAAGTCTGAAGAAAAGGGCCGTGTTCAGGCAACCCAGAGCAACATCTTCGGCCTCAGCAAGGGGAACCTCGATGCGGAGTTGTTCTACGGAGCAAAGAACGTTGGCACAGCGAAGGTAGGCCAGATCATCTACGTTCCTGCGCTGACGACGCCCGCCGAGCAAACCAAGATGAGCGGGCCATCACCACTGCGCAACATGCTCAACTTCTTGCTCAAGAATGTGGTAGCGAAGAGCGTGGCGTTCAAGGAGGTGTCGACGGCCTTCGAGAAGTTCAACGCTGAAGCCAGGAAGAAGGATGGATTCCTAAGCGAGATTTCGGAACCGCTGAACACTGCGATATCGGCCTGGAGCATCAAGATCGACCTGTCAGTTGGCTCGGTAGAACCGGAGGACATCTCAAAATCTCTGGTGAAGTTCGCGTTCGTTGATGCTGCGCTCGGGGAAGTTGGGTTCGATCTTGAGCGCTATGGACATGGTTTCCAGCGTTCGGTCATCTACGAACTGATTCGCTTGGCTCCGACCTTCAAGGATGAGAAGAAGACGGACAAGAAGGATTTCAATCCAACCTTCAACCTCGTTCTCTTCGAAGAGCCGGAGGCTTTCCTGCATCCAAGCCAGCAGGAGAGCATGGCCTATCACCTGCGCCGGCTGGGAGCGGAGCCAGGTCAGCAAGTAATCATCACAACCCACTCGCCCACGTTCGCAGGCAAAGCCGCAGAACAGATTGGCCAGCTCGTCCGCATACAGCGAGTGAACGGGGCGAGCCGAGCGTTTCAGCCCAGAGGCGGTCAGATCAAGGAACTGTTCGACCAGGGAGGCGAACTGCTGGCTGCCCTACAGGCCTTTGTTGCCGATGCCAACATTTCAGAGAACGCGAAGAGGCGCGCGCGAGACATGATTGCGCAGCCGCCGCAGGCGCACATCGCTGAACAAGAAGAGCGGTTCAGGTTCCAGCTCTGGCTCGATGGAGAGCGCGCTTCGCTGTTTTTTGCCGACCGCGTGCTCTTGGTCGAAGGCGCCACGGAGCGCGCGTTGTTCAACTATCTCTTGGCCAACGAGTGGCACGATCTCACGCCGTATCGCGTGTGTGTCATCGACGCCCTGGGCAAGTTCAACTTGCATCGATACATGGCGCTTCTGGCAGCCTATGGCATTCCGCACGGAGTCATGCTAGACGACGACAACGGCAAGAACCTTCACGGTGCGGTGAACGACCTGATCGAGACATGTGCGAACCCCGTGACGCTGGCTGCGCCAGTCAAGTTCAACGGCTGCTTGGAAGAATTCCTTGGCATCCCGGTCCCAGACCGGGACGACAAGAAGCCAGTGGAAGTGATGAAGGCAATCACTAGCGGGGGGATCGACCCGGCGCGGTTGCAGGCTCTGCGTGCGCAGTTCTGCGCGGCCTTAGACATTGCCTGAACTTTCGCGCGCGAAACCAACATGAGCAGATACAACCCGCACTTCCCCAACGCCGCACAGGTCTTTGACGCTGCCGACAAGTACAAGCAGCGCTGCCTGATGAACCAAGAGTCTCTGTTCCTGGACGGCCAGACGCTGTGGACAGCCGAGCACTTCCAGGCCCTGATCGACAACTACGTCAAGCAGCCCG
>JBEEJZ010000148.1:0-25009 GCA_041168905.1 Pseudomonadota bacterium | reverse complement strand
CGGGAGCAATTCTTCAATGGCCGCACCTTCCGGCGTCATCTTTTCCGCCAGCTTGCTTCCACTGCGGTCGTAAATTTCCGCTATGTCAAACAGACCTCCGGTGATGGCGCTGGCCGCGTTGTTGGCGTGTTCCACAGCGAGCGGACCCGTTTGCGCGATGGCTTCAAAGTGACTGATCAGGCGCTGGGATTCCTCAATCGCCAGGGATACGGTGCTGCCTTCGGCGTTCTCACGGGCGACATACCAGGCAATCGGACTTGCGAGGATGGCGAGAAATACGCTGACCATTGCAATGCGGCTAGCGGTTTTTTTTTTGAAGGGGTTCATGGCGGCGGGCGGCAACTGGGTGTAACGGTGGACACCCCCGGGTTCCAGGTGCTCTGACCGGATTCTACGGTCAGCATCGGCGATCAACGAGGAACCAGGTAACCTCAAAATCACCTGGATTTTCGGGTGCGCTTGCCAAGCAAATGGGACAGACCCCTGGGCACCGGGACCTGTCCAAACGTCAGTCGATATCGCTCAGTCGCCGCTACTTTCCTCGACCGACTCGACATCCCTGCGTTCGCGCTCATTGATTTTGATGACGTTGCCGTCCTTGCCAAAATCGACTTCGTAGACAGTGGCGCTACTGGCGCCCACTACCTCATAGGTCCAGGTCGGGCCTACTTCGTTGCGGTACTTGTAGATGCGTGCTGGCTTACCCAGTGCGGTGCGTACCTCGTCTGTGCTCATGCCGATCTTGATTTGCGCTTCCTGAGCCTTGGTAACCCTGTAGCCCGTGGCCGCGATGGCCCCGGTCGCGCCAAGCGCAAGTGCTGTTGCCATCACCCAAGCCGATACCTTCAATACTTGTTTCATGACTGTGTCCTTTCCAAACTTTGCAGGTCCCGAAGCATCTCCAGCGAGGTGTTTCGCCTACCGGTCGATGGTCTCCCCATCGGTCGGTGGGGCACATGCGAAAAGGCAAGGCAGAGTGTTGCGAGGTCCAAGGTCTGACTAGGGCATGTACTTGCCGCCGTTGATGGACAGGGTGATGCCATTGATGAAGCCGGCCTCATCAGCCGCCAGAAAGACGACGCCACGAGCAATTTCCGACGGGGTGGCCAGTCGGGCTGCCGGCACTGACTTGATGATGCCGGCCATCACCTCAGGTGGCACGGCTCGGACCATGCCGGTGTCGGTGTAGCCGGGTGCCACGGCATTTACTGTGATGTTGCGGGAAGCACCTTCAAGTGCCAGCGACTTGGTAAAACCAATGATCCCTGCCTTGCTGGCCGCGTAGTTGGTCTGGCCAGCCTGCCCCGACAGCGCATTGACCGAACTCATATTGATGATGCGGCCAAAGCGACGTTCACGCATGCCAGCCATGACCGCACTGCACATGTTGAAGCAGCTGCCCAGATTGACGTCGATCACCTCGCGCCAGTGGGCCGCGCTCATGTGGTGCAGCATGGCGTCGCGGGTGATGCCGGCGTTGTTGATCAGCACCTCTACCGGGCCTAGCGCGGCCTGCACCTGTTGCACACCCTGCGAGCAGGCCTCTGCATCGCCCACATTCCACTCGAAACTGGCGATGCCAGTCCGGGTGGTGTAGGCCGCCGCACCAGTCGCATCACCGAGGTGATTGACGGCGACACGATAGCCCTCGTCACGCAGCGCTTCGGCCGTGGCGGCACCGATGCCCGTGGTGCCGCCGGTGACCAGTGCCACCCGTGCGTTCACGCCTCGACCACGAGGTTGTTGATGACGGTGGCCACACCAGGTGCCGACCAGGCTGCGCCTTGTGCCGCAGTGCGTTCGGCCCACGAATGAACCTTGCCCTTGAGGGTGACCTTGGAGCCGTCGACTGAAATCTCCACGGACTTGGATTCGCGATCGGCCTGTCGGACCAGTGCGTCATGAATGCTCTTCTTGACGTCATCGGCGGTTACCTGGGGTACCACTTTCACCAGATTGGTCACGCCCACGACGCCCAGCAGGTCGCGCACCGCCTTTTCTGCGGCGCTGCGTTGATAGTCCCACGCCACTTCGCCGTTGAGCGTGATCCAGCCTCGTTCGACCATGGGGCGGACCTTGTCGTCGGGCACCAATACATTCCACTGCAGGGCGCGCTCGGCCGCCAGTGCAATATCGGTATCGGTGCGTTCGTAGGCGGCAGCCAGCTGAACCTTCATTTCGATGGCCAGAGCCTTGACGCCACTGACGCGTTGCACTGCACGCTCCACGGCGTATTTTTCGGCATAGCTGCTCAGGTGGCCGGTGAGGGTGACCACGCCGTCCTTGGCAATCACGCCGATGTCGTTGGCCTTGACGGCGGGGTCCCAATTCAGTTCAGCCATGACGTCATCGCGCAGTTGGGTATCGGTTTTCATGAGGAAACTCCTTGTGGGTTGAATGTGTGTTTAAAAAGGGGGGACAGGAGGAAAGTAGGGTGGGAAATGGGCCGGTCAGCAGGACTGGCGTGTAGACCGTTTACTTGCCTGGCCAGTAAAGAACATGCTCGGTAGGGCCGCGACCGACGCGCACATTGCGTTTCAAGGTCATATCGCCATAAGTGGCATTGATGCGGTAGCGGCCGGGTTCCAGACGCATGTACATGACAGGCCCACAGTCCTCGATGGGCCCGATGGCGGGTTTTGCGGTGGTAGACGCCGCGCCTTGTGGCTCCACCCGAACGGAAACACCCGCCAGAAAATTGCCCGTGCGGACCTGGGCAAATTTCATGCGCAAGTTGTAGGGCTGGCGCAGATCCCGCATGGCTTGCAGACCTTCGTCGCCCACACCGCCGCACAGGTAGTCGCCATGCACCACCGGGGCGGGTTCAGCCGCTTGCGCGCTCAGCCCCATGCAGGTCTGTGCGCCAATGGCCAGCACAGCCCACAGCCATCTGTGTGTCCTGGGTTTCATGTGGATTCCTTGCCAAATGTGCATCAGGCCTGAACACTCAGTTCGTTGACGACGCCCGACACCCCAGGTGCCGACCAGGCAGCGTTTTGTACGGCCCGGCGATCGTTCCATGAATGCACTTTGCCGCGCAGCGTGACCTTGGAGCCCTGAACTGCCACATCCACCTGCTTGGCCTCGCGCTCGGCCTGGCGCTGCAGGGCGTCATGGATGTTTTTCTCGATGTCCGTGGTGCTCAGGTGCGGCTTGACCTTCACCAGGTTGGTCACACCGACCACGCCAAACAGATCGCGCACGGCTCGTTCGCCGGCCTTGCGCTGGTAGTCCCACTCCACATCGCCGCTCAGTGTGATCCAGCCGTTTTCCACCTTGGGCTGAATTTTTCCGTCGGGTACAACGACGTTCCAGTCCAAAGCCCGCTGTGCGGCTGCTGCGATGTCGCTGTCGCTGCGCTTGTAACTGGGTGACAAGCGCACCTGGATTTCAACGGCCAGCGCCTTGAGTCCGCTGACGCGTTGAGCTGCACGCTCTGCGGCATACTTCTCGGCGTAGGTGGCCAGGTGGCCGGTCAGCGTGACCACGCCGTCTTTCACGATCACGCCCACTTCGCTGGCGTTCACGGCTGGGTCCCAGCTCAACTCGTCCAGTACATCCTTCTTCAATTGCGCATCGGTTTTCATGGCTAGCCCTTTCGTTGGTGATGTGCGGTGAACCCTGGCGCACCGCTGCGTCACTGTAGAAAAGGCCGGCCTGACCCGGTTTGCGCACTGTCAAGTCATGCGCGTGGCGTTCGCAAGTGGCAACTGCACCAGAGCGTCGAGACCTGCATACCGGCTAGATACTGGGCCGCCTTGGGGACGGTTGTCGAGCTGGATGTGACCACCCAGGGCCTGCACAATGCCCTGGCAGATAGCCAGACCCAGGCCTGAGCCGGACTGGGGTTGACCGGCGGAGAAGGGCTGGAAGAGCCGCGCGCGCAAGTCGTCGCTGATGCCGGGGCCGTCGTCGCTGATCACCAATGTGGCCGTGCTCGGGTCGCCGCTGAGGTTCATTTGCAGTCGCCCACCCCTTGGGCTGTGGCGTATGGCGTTGTGCAGCAGATTGCGTGACAGCTCCCGCAGCATCCATTCGTGGGCCAGTACTGGCGCAGGCTGGGCGTTGATCTCAAAGTCCAGGTCTTTGTCGGCCAGCAGGGGCGAGAGGTCCAGCGCCACCTCGCGCAACACCTGGGCCCAATCGGCTACTACCGTGTTGGCCTGCTGGCTGAGCTGGGCAACCTTGGCAAGCGCCAGCATCTGGTTGGCCAGCACCGTGGCGCGGTCCACGGTGTCGCTGATGTCGGTCAAGGCCTCCATGGGCGGCACGTTGCCACGAAGCGCAGACTGAACTTGAATCTTGAGCACGGCCAGCGGCGTGCGCAGCTGGTGCGAGGCGTCCCGGATGAAGCGCTGCTGATGTGCCAGCAAATCCGCCAGGCGCCCCATCGTCGCGTTGGTCGCGTCTACCAGCGGCAGCAATTCGCGTGGGGCGTCTTGCGCCTGCAAGGGCGTCAAATCGCCATCGGGTCGTGCCTGTAATTGGGCGCTGAGCCGGCGTACTGGCCGGGTGGCAGCCTGGACAACGCTGATCACTACCAGGGTGACCACCACCACCAGGGCAGCCTGGCGCAGCAGCGTATCCCACAAAATCTGGCGCGCCAGGGTGTGGCGAAGCTCCAGCGTTTCAGCGACCTGCACCACCGCCATCACCCGTGCCTGTCGCACCGCCACTGGCTGCAGCAGCACGGCCACGCGCACTGAGTCACCCCGGAATGTGTCGTCATAAAAGTCGACCAGGGCCGCATATGGCCCTAGTATGGGAAGCTCACCCCGCCAGGCTGGTAGTTCCTCGAAGCCGTCGATCAGCGTGCCCTGGGTACTGGAAATGCGGTACACCATGCGGCTTCGGTTGTCGGCCTCGAAAGTTTCGAGCGCCGCGTAGGGCACCTTGGCGCGCAGCTGGGCCGTTTCTCCCACCCCATCGGCGTCGATGTGTTCGCCAATGGACTTGGCCGATGCCAGCAGGCTGCGGTCATAGGCCGTGTTGACGGCCATGAGTGCCTGCCGGTACAGGCTGTAGGTGTTGATCACCACGAAGAGCGCCACCGGGATCAGGATGCCCGATAGCAGGTAGCGCCTCAGGGATCTGGGCCGGGGCTGAGTCATGTTGCGGGCTTGAGCAGGTAACCCAGGCCGCGCAGCGTCATCAGGCTGGCGCCGGTGGACTGCAGCTTGCGCCTCAAGCGGTAGGCCACGACCTCGATAGCCTCGTAACGCACCTCGGATTCACCGGGAAACACCAGCTCAAACAATCGGTCTTTCGACACCGCATGGCCTGGTCGGTTGAGCAGAGCGGTGAGCATGGCGAGCTCGCGTGGTGCCAGGTCCAGCACCTCACCCTGGTAGTGGATCGCGCCGCTTTGCCGATCTAGGGTCAGCCCATAGGAGGGCTCAACGGCGGCGGCTACGGCTGGCGGTGGCGCGCCACTCTCAGCACGGCGCCGATAAAGAGCGCGTACGCGAGCCTCCAGCTCATCGAGGTCAAATGGCTTGGGCAGATAGTCGTCGGCGCCCGCATTCAGGCCCAGGACGCGGTCGCCCACGGTACCGCGGGCGGTGAGGATCAGCACGGGCGTTGCCAGGCCCGTGCTGCGGGCCAGTTCCAGCACGCGCAAACCGTCCTGCCCGGGCAGGGTCAGGTCCAATAGCACAACGTCCGGTTGACAGGCGCGCCAATGTCCCGGTGCGGCCAGGCCGTTGTCGCACACCTCCACGGTAAAACCCATGTGCGTCAAGGCATGCCGGAGCGTCTTTTGCAGCGCGGCGTCGTCTTCAACCAGCAGTAATTTCATGGCGCCTGACCATAGCACGGCCCCAAGCAGCCGATATTGGCGCGGTATGCGTGTTTTCCCTAGGGTGTCAGACAGCTGTTTGACAGCTGCGCCGGGCAACATAGGTGGGTCGATAACCACTACAGGAGATTCCGATGCGTCGCGATACCTTTCTCAAGTCCATGGCCGCACTCGCTGCCACCGGCAGCATGCCCCTTTCCGCTCTGGCTGGCACTGCTGTGAAGATGATGATCCCTGCCAACCCTGGCGGCGGCTGGGACACCACGGGCCGTGCCTTGGGCAAGGCCCTGCAAGATGCCAAGGTGGCGGACACCGTCACTTACGACAACAAAGGTGGCGCTGCCGGTGCCCTGGGTCTGGCCCAGTTTGTGAACGGCAGCAAGGGTGACCCCAACGCCATGATGGTGATGGGCGCGGTCATGCTGGGCGGCATCATCACCGGCAAACCTCCTGTGTCGCTGAGCCAGGCCACACCTCTGGCACGCCTGACCAGCGAGTACAACGTATTCGTGTTGCCTGCCAACTCACCCTTCAAGTCCATGAAGGAAGTGATCGAACAGCTCAAGAAAGACCCCGGCAGTGTGAAGTGGGGGGGCGGTTCGCGCGGCTCCACCGAGCACATTGCCGCCGCCATGATCGCCCGTGATGCAGGCGTGGATGCCTCCAAGATCAACTACGTGGCTTTCCGTGGGGGCGGTGAGGCCACGGCGGCTATCTTGGGCGGTAACGTCACCATCGGCGGCAGCGGCTACAGCGAATTTGCCGAGTACATCGCCGCTGGCAAGATGAAGGCGCTGGCCGTGACTTCGGGCACCCGCCTGAAGGGTGTGAATGTGCCCACTCTAAAAGAGCAGGGTATCAATGTCGAAATTGGCAACTGGCGCGGTGTGTACGGCGCACCTGGCATCACCCCTGAGCAGCGCAAGGCCCTGACCGACATGTTGATCAAAGCCATGAAGAGCAAGGCCTGGGCTGAAGCCATGGAAAAGAATAACTGGACCCCGGCGGTCTTGACCGGCGACGCGTTTGAGAAGTTCGTCGACGATGACTTTGCCTCCCTGCGGGCGACCATGGTCAAGTCCGGCATGATTTAAGAAGCGCTTGCCTGACCTGCGCCGACTTGGCCCCGGGTGGGCTGGGTCGGCGTTTTTACGATAGACACTTGTTTTTTTGCGAGCTCTGCCATGCAACAACATGCACCACCCGCCACATCCTCCTTTATGCAAACTCTGGTGGCCCTGGGCGTCATTCTGGTGGCGCTCGGTTTGGCCTGGGGGGCTTTCAGCATCCCGGCCGATTCAGGCTACGCCGGAGTGGGCCCCAACTTTTTGCCCTGGGTCGTGAGTGCTTGCCTGTTGCTTTGCGGACTGGTCATGATGTACCAAGCCCGCCACGGCGGCTTTGCGCACATGGAGGACGCATCCGACGACCGGCCTTACTGGCCGGGTTTTGTCTGGATGTCGGCTGGTCTGCTGCTGAACGCGGCGCTTATCACCACGCTGGGTTTCATTCTGAGCTGCACCTTGTGCTTTCTGATGGCCGCACGTGGTTTGCGCAATGCGGCTGGCCATGCTGATGCTGGTTTGCAAAGCTGGGTGACTGATCTTGTGACGGGCCTGCTGATCGCAGCCCCGGTGTTTTGGATGTTTACGCAATTTCTGGGCATCAATCTGCCCGGTCTGACACAAAGCGGGTGGCTGTGATGGAAATCTGGGATCAACTCCTTCAGGGCTTTGTCACTGCCGGCACGCCCATCAACTTGCTTTGGGCCTTTGTGGGCTGTGCTCTGGGCACCGCTGTGGGGGTATTGCCCGGCATCGGCCCCGCCACGGCAGTGGCCATGCTCTTGCCCATTACTGCCAAGGTGGAGGCCACAGCCTCGATGATTTTCTTTGCCGGCATTTATTACGGTGCCATGTACGGTGGCTCCACCACGTCCATTCTGCTCAACACGCCGGGTGAAACGGCCACCATGGTCACGGCCATGGAAGGCAACAAGATGGCCAAGAGTGGCCGGGCGGGCGCTGCGCTGGCGACTTCGGCCATCGGTTCATTTGTGGCCGGCACGATCGCCACTGTACTGGTGACGATGTTTGCACCGGTAGTGGCCGAATTTGCTGTCAAGCTGGGCCCTCCGGAGTACTTTTTGCTCATGCTTTTGGCCTTCACCACCGTGAGTGCTGTTTTGGGCCAAAGCACGGTGCGCGGGTTGACTGCGCTGTTTATCGGACTTGCTGCGGGGCTGGTTGGCATGGACCAGATCACGGGCCAGGCGCGCTATACCGGTGGTGTGCCCGAGTTGCTGGACGGCGTTGAAATTGTGCTGGTGGCGGTGGGCTTGTTCGCGGTGGCCGAGGCGCTGCATGCGGTGCTGTTTGAAGGCCGTGTTGTGGAGTCCGAGAACCGGATGAGCCGCGTCACCATGACGGCCAGTGACTGGCGTCGGTCGATTCCGGCCTGGTTGCGCGGTACTGCGATCGGTGCGCCTTTTGGTTGTATTCCAGCGGGCGGAACCGAGATCCCGACCTTTTTGAGCTACGCCACCGAGAAAAAGCTGGCCAAGGGCGAACACAAGGCCGAGTTTGGCGGCAAAGGGGCTATTGAAGGTGTGGCCGGTCCGGAGGCAGCTAACAACGCAACCGTCACGGCTGCCTTGATTCCCCTGTTAACGCTGGGCATTCCCACCTCCAACACCACGGCCATTTTGTTGGGAGCTTTCCAGAACTACGGTATTCAGCCTGGGCCTCAGCTGTTCAGTAGCGCCTCAGCCCTGGTGTGGGCCCTGATTGCTTCGCTCTACATCGGGAACGTGATGTTGCTGGTCTTGAACCTGCCGCTGGTGGGGCTGTGGGTCAAGCTGCTGAAGGTGCCTAAACCCCAGCTTTACGCGGGCATTCTGGTGTTTGCCACGGTGGGTGCTTACGGCATGCGGCAAAGCGCTTTCGACCTGTTTTTGCTCTACGCCATCGGCGTGCTGGGCCTGGTGATGCGGCGCTTCAACTTTCCCACCGCGCCGGTACTGGTCGGCATGATTCTGGGCCCCTTGGCTGAGGCGCAGTTGCGCAACGCCATCTCTATTGGAGAAGGCAGTGCCATGATCTTCCTACAGCGTCCCATGTCCGTAACTTTGCTGGTCGTGGTGCTGGCGGTCCTGATCTTGCCGCGCTTGTTCAGGCCCCGCGCCAACTGATTCAGCGTCTGACCTCGCCTTTGCCACCACTTCCGAAGCAACTTGGTGAGGTCTGACTGGGCCTTTGGAGCACCCTCCTGACCCACTAAACGGTGGCAGTGCGCAGGTGCTTCAGAACTTGCTCCGGCGGCAGGGGCTTGCTGAAGTAGTAGCCCTGGATTTCGTCGCAATGGCTGTTGCGCAAAAAGTCGTACTGACCCTGTGTTTCGACGCCCTCAGCAATGGTCTTGAAGCCCAGGCTGCGGGCCATGCTGATGATGGCCAGAATGATGGCTCGGTCATCGGAGTCATTCTCCAGGTCGCGCACGAAGGACTGATCAATCTTCAGTTTGCCGACCTTGAAGCGTTTCAGGTAGCTCAGGGACGAATAGCCGGTGCCAAAGTCGTCGATGGACAAGGCCACCCCCATCGCATGCAGGCTGTCAATACGCTCAATGGCGAAGCCCGAGTTTTCCATGGCAACGGACTCGGTCAGCTCCAGCTCCAGTAGCTCCGGTGCCAAACCCGCCGCGCGCAGTGCGCTTGCGACTTTCTCACACAAATCCGGCTGCCGAAACTCCAGGGCCGACAGGTTGACCGCCACCGGCAGGACTTGCAATCCTGCAGCTTTCCAATCGGCGAGTTGCTGGGTGGCCGTGCGCAAGACCCAGTCGCCTATTTCGCGTATCTGGCCGGTTTCCTCCGCTATGGGGATAAACCTGGCCGGTGACACCATGCCCCACTGCGGATGTTGCCAACGCACCAAAGCCTCCAGACCAATCAGCACGCCGGTATGGGCATCAATCTGGGGCTGGTAGTGCAGACGCAATTCGCCCAGCTCCAGCGCACGCCGCAGATGGTTCTCGATCAGCAGCACTTCCTGGGCCTGGCTTTGCAGTTGCGCCGCAAAAAACTGAAAGTTGTCGCGGCCCGCGTTTTTTGCCTCGAACAGGGCTGCGTCGGCACATTGAGACAGTTTCTCGATGGTGCTGCCATGCTCAGGAAACAGGGCAATGCCTATGCTCGCCGAAAGGGTGAGCGTGTTGTACTCCAGGCGGATGGGCTCCGTGATGGCTTTCATCATGCGTCTGGCCACCTGAGCCGCCAGCAATTCATCGGCGTCTGGCAGCCAGATCATGAACTCGTCACCCCCGGGGCGGCAGACCATGTCGTCCACGCCTTTGAGTTGACTGAGCCGGGTAGCCACGGCCTGCAGCACGCTGTCGCCAACCGCATGCCCCAAGGATTCGTTGATGTTCTTGAAACGATCCAGATCAATGAACAGGAGGGCGGCATGTGCAAAGCCGCCCGGAACTTTGCCCAGATCCTGCCGCACTTGCTGTTGCAGCATGAGGCGATTGGGCAAACGAGTCAGCGGGTCATGGTGGGCAAGGTAATCGATGCGTGCCTGATTGGCCTTGTGCGTCGTCAGGTCGGACATGCTGCCGATGTACTGAAGCACCTGCCCCTGCTGATTTTTGACGGGGGTGATCACCAGCCATTGAGGGTAAATCTCGCCGTTCTTGCGCTGGTTCAGGATCTCGCCTTCCCAATGACCCTGCTCAAGGATGTCTTTCCACATGCCGTCATAAAAACTACGGTTTTGCTGACCTGAACTCAAGATGGTGGGACGTTGCCCCAAAACCTCGGCAGCCGAATAGCCCGTGATGGTGGTGAACATGGGGTTCACGGAGATCAGTCGGGTTTTCTCATCCGTGATCATGATGCCTTCGCGGCTGGATTCAAACACCTGCGCACTCAGTCGCAACTGGGTTTCGGCCAGTTTCCGACCGGTGATGTCGCGCGACAGCACCACAAATCGGGGTTCGATGCCAGGCTGCTCCTGCTTGCGCGAGACCGACAACTCAAACCACTTGGTTTGATGGTCGATGGTCAGGGACATCACCTTGCCAGTGGAGTGCCCCTGCTCGTGAGCTTCTTTCAGCGCTGCAAGGCAAATAGCGGCTGCTTCGGGTGGAAGGATGTCGGTGACCTGCTTGCCGAGAAATACCTCTGGCGGTGCAGCCAGCAAATCCATTCGAGGCGACCAATAACGGTGGTAGCGGCCGTCCAGGCTCAGCTCGAACAAGGGGTCGGGCACAGCTTGCAGCAAGCCTTCGAGCTCATCACGCGCGGCGCGTACCTCGCGTGTCATGTCATGGGCCTGCTTGCTGGCACGTTCGCGGCCTGTGGCCAGCAACCAGACAAGGTAGGACATCAATGAACTCGCGGCAAGACCCGCGAAGAGCAGCAACTGGTTGTGATCGTCGAAGCGTTGCTCGAAAGCCGGTAAAGCCTTGAATGACACGGTCCAGCGGCGTTCGCCGACATTCAGCCTGCGCTGGGTCTGCGTTGCACCATGGCCATCGGAAGAACCTGAAATCTGAGCCGGCTCGTCCTGGTACAACAGCTGGGCTCCCTCGGGAGCAGAGTGATCCAAAATTTCGATCTGGATGTCGGGGTCCATCTGCTGGCTCACGGTGGCGACCAGATCGCGCAACCGAAAAGCGGCCTCCACCCAGCCTACCAGGTGAGTTTGCCGATCTTGAACAGTGCGGACCTCTGCGCCCCGGGCGTACACGGGCAGATACATCACAAAGGAGGTTTGTCGGGATTGCTGACCGTCTTGAATCAATTGCATGCCGGCCGTGATGGCCATGCGGTCCATGTCCCTTGCCAATGCCATGGCCTCGGCGGCGGGGGGCACGGTGGATGTGTCAAAGCCCAGTGCCTGGAGATTGGCGCCCTCCAGGGGTTCGATGAGGGTGATGGGCCTGTAGAGAGGCCGATGTCCAGGGGGGTGGATGCGGTAGTTGGCCAGTCCGGCTTGTTGCATCTCGGCCTCGTGGCGAGGCTTGTCGGCAGCAGCAACCTCCGTCACCAGACCCAGCCCTTGCAGGCCGGGATAGGTTTCCTGAAAGTTCAGGTTCTTGACATAACTCCGAAATTCCTGGGGAGATACATGATCAGAGCTTTCGTAGAGCCCACTCAAGCCACGCAGCAGGGTTTCGAAATGAGTCAGGCGGCTGCTGAGCGCGCCGGCAAAGCGGTCCGCCGCACGCTCAAAACTGATCTGGCTTTTTTCATGGTGCTCGCCCTCGATATGCCACCAGTAGAGCATGGTGATGGTGTACAGCACCGCTGCCACCGCCAGCGCCAGCCAGTGCGCGGAGCGTTTCAATGCCTTGCTCCCAGTGCCAGCGCCTGCTGTCGCGAGATTGCCAAACCGGCGGGGTCCGCAGCGGTCTGGGTGGGCCAGCCTCCCATGTGCCGCACTGCGATGGACGTTAGCGCTTGTGTCCAGGTCGGGCTGTCGTTCAGACAATCGATGAAGTGAAAGACTTTGCCCCCTGCGTGCAAGAAGGCTTCACGCGCTTCCTGGGATATTTCCTCCAGTGTTTCCAGGCAGTCGCTGGTGAAGCCCGGGCACATCACATCGACGCGGCCGACGCCTGCCTTGGCCATCTCGATGAGTGAGGGCTCGGTGTAGGGTTGCAGCCATTTGGCTTTGCCAAAGCGGGATTGAAAGGTCACTTTGTATTGGCCAGGTGCCAAGCCCAGTTCGGTCGCCAGCAGGCGTGCTGTCTTGTAGCATTCGCAGTGGTAGGGGTCACCCAGATGCAGCGTACGCTCCGGCACGCCGTGAAAACTCATCACCAGTTGGTCAGGATGGCCGTGTTCTTGCCAGTGCGTCCGGACCTTGGCCGCCAGCGCGCTGATGTAGCCGGCGTCGTCGTGATAGTGGTTGACAAAGCGCAGCTCGGGGATCAAGCGGGTTCGGCCGGCCCAGGTGTAGACCGCGTCAAACAGACTGGCCGTGGTCGTTCCCGAATACTGCGGGTAGGCTGGCAGGATGAGTACACGGGTGACGCCCTGGGCTTTCAGCGCATCGAGCTGACTGGCGATCGATGGGTTGCCGTAGCGCATGGCGTAGGTCACCTGCACCTGATGCCCTTGTTCGGTCAATCTGCTTTGCAGCCCCTGGGCCTGTTTTTCGGTCCACACCTTCAGGGGCGAACCTTCTGCGGTCCAGATCGAAGCATATTTGGCCGCAGATTTGGCTGGTCGCACCCGCAGGATGATGCCGTGCAGGATCAGCATCCACAGCAGCTTGGGGATTTCCACCACGCGGTGGTCGGCCAGAAACTCAGCCAGATAACGCCGCACCGCCGGTGCCGTGGGTTCGTCGGGCGTGCCCAGGTTACAGAGCACAACGGCGGTTTTGGGCACCTGGCCGTGGTTGAAAGGCGGCTCTTGTTGAAATACGGGCTTCATAATAGGCATGCCGTATTCTCACTGAAGGCCGTCGTTTCGGGGACGTGTCCCCGGCGATCCTCCTCTGAATCGTCGGAATATTGTGTAACGCGGGAGGTCAGGGCGCTCGGATGCGAACCCTGCTGCCCTCCTTCACGCCAGAGCCAGGGTAGAGCACCACGGCTTGCCCGGGCGTCAGGCCACTTTGAACCCAGGCCTGGGTGCCCTGGCGTCCCCCCAGTGTCACGGCTTGCAGGTGCACACGGCCTTCTTCAATGCGGTAAACGGCCTGTCCGTCACCGTGGCTAAATACGGCGCCCACCGGCACCTGCACTGCTGCGGCTTCAGTGCGCGTGATGATGCTGACGCTCACCCGGTAGGCATCGCCCAGGCGCGCATCGGATGATGCCTGCAGGTCCATCAGCACTTTGGTGCGTTGCTCTTCCACCCCCAGAGCGGACACCTTGGTGAATGCCGCCGGCTCTACCCTGCGAACCACGGCGGTCTGTGTGGGACCACCCCACCGGTCGATGCGTGCGCGCTGGCCGACTTGTACCTGTGCGGCATCGGGCGTGAGCAGTTCGCAAACCACCTCCAGGCTTTGCGGGTCACCCACGTCCAGCAAGGCTGTGCCGGGGGTGACGGTGTTGTCGCTGCTCTGGCTGATGCGCAAAACCACCCCGCTGACCGGCGATCGCAGGGGCAGGGCACCCGCCTTACCTTGAGGGGTGGCAATGGAGCGCGCCGGACTCGCGGCGGCCCGTGCCCGCTCTTCCTCGTACAAGGCCTGGTCGCGCTCCGCAGCAGCGGCGTCCAGTTCCCGGCTCGCACCTGACAGGGTCAGACGCAGTGCATCGATTCTCGCGGTCGATACGAAGCCTTGTGCCTCCAGACGCGTCTGGCGCTGCAGCTCCAGCCAGTGCTCCTGCAGCGTGATGCCTGCACGCTCGACACGTGCGCTGGCGCGCTCCACACCAGCGCCAGCGGCACGCAGGCGAGCCTGGTTTTCGCTGGCGCTGCGCTGGTCTGTCAGTGCGGACATCACCGGGTACAGCCATGCCACCACGTCACCAGCCGCGACCGCATCACCCACCTTCAAGGTGATGCGTTGCAAGCGGGCATTGACCGGGGCAGAAAGGGTGTGGCGCTCGCGCAACTGGGTGCGGCCGTCTTCCTCTATGAATTGCTCAAATGGGGCTTGCACTACCGTGGCGGCTTCCACCTCGATGGGGCGTGGCGCAAAGGCCCAGATCAAAGCGCCGATGATGAGCAGGTTGATGGCGAGCCAACCCCAGGTGGTTTTGCTGGGCATGTTCACTCCCGGGTTTTAAGAACAGCCACCATGTCCAGGTGGTCGATACGCCGTCGCACCACCAGCGCACTCGCCGCGCCGGCCGCCAGCACGCACAAGGCTGCCCAGGCGTAGGTGCGTGGCAGGATCACCACAGGAAAGCTGAACTGGTCAGACCGGATCAGATTCACCAGCAGACCGGTGAGGGCACGACCCATTGCCATCCCTATGGGCAGGGCAAGGGCCATGGTGAGGGCCAACTCTCCTAGCAGCAGGGCAGATACCTCCGCGCGGGTGAAGCCCAGCACGCGCAGGCTGGCCAGCTCCCAGCTGCGTTCGGCCAGTGCGATGCGCGCATTGTTGTAAACCACACCCACCGCAATGACGCCGGCAAACAGGGTCAGGATGGTGCTCATCACCAGGACGTTGCGAGCAGAGATTTCCTGCATGTTGCGCAGCATGCTGGCTTTGCTGAACGCTCCGGCGACCATGGGCAGGCCTTGTGTGGCTTGCAGCACGCCGGAAATGGACGCTTTGTCCACGCCCAGTGTGAAGACCGACGCTAGCTCTGATTCCCCCAGGAGCCGATTCAAAGCACCCAGTTCGATGTAAGCGTTGAGCCCCATCATGTCGGAGACCGTGCGTGCCAAAAGCAACTGGCGTATGAGTCGGCTGCCCTCACGCACCTCTACCGTGACCCATTGCCCGGGGACCAGCCCCAGCTTGTGGGCCAGTCGGTCTGTCATCAGGATGCCCTCGCTAACGGGGCTGACCTGCCGCTTGTTCAGGTCGATGACACGGCGGAGTTCGGGTTGGGCGGCATAGCCTTGCAGGACGCCGCTTTCCGAGTGTGGCCCATTCACAAATCGGACTGCCACGCTGCGCCCGGGTTCGACCTGCGTGACCCCGGAGAGGGCCAACAGCTCGCGCTGGGCGGCCATCGACACGACCTGGGGTGTCCAGACCACGATGTCACCACGCAGCGCCAGGTTGAAGGACACGTCCACGATGCTTTCGATGGCGTCGCGCAAAAAGTTGCCCATGATGACGATGGCCACGGCTGCCGCAATGCCGCTGGTGGTGAGCAGAGCCCGCAGGGGGCGGCGTTCCAGGTTGCGCAAGATCATGCGCAGGCTCACATGCGTTTTTAGCCAGGGCAGATGTTCCAGCAGGGCGCGGCGGTAGTGTCCGGGCGCCGGCGGCTGCATCGCCTCGGCGGGTGATAGGCGCACCGTCGCAGCCACGGCCGTGAGTGTGCCCAGGAGGGCGGTGGCGGTCACGATGAGCAGGCTGATCGCCATCAGCGACGGTGGCAGATGATGCTCAAAGGTGGGGAAGTGAAAAAAGTCTGCGTACAGTTGTGTGACTTTGGCCCCCAACCAGCCACCCAGGCTCAGGCCGAGCAGGTAGCCGCTGGCCACGATGGGTGTCACCAGTTTGAGGTAATGGCTGCTGATGCTGGCGTTACCGTAACCCAGGGCTTTGAGCGCAGCGACCTGTTCACGCTGGGTGGCGACCAGTCGGGCGACCACCACATGCAGCAAAAAGGCCGCCACACCCAAGAAGATGGACGGCAACAGAGTGCCCAGCACGCGCTGTTCACGGACTTCGTTGTCCAACATGGCGTGCGAGGTTTGCTCGCTTCGGCCCCGGGCCATCTGCCCGCCATACGGTGCCAGAACCTGGTCCAGCGTTGCGCGCAGGGGGGCCTCGGGCGCACCCGCCTGCAGGCGCAGTGCGGCATGATTGAAGGCGCCTTGCATGTCGATGGCACCCGCCAGGCTGCGGGCATCCAGCCAGAACACCCCGAAAGCACGCAGGTCCGGCATGCCCATCAGGCCAGCAAAAACATATTCGGGTGACAGTGCCAGGCCACAGATCACCAGGCGACGGCGTTTGCCATTGACCAGCGCCGTCACCGAATCGCCCAGGCGCAAGCCGTGAGCCGTAGCAAAACCCTCGCTCACCAGTGCCTCCAGGTCGCTACCGCGTGCTTGCGGCCATTGCCCTGCACGCAAAGTGACCTGGTTGAGCCCCGCCTGGGTGCTGGCCTCCAGGCCGATGAGCTGGCCCACCACCGGGTCAGGGCTGCCGGCCACGGTGATGCGAGCGCTGGATTCGACCGTGGTGTGCACCTGCGCCACACCTGGCAGCTGCTGCAAGCGATCCCGCACGGCCAGCGGGGCCCGCTTGACGATGACAAAGACATCGGCAAAACGGTTACTCTGATAGAAGCGGTCCCGCGCCTGGGCCAGCGATTCCACCGCAGACAGGCTGGCCATAAAGCCACCAACGCCGCTTGCCACCACCATTGCAATGGTGATGGCCTGACTCCACATCAGCCGCAGGTCGCGCAGTACTTTTTTGTCGAGCGCATGCATGTTCAGCTGTCCATCTCCATCACCAGGACAACTGATCGGGTCGCAAGCGCTGGGCGGGGACCTCGATGCTGGCAATCCTGCCATCCATCAGGCGCACAACCCGGTGGGCCATGCCGGCAATGGCTGCGTTGTGGGTGATGACCACGGCGGTGGTGCCCAGGCGGCTGTTGATGTCGGCAATGACTTCGAGTACCAGCTTGCCGGTGGCGTAGTCCAGTGCGCCCGTGGGTTCGTCGCACAGCAGCAGTTCAGGCCGTTTGACGATGGCTCGGGCAATCGCCACACGTTGCTGTTCGCCTCCTGACAGCTGGGCCGGAAAGTGGTCTGCACGGGGCATGAGGGCCACCAGGGCCAGGGCGTCGTCCACGGCCATGGGCTGCGCGACGATGTCGGTGACCAGTGCCACGTTTTCGCGCACCGTCAGGCTGGGGATCAGGTTGTAGAACTGAAAGACGAAGCCGACGTGCTCGCGCCGGTAGCGGGTGAGCTGTGCGTCGCTGGCGTTCGTCAGGCGCTCGCCAGCAAACTCAAGCTCGCCGCTGGTGGGCGTATCCAGGCCACCCAGAATGTTGAGCAGGGTCGATTTACCGCTGCCCGATGCACCCAGCAAGACCAGAAATTCACCCTTGTGGATGTCCAGGCTCACGTCGCTCAGGGCATGCACTGCCGTCTCGCCGCTGGTGTAGGTCTTGCACAGGTGAAGAGCGCGCAGCACCGGCGTCAAAGGCGGTGCTGCACTCATCACAGCCCGTATTTCAGTATCACTGAATCTGCAGACGATGCGACGCGGACATGGCCTTTTTGGGCAGTTCCAGGGTCAGCACGCCATCGGCATAGTTCGCTTTGGCCTTGCTGTCGTCCACGTCCTGCGCCAGGCTGAAGCTGCGCGACACGCTGCCCTGATAGCGCTCGCTGCGCAAGATCTTGCCGCCGTTGGTGCGGCTCTCTTTTTCCTGGTTGATGTCGGCGTCGATCTGGACCACGTTGCCATCGATGCGGACATTGATGTTTTCCTTTTTGACGCCAGGCAGATCGGCCTTGATCTCGTAGGTGCCGTCGCGCTCCATCACATCGATCTGCATTTTGGGCATGCGGGCCTCGATGTCCTGGCTAATCGGTGCAAAGAAACGGTTGATGGCCGCTCCGAACGGATCGCTGAAGGTGGGTTCAAGCAGGCTGAGGTTTCTCATGTGAATCTCCTTTAAAGGGTGCGGGAAAAACCGGCAAGGCCGGGGGAGTGCCCAATGTAGAAAGCTTGGGGCCCGGCTCAATTGCGGATTCGCAGGGGCGATGTTGGTGCCCCCTTGCGCACGTCGTGCCGCTTGCTGGTGCGCAGGGTGTGCCACCTCTGTGCAGGCGCGTGTAGCATTCGCCCTGTTACCCAGAGTCTCAACCCCCAAGCCATGGTCACCCTGCAGCGCATCACCACTGAATACGTCGATCAGGAGGATCGTGTGCGTTTTTCGGGCGAATCGAATCATGGGGAAACAATCAGTTTCTGGATGACGCAGCGCCTGTTATCAAGGGTGATCGCGAGCATCCTGCCGTGGGTGGCACAGGGTGACGACCCACATGTCGAGCTGAAAAACACCTTTGCGCAGCAGGCCGCCCGGGCGGGACTTGAACCCCAGGGCCCCGTGGTAGCACCCAGCACAAGCTTGCTGGTGAGCACCGTGGATATCACCCAGGGGGCCGAGCACCTGACCCTGACGTTCAAGACATCCGCAGAAGCCCTCGCCAAGCTGACCTTGCGACGACAGGATGTGCGCCAGTGGCTCAACATCCTGCACGACACATGGAGACGGGCCGCATGGTCCATGTCCGTCTGGCCGCAATGGATGGAGGAGGGCACTGCAGAAACCGAGCTTAAGGCGCGCGCCCTGCTGCACTGAGGTACTTCGGTCCAGCGACCTGGCACCCGGCCGACGGACGAAGAATTCCCTCAAGCAGGCAGACCAGATCCGGGAAAAGGTCTTGGGGGCGTCTTGTGCGCTCCGGACTTGCGCTGTAACAAATCAAAGTTGTATCCGTTGGCGAAGATGTCTGCTGGTCACACATCTGTTCCAGGAGGCACCGTTGCAAAATTCCGAAGTCCCTTCCCAGGTTCATGCGCCCGCGCCCATGGACTTGCCCTTCAAGCTGTGGATGGCCCGCATGGCCCATGGCATCTCGCCTTCGTCGGTGGCTATGGCCTATGCGGACTGGGCTATCCATCTGATGGTGTCCCCCTCGCGCCAGACCGACATGTGGTCCAGCGCCCAGCACAAAATGCTGATGTGGCTGCAGTACGCTCCCTATGCCTTGCAGGCCGAGTGCGTACCCTGCATCGAGCCCCTGCCGCAGGACAAGCGCTTTTCTCCGCCGGAGTGGCATCACCCGATCTTCAGGATGCTGTCTCAGGCGTTTTTGTTGCAGGACAGTTGGTGGACCGAGGCCATGCGTGGTGTGCGAGGGGTGTCCGAGCACCACGAGGACATGGCTGCCTTCATCACCCGCCAGTGGTTGGATATGTGGTCTCCCTCCAACTATGTGATGACCAATCCGCAAGTGCTGCGGGAGACTTGGCGCAGTGGCGGCACCAACTTGGTCAATGGTTTTGTAAATTGGTCGCGCGACGCCATGACGGTGCTGAGTGACAGCAAACCAAGGGGTGTTGAAAACTTTCAACCCGGCCGGAACGTGGCCGTCACGCCGGGGGAGGTTGTGTTCCGCAATCGCCTGATCGAGCTGATCCAGTACGAGCCCACCACAGACAAGGTGTCGGCCGAGCCGGTGCTTGTGATTCCCTCCTGGATCATGAAGTACTACATCCTTGATCTGACACCTCATGACTCATTGGTGAGCTACCTCGTATCCCAGGGACACACGGTCTTCATGGTGTCGTGGAAGAACCCCGACTCTGAGGACCGCGATCTGGGTATGCACGACTATGTCGAGCTCGGTGTCATGGCGGCGATCGCACAGGTTCGATCCGTTTGCCTCGGCGTAGGCATCCATGCGATGGGCTACTGTCTGGGCGGCACTTTGCTGACCATCGCTGCGGCCCTGTTGGGCGCCAGGGCCCGAAACCCGCTCAAGACGGTCACGCTGTTGGCGGCACAAACAGACTTTCACGAGCCCGGGGAACTGGGTTTGTTCATCGATGAAAGTCAGATTTCTTTTCTGGAGGATTTGATGACCGGCCGAGGTTATCTGGACGGTCGGCAAATGGCGGGTGCGTTTGCACTGATTAACTCCAAGGACCTGGTCTGGTCCAAGCTGGTCCATGAATACCTGATGGGTGCCCACACCCCCATGACCGCCCTGCGTGCCTGGAACGCAGACGCCACCCGTATGCCGGCGCGCATGCATAGCGAGTATTTGCGACGCCTGTACCTGCACAACGATTTGTCCGAGGGGCGCTATCGCTTCAACGGTCATACCGTGGAGCTCGATGACATCAAAGTGCCCATGTTCGTTTTGGCTACCGAACGGGATCACGTGTCGCCATGGACCTCGGTTTACAAGATCCATCGGCTGGTGATGTCACCTGTGACCTTTGTGCTGACCTCTGGCGGGCACAACGTGGGCATCGTCAACCCGGCCAGCGGCCCACTGGCACACCCGCGCTCCAGCTACCGCGAACTGACACACACCCTGGGCAAGGCACCTGCTGACCCGCAAATCTGGCTTAAGGCGGCTCCGGTGCGTTCGGGCTCCTGGTGGCCGACCTGGAGCAATTGGTTACGCAAGCACTCCAGCCGGGAGACAGATGCTGTGTCGGTGGGCGGGCAGCATGTGGAAGGAGGCGGGCTGGCCGCACCGGGCAGCTACGTCCACCAGAACTGAGCAAGGCACAGGCCCGCAGCTGCCTGAGGCCTGAAAAGACAAAGGCCACCGAAACAAACGGTGGCCTTTGCTGGGGATGTCCGCCCGGTCTGCCTACCAGGCTTCATCGCCGCTGGATCTGGCTGTCCTCAGTTGGCACGGGCGTGAGTGGCGTGCCCGTTGCTGTGGCCGGCAAAGAAGGGCGCAGCCATCGGCATGGCCTGCTGAAAGGCGTCGAAGGCGGATTTGAGGCTGCTGCCCGATTCCTGATCGAACAGGTGATTGGTGGAAGACATCCATTCGCTCTGGGCTTGCAACATGGCTGCCGCCAACTGTTGCCAGTAGCGCCCCGCTTCCTGGGCATCAAAGCGCATCAGTTCGGATTGGATCGATATCAATTCTGCTGGCTCGCAACTGCCGCGCAGGCGGGAAGCCGCAGCTGAATAATGCAAATTGGCTTGGTGTGAGGCGTGTTGCTGCACCTTGCGCATGGCCTCTGTGCTGCGGAAGAAGGTGCTGGCGCTGCTGGCCATCATGGCCATTTGCTGACGCATCATGTCGCTCAGAATGTTCCAGGGGGCCAGTGCATTCGCGGCTGATTCGCGCGAGGATCGGGTGGTTTTTTCAATCATGAGGTGGTCCTTTCGGTGGCTAACGGAGGGAGAGGCGGGCGCTGTGGTGGCCGGTGTGGTGGAGGGTGCCTCAGTGGCGGCGCGTGCATTCATTCAGTGATTCCTTTCGTGAGTGGCAAGGTCAATCGACGTACAGCCAGCGGTTGCTGCTGCTCATGGCGAGCCTGGCAGGGCTCGCAATACAAAGTGGTGGGCACGGTGGCCAGGCGGCGCAGATCGATCTGCTCCTGGCACGAATGACACCCACCAAAAGTGTGCTCAACCAATCGAAGATGTGCGTCCTTGATCTGCGCCAGCAGGTCTGGGTACACCGCCCCCAGGCTGAGGCTTCGACTTGCGCCCGACGTCTCGGCGACCCAACACAACAGCTCTTCACGTTGGGCAAGGAGCAGTTGGAAATGGGCCGTCAGTCGGGGTTCAAACGCAGGCATGGATCACCTCGAATTCAATACGCTCATTGTGAAATTCGTCGGAGCAACGCGCGTTGCGCATGCGCAAGCCCACCCTGATCAGCGCATGGATCAGCTCAAAAATCAACGGTAAGCGCCGGCGCTATTGGGGGGGTTAGCCAGAGGCGTGCAGACGTCCGCTCGCAGACTGACCGCTGCGTACAGCGCCTTCCAGCGTGGCGGGGTAGGGGCCTTGGACATAGTCGCCGGCTGCCAGAAGACCGGGGGCGATGGCTTGCCCGGGACGAGTCAGCCCGGGTGTGCATGCGAATGTGGCGTGTTTTTCGATGATGGTCTGCTTCACTTGCAGCCCATTCAGGCCAAGCTGTTCTGCCGCTTGCCTGACGACGGCATCTTGCAGGAAGGCGCGATCACCCTCGCTGGCGCTGACCACGAAAGCCAGTAAACCGGCTGGGCCGCCCAGCTGGCCCCGGTCGAACACGAATTGGGCAGGTGCCGCTGGCCCGCTGCGCAAGGCCAGCATGGGATGGTGCAAGCATGCGTCCGGCGCCCAGGCGTAGAGCGTGGCGATGGCCTTGAATTGAAGCTGGGCGGTGCAGGCCGCCCATTCTTTCAGGGCTTGCGCCAGTTGGGTTTGCTCGGTGCCTCCGTCTGCAATTGCTGTGTTGGCAAAGCGGGCCATGGCGCGATGGGCTTCAGCGGCACCCGTCGCCCAGATCACTTGTTCATAAGGCTCATGATGGATCCACCAGTGCGGGGCCTGCCAGTGCATGTGCTGTGTGCGCGTGCCAGTCCGCACCTGGGCACCGTGAGCTTGGAGCCAGCGTGCGGCTGCCTGGGGCAGCAAGGCGTCCAGATCGGCGCAGGGCAACAAAAGGTTGGAGCCGCCCCGTACACCGAACAAGGCGTCCTTGAGCACGCGTAAAAAAACAAGCCCACTGGCCTCGCCTGCGGGCGTATTTAGGGCAGAGACACACAGCGGTTCGATCAGCTCGGTCATCACGATCGGGCTCAGGCCCCGGCAAAGTTCGGTGACCGACGTACGGGTGCCACACTGGAAGCCTGCGAGTTGCCAGGCGGTGCAGGTTTTGAGTAGTGAGAGCTTGTCCCGCCAGCCCCAGCCTCGGGCCCATGCGATGGCAGCCAGTGCATCCAGCGGTGCCGGCCAGGTGCTTGCCCAGTCGGGCGTTTGAAGGCCACTGCCATCGGGAAAAGCCATGGACAGAGGCTGGCGCAGCAGGACCTGCCTGTCGTCCACGCCCAATTCGCGCATCAGCTCCAGGGTCTGGGTGTAAGCCCCGATCAGGATGTGCTGACCATTGTCCAGCCGGGTGTTCGCTCCCCGAGGCAAGGGGGTATCGAATGGCAAGGCGCGCGCCCTGCCGCCCAGGGTGGCTGAGGCCTCGAACAGGCACACATCATGGCCAGCCTTGCAGGCACTGACTGCTGCTGACAAGCCGGCCCAACCACCACCTACGATGGCGACTCTCATGCCATAACAAGCTACAGGCGGCCCAAGGCCTGGACACGCCATGCCAACCAGAGCTTGCGCAGAGGCGGCAGACTGGTGCGCTGATGCAATACCTGAAAGCCATCGCGCTCAATCTCGCGCAGCAGGGTGCGATAGATGCTGGCCATCATGAGGCCTGGCTTCTGAGCCCGCCGGTCCAGCTCGGGCAACATGGCCAAAGCCTCGTCATACAGGCCATGGGCGCGCTGGGCCTGAAATGCCATCAGCGAGCGAAAGCGTTGCTGAAAGTCCGCTTGCGCCGCCTCGCCCCCGGCACCCTGGCGCTTGAGGATTTCGTGCGCCTTCACATCGAACTGCTGCAGCTCATTGACGGGCAGATAAATGCGTCCCCGCATGGCATCTTCACCCACGTCGCGAATGATGTTAGTGAGCTGGAAAGCTTGGCCGAGCCGGTGGGCATACGCGGTGGTCCCGGGCTGGGTTTGCCCAAAAATACGTGCTGCTACTTCGCCCACCACGCCGGCGACCAGATGGCAGTAGCGTTGCAGGACTGGATAGTCGAGGTAACGGGTTTGAGACAGGTCCATCTGACAGCCCTCAATGACTGCCTGCAGGTGGGCTTGTTCGATCTGGTAGTCCGCAACCAGCGGCATCAGCGCCTTCATGACGGGGTGGGTGGGTTGGCCGGCATAGGCCGATGCCACTTCTTTCTGCCACCAGGCCAGCTTGGTGCTGGCGACCCCTGGGTCGTCCACATCGTCCACCACGTCATCGACTTCCCGGCAGAACGCATAAAACGCGGTGATGGCCGCTCGGCGCGCCTTGGGCAAAAATAAAAATGCGTAATAAAAGCTGCTGCCTGAGGCCGCTGCTTTTTGCTGAACATATTGCTCGGGGGTCATAAAGTGGATTGTCGCCCTTCGGCGGGCCTGTTTTCAGGCGCGCATCCTGATGGCGCGCCAAAGCATCACAGGTGCATCGCCCTTCTTGAGGGTGGGGCGCTGGTTCAGTGTGGCAAAGCCCAATGCCTCGATTTTGTCCAGAATGCGCAGCCCGCCTTGCACGACCAGCCGCAACTCCCAGCCAGTACGCCCGGGCACCTGCAAGGCCAATGGCGCACCTTGCAGCATCAGTGTGCGGGCGTGCTGAACAAGATCGGCAATAAGCGCCCGTGTTTGTGGCGTGTCTTGTTGGTTCTCCAGTAGCCTCACATCAACACCAAAGGCCTGGCAGGACAAGCGCGGCAAATAAAAGCGGCCCCGGGGGAGGTCCACGCTGAGGTCCTGCCAAAAATTGATCAGCTGCAAGGCACTACATACGGCATCGCTTTGCTGCAATGATTCTTCGTCATCGATGTTGTAAAGATGCAGCAGCAGACGGCCCACTGGATTGGCGGATCTGCGGCAGTAGTCCAGGAGTTCGGTCATGTCTGCGTAGCCCGAGCCGTCGCGGGTTTTGATGACGTCCTGCACAAACGCATCGAGCAGATCAGCCAGCAGGGGCACGGGCAGTCCCCAGCGTACCAGCATCGCCTCCAGTGGGTCGAACACCTGTGACCAGCGACCACTGTGGTGACGACCGGCTGCGATGGCCAACAAATCGGCCCGCATGGCGCTCAGGTCGTGCAGGCGTTCGTCAGCGCTTGCGTTGCCCTCGTCGGCAATGTCATCGGCCGTGCGGGCAAAAGCGTAGATGGCCCTGATCGGGGGGCGCAGCAATGGTGGGCATAGCCAGGATGCAACAGGAAAGTTTTCGTAGTGCTCGGCCATGCGCGTGATGTTAGCGCCAGTGTATGTG
>JBEEJZ010000147.1:0-7192 GCA_041168905.1 Pseudomonadota bacterium | reverse complement strand
ACGCCGGACTTCATCGTCGTCGACGGGGCCGAGGGCGGCACCGGCGCCTCGCCGCTGGAGTTCACCGATCATGTGGGCTCGCCGTTGCAGGAGGGCCTGCTGCTGGTGCACAACACCCTGCGCGGCGCCGGCCTGCGCGAGCGTGTCAAGGTGGGCTGTGCGGGCAAGGTGGTGAGCGCTTTTGACATTGCTCGGCTCATGGCCCTGGGGGCGGACTGGTGCAACAGTGCGCGCGGTTTCATGTTCGCGCTGGGCTGCATCCAGGCGCAGCACTGCCACACGGGCCACTGCCCCACCGGCGTGACCACGCAAGACCCGCTGCGCCAGCAGTCCCTGGTGGTGCCCGACAAGGCCCAGCGCGTGTTCAACTTCCATCAGCAAACCCTGCATGCCCTGCAAGAGCTGGTGCAGGCCGCCGGGCTGCACCACCCCAGCGAGATCACGGCCCACCACATCGTGCGCCGGGGCACCGACCACCGCGTGCGCTCCCTGGCGCAAACCGTGCTGACGCAAATCCCCGACGGGGCGCTGCTGCAAGATGACCTGAGCGCCCTGCCGCTGATCTACCAGCAGGCCTGGCCGTTGGCGCAGGCACAGCGTTTTGGCCTGTAGCCTACGGGCACAGAGTTCACTGCTGCCATGCCATCTTCAGCACAGCTGTGTGACCTGTGTTTGATGCAGCGCAACATCTTGTTTTGTCGTCGTCCTTAGCATCGCAGGGTGGCACAGGCCACCGTAGCTAACTTGATGCGAGACACGATGAACCCATCATTCACACGGGACGGGTCTGCCTACGCGGCAGGCCATGACGATGTACTGGTCAGCACCCTGAAACAACTGGCGCTTGACTCCGGCCTGCGCCCCTGGCGCCTGGCTGGGCGCGAGCTCATTCCGGTCGTGCAAGGCGGTATGGGCGTGGGGGTGTCGGCCAGCAGTCTGGCAGGCACGGTGGCACGGATGGGCGGCGTGGGCACCATTTCTGCAGTCGACCTGCGTCGCAAGCACCCTGACCTGATGCAGCGCACCGGCCACCTCGACAAGGAGGCCGATGCCCGAGAGCAAATCGACGCCGCCAACCTGGAGGCGCTGGACCGCGAGATTCAGCGCGCCCGCGGCATTGCCCGGGGCGAAGGCCTGATTGCAGTGAATGTGATGAAAGCCGTCAGCGCCTATGAAGCCTACGTGCGACAGGCGCTGCAAAGCGGTGCGGATGCCATTGTGGTGGGCGCGGGCCTGCCACTGGACCTGCCTGACCTGGCCCGCGAGCATCCCCAGGCGGCGCTCATACCCATTCTGTCGGACGCCCGTGGCGTGCAGCTGATCGTGCGTAAGTGGGAGAAAAAAGGCCGCCTGCCTGATGCCATCGTCATCGAACATCCGCGCCTGGCGGGTGGGCACCTGGGTGCGGCCAAGGTGGCCGACCTGCAAGACAAGCGCTTCGACTTTGAGGAGGTGATTCCGCAGGTGCTGGCGTTTTTCAAATCGGCCGGCATCGAGCGTGAGATTCCCCTGATTGCCGCCGGCGGTGTGGGAAGCCGGGAAGACATACTGCACTTGCAAGCCCTGGGCGCCTCTGCCGTGCAGCTGGGCACCGCCTTTGCCGTGACTCAGGAGTGCGATGCCGACCCGGTGTTCAAGCGGGTGCTGGCCGAGGCAAAGCCGGAGGACATGGTGGAGTTCGTCAGCGTGGCCGGTCTGCCGGCGCGCGCAGTCAAGACCCCCTGGCTGGAGAAATACCTGCGGATCGAACCCAAGCTGCAGGCGGCGGCGCACCTCAAAAAGAAGTGCAATATGTCGTTTGACTGCCTGGCCCATTGCGGCCTGCGCGACGGCGTGGCCAGCATGGGCCAGTTCTGTATTGATCAGCAGCTGGGCCATGCGCTGGAAGGCGATGCGCAAAAGGGCCTGTTCTTCAGGGGCGCCGGGCGTCTGCCTTTTGGCAGCGAGATCCGCCCGGTGCAAGACCTGATGCAGTGGTTGCTGGCTGGCATGCGGCCCACCGTCCCGGCGTAAAGGGGCGGCTCCTTACTTGCGCAATCTCAGGCAAGGGCCAATCACGGGGTGCTAGCGTGCACCAATGATTAGCATCCAACTCCAGCTCGACCTGGCCTACCAGATCGACCCCTACGGGGCCGATTTCGTGTTCAACATCCACGCCGCACACACCGCTTGCCAGCGCGTGAGCAATGAGCGGTTGCTGCTCAGCCAAGCCCTGAGTCCCCAGATACACACCGACCCGGGCAACGGCAACCGCATCTTGCGCCTGCGGGCCTGGCCCGGTGAGTTGCGCGTGTCTTACAGCGCCACCGTTGATCTGGTGCACCAAGTGGCCAACCCCAGCCAGGTCAATGAGGTACCCGTGCACGACCTGCCGCCCGAGGTGATGTCTTACATCTACCCCAGTCGCTATTGCCCGTCCGACCGCCTGCTGAAGTGGGCCAACATCGAGTTTGGCGGGCTGCAGCACGGCTACAGCCGGGTGCTGGCCATACGCGACTGGGTGCACCGCCATGTGACTTTCACCCCCAACACCTCCAATGCCAGCACCTCGGCCATTGACACCCTGATCGATCGGGTGGGCATTTGCCGTGACTTCGCACACCTGATGGTGGCGCTGTGCCGAGCCCTCAACATACCAGCGCGCTTCACCACTGGCACCGACTACGGCGCAGACCCCGCCCTGGGCCCTCCGGATTTTCACGCTTACGTTGAGGCCTATCTGGGCCATCGCTGGTACATCTTCGACCCTTCCGGCACGGCGATTCCGATGGGGCTGGTGCGCTTTGGCACGGGGCGGGATGCCGCCGATGTGGCCTTCGCTACCATTTTTGGCAGCGTGCAGTCACAAGCACCCGTGATTCGCGCCTGGGCGGTAGAGGACCCCTCGCAGGGTTATGTGCAACCTCGTCACAGCCTGCAAGCCCTGTCCACAGACGCTGGCATCGCCGCGCACCAATAAACAGCCCGGAAACAAACTAGGGCAGAGCCGTGCACATGTTCTGTGCATATTGAATACAAGCCGGCGAAAGATTGCATACAAAAGCTGGCACGGCCTTTGCTGATTCGTCAGCATGAACGCCAACGCCGTCCCCAAGACCGCCGCCATTGAAATCATCGGGCTGACCAAAAGCTACGGCTTGGGTAAACCTGCGGTTGACAACATCAACCTGAAAATTGCCACCGGCAGCTACTGTTGTCTGCTGGGTCCCTCGGGCTGCGGCAAGAGCACCACGCTGCGCATGATTGCGGGTCATGAGTCGGTGAGCAGCGGCGACATCTTGCTGGAAAACCGCAACATCACCCACCTGCCCGCTGCAGACCGGGGCACGGCGATGATGTTTCAGAGCTTTGCGTTGTTTCCGCACCTCAGTGCACTGGACAACGTGGCCTTCAGCCTGAAGATGAAAGGCGTGCCCACGGCAGAGCGCCACCAACGGGCGCAAGCGCTACTGGAGCGCGTGGCCATGGGGCACCTGGCACAACGCAAGCCTGGCGAGTTGTCTGGCGGCCAGCAACAGCGTGTGGCACTGGCGCGGGCCCTCATCAACCAGCCGCGGGCCTTGTTGCTGGACGAGCCCTTGTCGGCGCTGGACCCGTTTTTGCGCATCCAGATGCGGGCCGAGTTGCGGCGCTGGCAAAAAGAGCTGGGCCTGACCTTCGTGCACGTCACCCATTCACAGGAAGAAGCCATGGCCCTGGCCGACACCATGGTGGTGATGAACCACGGGGTGATCGAGCAGGTAGGTACGCCCCACACCATCTACAACCGCCCGGCCAACGAATTTGTGGCGCGCTTCATGGGGGGACACAACGTGATCGACACCCCAGCCGGCAAGGTGGGCGTGCGCACTGATCACATCCAAGTCAGCCGCGATGCTTGTGCCCTGCCTGAGGGTATTCAAAGCCTGCCTGCCGTCGTGAGTGATGTCGAGTACCAGGGCACCTATGTGCTGCTGGGGCTGCAGAAGCCCAGCATGAGTCACCAGGCCCATGCCACCGCCGAGTGGTCGGTGATGCTGTCTGAGAGCCAGTATGCCCAGCAGTCTTATGCCGTTGGTGACGCGGTGCAGCTGTGCTGGGCGACCGACGCCGCACACCCCTTGTAAACAGGCTTTTCATCCGTTTTTGTTTCCCCCCATCGCTTCGCAAGAAGTTTTTCCCACCCTGAAGGAGTTCTCACCATGTCCGACTCTCTGAAAGATTCCAAGCTCATTGGTTCCACCGGCGTGCAGCGCCGCTCGGTGCTCAAGGGCACCGCCGGTATCCTGGCCACGGGCCTGTTCCCCGCCGTGCATGCACAAGAAAAAATTGTGCTGCGCTACCTGGGCACCGCGGTGAACCAGGACAAAGCCATCGGCGAGAAATTTGAAAAAGACACAGGCATCAAGATTCAGTACGTGGCCGTGACCACCGACGACGTCACCAAGCGCGCCGTGACCGCACCCAACAGCTTTGATTTGATCGACACCGAGTACTTCTCGCTCAAGAACATCGTGCCCACTGGCAACCTCAAGGGCATCGATACCAAGCGCATCAAGAACGCGGACAAGATCACCAGCCTGTTCACCACCGGCATGGTGGCGGGCAAGGCCGTGGGCGACCAGGGCACTGCGCCGAAGAAGGTGATCTTCCTGGAAGGCGAGAAGAGCAAGGTGTTTGCCAAGAGCCCGACCCAGTTCATGTCGCTGATTCCCACCACCTACAACGCCGACACGCTGGGCATCCGTCCCGACCTGATCAAGCGCCCCATCAACAGCTGGGCTGAGTTGCTCAACCCCGAGTTCAAGGGCAAGGCAGCCATCCTGAACATTCCTTCCATCGGCATCATGGACGCGGCCATGGTGGTCGAAGCCATGGGCATCTACAAGTACCCCGACAAGGGCAACATGACCAAGAAGGAAATTGATCTGACGATCAAGACCCTGATTGAAGCCAAGAAGCAAGGTCAGTTCCGCAGTCTGTGGAAAGACTTCAACGAGTCGGTGAACCTGATGGCCTCGGGCGAAGTGGTGATCCAGTCGATGTGGAGCCCCGCGGTCACGGCCGTGCGCACCAAAGGCATCGCCTGCAACTTCCAGCCGCTGAAAGAGGGCTATCGCGCCTGGGCTGCCGGCTTTGGTTTGCCCGCTACCCTGTCCGGCCGCAAGCTCGATGGCGCCTACGAGTTCATCAACTGGTTCCTGGATGGCTGGGCCGGTGCTTACCTGAACCGCCAGGGTTACTACAGCGCCGTGCTGGAAACCGCCAAGGCGAAGATGGAAGCCTACGAGTGGGCCTACTGGATGGAAGGCAAGCCTGCCACCCAGGACATCAAGAGCCCGAGCGGCGATGTATTGGCCAAGAAGGGGGAAAGCCGCGACGGCGGCAGCTACGAGTCCCGCATGGGCGGCATTGCCTGCTGGAACGCCGTGATGGACGAGAACGCCTACATGGTCCAGAAGTGGAATGAATTCGTCGCAGCTTGATTTGGCCCCCACGCTCGTCACTGGCGTGTACTCGCTGCCCCCCAAGGGGGCCGCGTTTTGCCTTGGGGCGGCCCGGCGGCAAAACCCCGTGACGGCAATATTCGTCTGTGATGTGTACTTGCATCGCTTGCCTGGGGCAGGCGGTAGCACCTGTTAACGAGCAATTGTTATGAGCACAAACACCCTTACTTCACTCTCGGCACCAGCCCCGGGCCGCAGTATTGCGGCCTGGTGGCAGGCTTTGCCGTTGACGGCGGTGTTTGTGTTGTTCTTTTTGGTTCCGCTGGGGCTGATCCTGATGGTCAGCTTTTGGGATTACAGCCAATACGAGCTGTTGCCGGCTTTCACCTTCAAGAACTACCTTGCGGTGTTTGAGGGCTGCGCCAGCCCGGGTGACATGTGCGTCACTTTCAAGACTTACCTTTCCACCTTCAAGTTCAGCTTTCTGGTTTGGCTGATCACCTTGGTGGTGGGCTTCACGGTGTCTTACTTTCTGGCTTTTCATGTGCGCTCGCAGAGCGTGCAAACCCTGCTCTTTGTGCTGTGCACGATTCCGTTCTGGACCTCCAACGTGATCCGCATGATCTCGTGGGTGCCGCTGCTGGGGCGCAACGGTCTGGTGAACCAGGGCCTGCTCAGCATGGGGCTGGTCGACAAGCCGATGGACTGGTTTCTGTTTTCCGATTTTTCTGTGGTGCTGGCCTTTGTGCACCTCTACACCATGTTCATGATCGTGCCCATCTTCAACTCGATGATGCGCATCGACCGCAGCTTGCTGGAGGCCGCCAGTGACGCCGGCGCCACCGCCTGGCAAACGCTGTGGAGCGTGATCGTGCCGCTGAGCCGAACGGGCATCATCATCGGCTCCATCTTCGTCATCACCATCGTGATGGGCGACTTTGTCACCATCGGCGTGATGGGTGGGCAACAGATTGCCTCGGTCGGCAAGATCATCCAGGTGCAAACCTCTTACCTTCAGTTCCCGCTGGCGGCAGCCAATGCCGTGATCCTGCTGGCACTGGTCTTGATGATCATCTGGGCTCTCACCCGACTGGTCGATATCCGCAAAGAGCTATGAATCCCTCCCAACAACGCCCTGCCGCCTTTTGGCTGCTAGCTGCCTTTTTTGCGGCCTTTGTACTGTTCATGTACGGGCCCATGCTGGTGATCGTGGTGCTCAGCTTTCAGGGCCCAGAAGGTGGACTGACCTTCCCGCTGCGCGGCTTGTCGCTGCACTGGTTTTACAAGCTGGCAGAGGGCCTGGGCGTGGTCGATATTGGCGCAGCACTGTGGCGCTCGCTGGGTCTGGGCCTGGTGGTGATGGCGCTGACCGTGGTGTTTTCGGTGCTGGCCGGCCTGGCGTTTCGCAAAAAGCTGGCTGGTGGCAACACCCTGTTCTTCATCGTCGTGGCCAGCCTGATCATGCCGTCGATCATTGTGTCGCTGGGCATCGGTCTGGAGTTTCGCTTGCTGGATGTAGGCATCAAGTGGCTGCTGCAAACGCTGGAGCTGCAAGACACCCTGGACAACTACGGCACGGCCCTGGGCCTGTACACCTCGGCGCTGGGCGCCCACCTGACCTGGACCCTGCCCTTTGGCCTGCTGATCATGTTTGCCATCTTCAACCGCTTCAACCCAGCCTACGAAGAGGCAGCCCGGGACCTGGGGGCCACACCGTGGCAAGGCTTCAGGCATGTGGTGCTGCCGCTGATTGCGCCCTCGGTGGT
>JBEEJZ010000146.1:0-15663 GCA_041168905.1 Pseudomonadota bacterium | reverse complement strand
GTCACCGGTATCGACGTGAGGCGTGTAAATGGCCTTGTGTTTGCCGCGCAAACGGAGAGCAACTTCGCTGGCTACTCGTCCGAGGACCTTATCGGTCGCGTCAATCACAAACCACTCGTGCGTCACGTCAGCGGGTTTGGCGCTGAACGTTTTGGTCATGAGTTTTCTCTTCAAGAGGGTTTGCCCAACCTAAGGGGTTGGAATCCTTGCGACTCTTTTCCACGGTCGGTTTTCCTCTGAAGGGAATCTCTTAGGTGGGTTTTGCCTTTGGGTTTGACGCCAGGCATCTTCGCCGCGGAGTCACAAAAGCGCTGCGAAGCCCGCGATTATACGAAAGAGCGAACACTTCGGGTTACCATTTGAAGATGTTCAGTTACCGCCACGCTTTTCACGCCGGCAACCATGCAGATGTGCTCAAGCACACGGTCCTGGTCGCCACGCTTCAATACCTGATTGAGAAGGACACGGTACTGACAGTGCTCGACACCCATGCAGGTGCCGGTCTGTACAGACTGGACGGCGATTATGCTGAAACCAGCGGCGAAGCTGCCCAAGGCGTCAAGCGCCTGCAAGCACCCGAGGTCGCACCCACCATCAAGTCGCCCGCGCTACTGGGCTACCTCGAGATGGTCGCCAGCTTCAATAACAAGGGCAGTCACAAGGTCTACCCTGGCTCGCCGTTCATGATTCAGCGACTGTTACGAGAGCGTGACAAGCTCAAGCTGTTTGAGCTGCACCCCACCGACGCGAAGACGCTGGCTGCCAATATTGCTCAGCTGGACGCGGGCCGCCAGGTAGCCGTGCTGCGGGAAGATGGCTTTGAAGGCATCAAGAAGTTTTTGCCGCCACCCGCACGCCGCGCCATGCTGCTGTGCGACCCCAGTTATGAACTCAAAAGCGACTACGGTCGCGTTGCGGACATGGTGGCAGACGCCCTCAAACGCTTTGCCACAGGCACCTATCTGGTGTGGTACCCCCTGATTCCCCGACCAGAGGCGCACGATCTGCCGCGCAAACTACGCACCTTGGCCAATAAAGCCGGCAAGAGCTGGCTAAACGCATCGCTCACCGTCAAATCCAGCAAGATCATCGCTGACGCGAACGGAGATACCCAGAGGCCCGGGCTGCCAGCCAGCGGCATGTTCGTCATCAACCCACCGCATACTCTGAAGGCCTCACTTCAGGCGGCTTTGCCAGAGATGGTTAGTTTGCTTGGCCAAGACACCAACGCCGCGTTTGGGCTGGAATCGGGTGGGTGAAAATAGATATTGACCGCCAATACCCGCCAATTTCACATATCCGTCACAAAGAACGGGGCAAGTTGGTGGATAGTTAAAGACTCGTAGTCGGGAGAAATATCAAATGACCATCCTCGTGACCGGCGCAGCCGGCTTCATCGGTAGC
This sequence comes from Pseudomonadota bacterium, assembly GCA_041168905.1. Classification (GTDB taxonomy): domain Bacteria; phylum Pseudomonadota; class Gammaproteobacteria; order Burkholderiales; family Burkholderiaceae_C; genus JBEEJZ01. Next base: position 14,259 of record JBEEJZ010000146.1, on the reverse strand, counting down.
AACTTCGTTCTCGACTGGCTGGCCCTGTCGGATGAGCCGGTGATCAACCTCGACAAGCTCACCTACGCCGGCAACCGCCACAACCTCAGTAGCCTGGATGGCGACGCACGCCACATCTTTGTGCAAGGCGACATTGGCGACAGCGCCCTGGTCAGCCAGCTACTGAGGCAGCACCAACCCCGTGCGGTTTTGAACTTCGCTGCAGAGAGTCACGTCGACCGCTCCATCCTGGGCCCCGGGGAATTCATCCAGACCAACATCGTCGGCACTTTTGGCTTGCTGGAAGCCGTGCGGGCCTACTGGGGCGCTCAGCCTGATTCGGCCAAGGCCAACTTCAGATTCCTGCACGTCTCCACTGACGAGGTGTACGGCTCACTGGGCCCAACGGATGCGGCCTTCACGGAAAACCACCGTTATGAGCCCAACAGCCCCTACTCGGCCAGCAAGGCAGCCAGCGACCACCTGGTGCGGGCCTACCACCACACCTACGGCCTGCCGGTGCTCACCACCAACTGCAGCAACAACTACGGCCCTTATCACTTTCCGGAAAAGCTCATCCCCTTGATGATCGTCAACGCCCAGGCCGGCAAACCTTTGCCGGTGTATGGCGATGGCATGCAGATTCGCGACTGGCTATACGTCAAGGACCACTGCAGCGCCATCCGGCGCGTACTGGAGGCGGGCACCCTGGGCGAGACCTACAACGTGGGCGGCTGGAACGAAAAACCCAACATCGAGATCGTGCACACCGTCTGTGCCCTGCTCGACGAACTCCAGCCCCGCGCGGACGGCCAGCCCTACAAGAGCCAGATCACTTATGTGACCGACCGACCTGGTCACGACCGCCGCTATGCCATTGATGCCCGCAAGATCGAACAGCAATTGGGCTGGAAGCCCGCTGAAACCTTTGAAACTGGCATCCGCAAAACCGTGCAGTGGTACCTGGAACACGCCGACTGGGTGGCGCAGGTGCAAAGCGGCGGTTACCGCGACTGGGTCAGCAGGCAGTACGGCGACAACAGCGCAGACGCAGGCATCGCCACCCCCACCGCCCGAGCCTGAGGTCAGGCCATGAAAATCCTCCTACTGGGCAAAGATGGACAAGTGGGCTGGGAATTGCAACGCTCCTTGTGCCTGCTGGGTGAGCTGGTGTCCTTGGGCAGAAACAGTGCCAGCAACCCCCAACAGCTCTGTGGCGACCTTACCGACCTGGAGGGCCTGGCCCAGACGGTACGGACGGTCGCGCCTGATGTCATCGTCAACGCGGCGGCGCACACCGCCGTCGACAAGGCCGAGTCCGAGCCCGATCTGGCCCGCACCCTCAATGCACTGGCACCCGGTGTGCTGGCCAGTGAGGCCGAGAAACTGGGCGCCTGGCTGGTGCACTACTCCACGGATTACGTGTTCGATGGCATGGGCTCGAGCGCATGGTCAGAAACCGACGCCTGCACCCCCGTCAATGTTTACGGTCAAACCAAACTGGAAGGCGAGCTGCGCATCCGGGCGGTTTGCCAGAACCACTTGATCCTGCGTACCAGCTGGGTCTATGGCGCACGCGGCGGCAACTTTGCCAAGACCATGCTGCGCCTGGCGCGTGAACGCGACAGCCTCAATGTGATCAGCGACCAGATCGGCGCCCCCACCTCGGCAGAACTGCTGGCCGATGTGGCGGCCCATGCCATTCAGGCGGCGCGCGCGCGGCCCGACCTGGCCGGAACCTACCATTGCGTAGCCGCAGGCGAAACCAGCTGGCACGGCTATGCAAAGCACGTGCTGGCCAAAGCCCAGGCTCTCGGCTGGGCCCTCAAGGCTGGGCCGGACCAGGTCGGCGCCATCCCCACCTCCAGCTACCCCACGCCGGCGCGCCGCCCATTGAATTCGAGGCTCAACACACATCGACTGCAATCGGCCTTTGGACTGCAGCTGCCTGATTGGCAAGTGCAGGTCGATCGCATGCTGACAGAAATCACCGGGGAGAAAACGCCATGACACAACAAACAAGCACTCAAGGCCAGGCACAGCGCCCCGCCCGCAAGGGCATCATCCTGGCCGGCGGATCAGGCACCCGCCTGTACCCGGCCACGCAGGCGGTCAGCAAGCAGTTGCTGCCCATCTACGACAAGCCCATGATCTACTACCCGCTGAGCGCCTTGCTGCTCGCCGGCATACGCGAGGTGCTGATCATCTCCACGCCGCAAGACACGCCGCGCTTCGAACAGCTGCTGGGCGATGGCAGCCAGTGGGGCCTGCAACTGAGTTATGCCGTTCAGCCCTCGCCCGACGGTCTGGCGCAGGCCTTTTTGATTGGTGAGCAATTTCTGGATGGTGCCCCCAGCGCCTTGGTGCTGGGCGACAACATCTTTTACGGCCACGACTTTGCGGCCCTGCTGCACAAGGCCAACGAGCGCAGCACGGGCGCCACCGTGTTTGCCTACGCAGTGCAAGACCCCGAGCGCTATGGCGTGGTTGAGTTTGACGCCACGGGCCGCGCCATCAGCCTGGAAGAAAAGCCCAAGGCTCCGAAGTCGCGCTACGCCGTCACCGGCTTGTATTTTTACGACGCCCAAGTGGTGGAGCTGGCGAAACAAGTGCGCCCCTCGGCACGCGGCGAGCTTGAGATCACCGACCTCAATCGCATGTACCTTGAACAAGGCCAGCTCGATGTGCAAACCATGGGCCGAGGCTACGCCTGGCTGGACACCGGCACGCACGAGTCCATGCTCGAAGCCAGCCAGTTCATTTACACCATCGAAAACCGCCAGGGCCTGAAAGTGGCCTCTCCGGAAGAAATCTCTTGGCGCCACGGCTGGATCGACGACGCACAGCTCGAAAAGCTGGCCGCACCGCTGTCCAAGTCGGGCTACGGCAAATATCTGATGGGGCTGTTGACCCACAAGGTGTACTGATGAAAGCAACTCCCACCGCCATTGCCGATGTCCTGCTGATCGAACCCAAGGTCTTTGGCGACGAGCGCGGCTTTTTCTTTGAGAGCTTCAATCAACGTGCCTTCAACCAGGCCACCGGCCTGAACCTGGATTTTGTGCAGGACAACCACTCCAAGTCGGCACAGGGCGTGCTGCGGGGTCTGCATTACCAGGTGCAACAGCCTCAGGGCAAGCTGGTGCGTGTGGTGGCTGGCGAAGTGTTCGATGTGGCCGTGGACATACGCCCTGATTCGCCCACCTTTGGGCAGTGGGTCGGCGAGATACTGTCTGCCGACAACAAGCGTCAGCTGTGGGTACCGCCGGGTCTGGCTCACGGTTTTGTGGTGCTGTCGTACAGTGCCGAATTTCTGTACAAGACCACCGATTACTACGCTCCGGAACACGAGCGTTGCATCGCCTGGAACGACCCCACGCTGGCGATTGCCTGGCCGGCCATGAACCAGGGCCCCAAGCTATCGGCCAAGGATGCGGCTGGGGGCTCGTTTCAAGCGATGACCAAGGAGTTGCGCCATGGCTAAAGGCATGATTCTGGCGGCTGGCCAGGGCACCCGGGTACGCCCGCTCACCAAAGACCTGCCCAAACCCATGGTGCCCATCTTGGGTAAGCCCGTAATGGAATACCTGATCGAGCACCTGGCGCGCCACGGCATCACAGAGATCATGGTGAACGTGGCCTACCACCATCACAAGATCGAGCAGTACTTCGGCGACGGCCATCGTTGGGGCGTGCAGATCGGCTACGCCTACGAGGGCGTGCGGGACCACGGCGATGTCATTCCCAAGCCGATGGGATCGGCCGGCGGCATGCGCCGCATCCAGGATTTCAGCGGCTTCTTTGACGAGACCACCCTGGTGCTGTGCGGTGATGCCATCATTGACCTGGACATCACGGCAGCCCTGGACGAACATCGCCAAAAAGGCGCTTTGGCCAGTGTGGTGACACTGGATGTGCCGCTCAACGAGGTGCAAAACTACGGCATAGTGGTGGCCAGCGAAGATGGGCAAATCCAGTCCTTTCAGGAAAAACCACAGCCCTTTGATGCCAAGTCCACGTTGGCGAGCACCGGCATCTACATCTTCGAGCCAGAGGTGCTCAAAAAAGTCCCGCCGGGCCAGAACTACGACATCGGCTCCCAGCTGTTTCCACAACTGGTGGCCGAGAAACTGCCCTTTTTCGCCCAAACCCGCCCTTTCAACTGGATCGATATCGGCCGGGTCAGCGACTACTGGTCAGTGTTGCAGCGTGTGCTGAAGGGAGAAGTGGCCGAGATGAACATGCCGGGACGGGAGATCAGACCCGGCATCTGGGTGGGCCTGAACACCTCCGTAGCATGGGATCAGGTCAACATTCAAGGGCCAGTGTATTTGGGCTCCAGCGTCAAGATCGAACCCGGCGCAAGCATCGTCGGCCCCTGCTGGATCGGCCACGGCAGCGTCGTCCGCTCAGGCGCCAAAGTCACCCGCAGCATACTTTTTGAGTACACGCGGATTGCGGCGGATATGCATTTCAGCGAGATGATCGTCTCGCCCAATTACTGCGTAGACCGCTCAGGCGAAACGCTTTACCGAGGTGACGACACCATCCAGCTGCGCTGGGGTGACGCCCGGGCCTGAATGACCCCATCCCGCCCACCGCAATGGGTTTATGCCCTGCTGCTCATCACGCCGGCCATCTGGTCGGTTAACTATCTGGTGGCGCGTAGTGCGCCCGGGGTGATTGCGCCACACGCTCTGGCGTCAGGCCGATGGCTGTTGGCGGGGCTGCTGTTCAGCCTGGGGCATTGGCAGGAGTTGTGGCAACACCGACGCCACATCGCGGCCGAGTGGCGACGCTACGCGGTACTGGGTGGGCTGGGCATGTGGATCTGCGGCGCCTGGGTGTACATCGCAGGCCAGACCACTTCTGCGCTCAATATTGCACTGATCTACAGCGTCGCGCCCGTGCTCATCGTTGCCGCATCAGCCATCTGGCTGAAAGAACGACTGAGCGCCCTGCAACTGGCCGGCGTGGCCCTGGCATTGACAGGTGTGCTGCATGTCGTCCTTAAAGGACAGTGGTCCACTCTGAGCAGTGTGCAATGGGTGCCCGGCGACGTGTGGATTCTGGCCTGTACCGCCTCATGGACGGCATATGCCCTGCTGCTGAAAAAATGGCCCAGTCCCTTGAGCGCCAGCGCACGCCTGGCAGTGATCGGCTGGTCGGGTGTGGCCGTCATGCTGCCGTTTACCGCTTATGAAATCTGGCACAACCCACTTCCCATCCTCACCGCGCCCGGCCTGGGGCTCATTCTGGTGGCAGCGGTATTTCCGGGCTACGGTGCTTATCTGGCTTATGCCGTCATGCAACGTGAGTTGGGCGCCGCACGCGTGAGCGTCGTGCTGTATTTGTCGCCCATTTTTGCTGCCGGTGCTGCGTGGCTAGTGCTGGGCGAGCCCTTGCACCTGTATCACGCCTGGGGCATGGCCATGGTGCTGCCGGGCATTTACCTGGTCAACCGCAAGGCCCAGGCGTAATGCTCAGGACCTCCTGATAGGTCCATTAATTTCAGCCCAGATAGCCCAATCGCTTACAAATTTCCAGGGTGGCTGCGCTCTGGTTCATGCTGTAGAAGTGCAGCCCCGGCACACCACCGGCACGCAACTGCTCGCACAAATCAGTCACCACATCCAGACCAAAGGCCTTGATGGACGCGATGTCATCGCCAAACGACTGCAGCCGCAAACGTATCCAGCGTGGAATTTCTGCGCCACAGGCATCGCTGAAACGCATCAGCTGCGTGCTGCTGGTGATGGGCATGATGCCGGGCACCACGGGCACGCTCAGGCCCAGGGCATCGGTTTCTTCCACAAAACGGAAGTAGGCGTCCGAGTTGTAGAAATACTGGGTAATGGCCGAGTCGGCACCCGCCTTGGCCTTGGCCGCAAAGGCCTGCAAATCAGCCGCGGGAGACTTGGCCTGCGGGTGTACCTCGGGGTAGGCGGCCACTTCCAGGTGAAAGTCGCGGCCCGTCTCGGCACGGATGAAAGCCACCAGGTCGTTGGCATATTGAAACTCGCCGCCGGCACCATAGCCGCTGGGCAAATCGCCACGCAGGGCCACCAGGCGCTTCACACCCATGGCTTTAAGTGTGGCCAATTGCTCACGCACGGTGGCCTTGGTGGCACCGATGCACGAGAAGTGGGAAGCCGCGCTCACGCCTTCGGCCAGGATGTCCTTGACTGCGGCAAAGGTGCCCGCCTGGGTGGAGCCTCCGGCCCCAAAGGTGACCGAGCAAAACTCGGGCTTGAGGGCATAAAGCTCCTGGCGAACCACACGCAGCTTCTCGACACCCTCGGGCGTCTTGGGTGGAAAAAACTCAATGCTCAGGGGCAACTTGGTCTGGCTCATGGCCGCAACTCCAATCCATCTTCAATCAGTTTCTGAGGGTCACGCAGGCTGGGGCACGGCATGCACAAAAAACTCTCGGTTTCCATCGCCGCCGGTGATGGGGCTGTCCATCCAGTGCAGCACCTTCATGTCCAGCTCCGCCAGGCAGTCCCGAATCCGGTTCTCCACAAAGGCATACAGGCTGGCATCTTTCACGATGCCGCCCTTGCCCACCTGCCCCGGTTGCAGCTCGAACTGAGGCTTTACCAGCATCAGCAAGTGCCCGTCCACCCTGAGCATAGGCACCAGCGCGGGCAGCACCAGCGTTTGCGAAATAAATGAGAGGTCACCCACGATCACATCAAACTGCCCGTCAAAGGCGGTGCCCTCGTCATCAGGGCCCGCATCCGCATCGTGGTCCTCAATGGCCGCGAGGATGTCGTCAACAGACAGCTCGCGTGCGTTGATGTGCTCCAGCGCCACCACCAGCGGATGCGCCCGCATGGCTGGGTGCAGCTGCCCCTGGCCCACATCCACACCCACCACACGGCTCGCGCCGTGCTGCAGCAGGCAATCGGTAAAGCCCCCGGTGGACTGCCCCACATCCAGGCAGGTTTGGCCTGCAACCGTAACGCCGGTCGCCTTCAAGGCGCCTTCGAGCTTCAGGCCGCCGCGAGACACATAGCGCGCCTCGGCCACGTCCAGCAGTTCAAGGTGGGCATCCACGGGCAGCTCGTCGCTGTTCTTGCCGACTGTCTTCCAGGCCGCCTCAGCAGCCGTATCCGGCCGCCAGCGCACTCCCGATGCAATCAGGCGCTGCGCCTGGGCGCGGGAGGTCGCCAGCTGGCGTTGCAGCAGCAGTTGGTCAGCGCGCATCAGTAGCGGTAGGTGTTGGCTTTGTAGGGGCCGTTCTTGCTCACGCCGATATAGGCGGCCTGCTCATCGCTCAGCTCGGTCAGCATGGCACCGACCTTTTTCAGGTGCAGACGTGCCACTTTTTCGTCTAGGTGCTTGGGCAGCACATAGACCTTGCCAGACTCGTATTGGTCTTGCTTGGTGAACAGCTCGATCTGGGCGATGGTCTGGTTGGCAAAGCTGGAGCTCATCACAAAGCTGGGGTGGCCGGTGGCGCAACCCAGGTTCACCAGACGGCCCTTGGCCAGCAAGGTGATCTTCTTGCCATCAGGGAAGATGACGTGATCGACCTGAGGCTTGATCTCGTCCCACTGCAGTTTTTCCAGCGATGCCACGTCGATTTCGTTGTCGAAGTGGCCAATGTTGCAGACGATGGCTTCGTCTTTCATGGCGGCCATGTGTTCGTAGCGGATCACGTTCTTGTTGCCGGTGGCCGACACGAAGATGTCGCACTTGTCGGCAGCGTATTCCATGGTCACGACCTTGAAGCCTTCCATGGCGGCTTGCAAAGCATTGATCGGGTCGATCTCGGTCACCCACACCTGGGCGCTCAGGGCGCGCAGTGCCTGGGCAGAGCCCTTGCCCACATCACCATAGCCAGCCACCACCGCCACTTTGCCGGCAATCATCACGTCGGTGGCACGCTTGATGGAGTCCACCAACGACTCGCGGCAGCCGTATAAGTTATCGAACTTGCTCTTGGTTACAGAGTCATTCACGTTGATGGCGCGGAACTTCAAGCTGCCTTTGGCCGACATCTCGTTCAAACGCAGCACGCCCGTGGTGGTTTCTTCGGTCACGCCGATGATGTTTTTCAGGCGACGGCTGTACCAGGTGCCGTCCTGGGCCAGCTTGGCCTTGATGGCGTTGAACAGGCAAGTCTCTTCTTCGCTGCCGGGGTTGGCCAGCAGGCTGGCGTCGGTTTCAGCGCGGGTGCCCAGGTGCATCAGCAACGTGGCATCACCGCCATCGTCCAGAATCATGTTGGGGCCTTCCTCGGGCGTGCCCTTGGCGCCGCTGAATTCGAAGATGCGGTGGGTGTAATCCCAATAGTCGGCCAGGCTCTCGCCCTTGATGGCAAACACCGGGGTGCCCTTGGCCGCAATGGCAGCGGCAGCGTGATCTTGGGTGGAGAAGATGTTGCACGAGGCCCAGCGCACATCGGCACCCAGCGCCTGCAAGGTTTCGATCAGCACACCAGTCTGTATGGTCATGTGCAAGGAACCGGTGATGCGGGCGCCCTTCAGGGGCTGGGCGGCGGCAAATTCTTCACGGATGGCCATCAGACCGGGCATTTCGGTCTGGGCAATGTTGAGCTCCTTGCGACCCCAGTCAGCCAGACCCAGGTCGGCAATGATGTAGTCGTTGGAAGTAGAAACGGGCTTGAGAACTGCGTTCATGAAAAGTGGCTCCGGCAAAGTTGAACCACTGAACGACGGGGAATATCCGCATGGAACTCACCGCACGTCGATTTCAGTGGGTGAGCGCGGTTGGAAACGGGGTGTTCCGAGCCTCATTGCATGGTCTGATGCCACGCAACTGCAGCGCTCCTCGGAAAGCAAATTATAGCGAGCAGCTGGTCAGGGGCTGGCGCATGGGCATTGCTCTCGCGCACCAGTTACACATCCATCACCCGCCATTGAGCTTGCCGCGAAACACAAAATACACCGCGCCCAACAGACACAGCCCCGCCCACAAATAGTCCTGCTTCAAAGGCTCCTTCAGGTAGAACACCGCAAAAGGCACAAACACTGAGAGCGTGATCACCTCTTGCAGGATCTTCAGCTGCCCCACCGACAAAACCTGGTGCCCAATGCGGTTGGCCGGCACTTGCAGCATGTACTCAAAAAACGCAATGCCCCAGCTGACCAGGGCCGCGATGATCCAGGGCTTCTGGCTCAGCTCCTTGAGGTGGGCATACCACGCAAAAGTCATGAACACGTTGCTGGCTGTGAGCAACAGGATGGTGAGGGGAACGGAGCGCATGGGTGATTTCTTGAAAAACTCAATCAGTCGCCATTGTCTCCAGCGCCGACCGCCCTATTTGGGCGCCCACACCTTGGCGTAGGTCAGGATCAGGTCGCGCACCACGCGGCGCTGCGTTACCGGCAGGCGAAGGAAGGCCTCAAAAACCTCGCGCTCCTCGTAGCCTACGCCAGCATCCCATCGCGCCCGGCGCTCCTCAACACGGTTCGGCAACTCCGCGCCATAGCGCAAGTCCTGGGGCTGCACCCCCAGCCACTCGGCCAACACCACCAGCTTGTCTTGCGAGGGCAGCGTCTCGCCCACCAGCCAGCGCCGCACACCGTGCAGCGTCATGGGCTTGCCCCAGTAGCGGGTGTTGAACTCCCGCTCCAGCACAGCTGGCTTGGCCGCATAACCCGCAGCCTCCATCGCAGAACGTAACCGCTGCGCAAACAAAGTTTTTGCTTCTTCCATGGGACGAAGCTATTGACTTGGACGACTCTCGGCGTAACAATTATTTTTAGTTACGCATTCAAATTAACTATTCTGTAACTCAATCTATCGCAGGGAGGGCGGGGATGAAGCACTACGAGCCACCGGGTGGCATCACAGGCAGTCGGTCATATCACGGGTCACACATCGCCGGTGGGGCTGTGGGTGCCACTGTGCTTCAAGGGAAGCTGCCCTTGGGCAGCAAGTTTTTCGCTTATTCGCTCCACCACAAAAACAGGTTCGGCTCGCAACCTGAACGATTCCGCAATCTGACAGAAATCCTGACTTTGCGCGAGAGGACTTGGAACAAGTCTGCATCCCCTCCCATAAGACACGGCCCTTGAGTTTGACCCGATTGAAAAATTTAAGTACCCATAAAACGATCAAATAATTAATCATGAATACTTTGACACAGTCAAATCAATCAAGAAAAAACTTTCACATTAAAGCGAAGTTTAAATACAAAACCGCAACTATTTTTATATTTAAAATTATTATTTTCCTATCATCAGTTCCAACCAACACACACGCATACTCTGATGATTACACTCGACTAGCAAGCGCAGCGATTGACATTAACTCGGCCTATGAAAGAGATGCCAATAGAGAAAAAATTATTGATATAACTTTGTTTGCAGCAATCATTGGTGGCGCAATTTTTATTGGGACCAAAGGAAAAACAAAAACTTGCCCTCACTGCAAAGAGAAAATTAAAGAAAAAGCCTCAATTTGCAAACACTGTGGTAAAGATGTAAATCACTAAATACCACTTCTCATCGCCGAATTAAATTTGCAATAGATATATAAACCTTAAAAATCATGTATAAATTTATTTGCACTTTAGCAATTTTAATTGCGGCGACTCCTGGCTGCTCTACTCGATCTGAATTTGAAGAATTTTCATACCAAGGATGCATAAAAGAAGGAAAGTATCATGAAAAAATATGTTCATGCAATGCAAGAAATCTTGAGCGAGCGCTGACCAATGAGGAAAAGTCTATTTACAAAAAAGCAGCATTGGGTGATACATCAGCCGGAATTAATTTATTTAGAATGATTGATAAATTAACAAAAGCATTGCAAGATTGCGCTCAATAATAAAACGAAATTAAAATGAATATTTTAGAATTATTTTTAAATCTTAGCATATTTTTGCTAATTCTTGCGGCAATAATTTTAATTATTCCCGGCGCGATAGCGTTCAAAAGAAAACATTCTTATAAATGGATAATTTTGCTACTTGGTTTTTTTGGAGGAGGCATATCAGGCGGAATTCTTTGGCTGGTAGCATTTGTTTGGTCGATTTGGCCAAAAGATAAAAGCTTGGCAGATCCAGTCATCGGATCTCCAACCGGATTAAGCCAAAGAAATACTGGGGACACGATTGGCAACGTTATTACTGGCGTGCAACGTGGGTACGCTAATGACAATCAAAATCACACCAAAGAAGCAGAAAATTCACATAACTCCAGCAATTCACCAAGTGAATCAAACAATGCATCCAAAGAAATACAATCAAAATTCAAACACGATACAGATTATTCTATAAAAAACAACAGTTCAAAAAGATATATTGTTGTTGCACTAACGTCTATAACAATACCAACATCAATAGCACTTGTAAGTAATTATGAAAAAATAAAAGAATACATAACCAATCAAACAGCCAAAAACCAAAGCACAATAGCAAACCTAAATACAAACTTCGGTCCCATAAAAATAATAGACGGCGCAGTAGCCAAATTTGGCCCAACAAATGTTACAAAAAACGAACTTGGAATTACTAAATTTCAATTCTCTAACAATGAATCTTATTATACAAAATCAACGTTTTACAGTATCGAAAAATCCAAATTCGACAGCGAAGACGACGAAAAATTAAAAAAGTATCTTCACCTGCCCTTTCTACAAAACAATGGTTACCAGTTATGGCTAATTCCAAAAAATGTTGGAAATCATTGCGGAGGCGCCTATTCATCTTTTGTAACAAGCAAAGATGAATTTTATTTATTATATGGAGATGATAATTTTATTTGCATGGATGATTACGCAGGAAATCTCAATGACCTCGATGGGTTGGAGCTACTCAAGACAAGCGGGAAAATTACATTCAATTACGATTACTCTATTTTCTTGATATCCAAAGATATGATACGGGGTAACTATAGGTTAACCAATAAAATTATCAAATAAGAAATTTTCATTAACATTTATTTGAAAAAAAATATACTTTAAATGAAAATACAAATACCACTCTTAGCTAACTTTTTTATTATTTTATTGACATTTTCTGCGGCCACATCTACATACGCACAGTTTGCAAAAATGGAGCCAGTTTTAAATTATTGCAGTAAAGTTCAAGATTTATCGAATGGTTTGAGAAAATTTATTGCCGACAGTAGAGAAATACCTCCGAGCTCCGTCCATTTCGTCGCTAGCTTTTCAACACCATCAAGGCCCAAAGAAGGCTTTGCTGGAGCCTGTGAAATTATTGCAAACACTGTCGTAGGACCCGTTAGATGTATTATTGATAATATATACAGCGATGGTCATAAATATTTGGCCCACGGCTCTTCAATAGGTTGCTATTAAATTTCATATTAAAATATATACATCATCTCTATCATGGAACCTCTACCAAATTGGGTAACACCTGTATTGCAAGGTACAGCTTACTGGCTCGGCATGCAGGAAATAATGGGTGAAAGACGCTCTTTATCAGAAGGTGCTATTACGCTAACCCTGCGCGACCTCATGAGGCGCCATCTTGAAAAAAACCTGAGCATCGATACTGAGGTTATGTATCGAAACATACCTGAATACCAAAACGATAATCTTATTAAAGACTCCAGAACTCGATCAGACATCATCATTTACCAACCATCAAAAAAATACAAAGAAGATGTATTTTCTTTTGGTCAAGTTAAATCAGTTATAGAAGTCAAGCATCATAGATCGTCATCTCGACTAATACAAGAAGATATAGATTTTTTGGGCGCACGAAGATCGCATGAAAAGTCAATTCGCACGTTTATGATTTATACCTCAATGTGTATGAGACCTGATTTATTCACAAACGAATCAGGAGCAGCAATTTCCGGAACACAATTCTCTGACAATAAAACTAAATATTCCGTTAGAAGAGTTTGCCGTGCAGTTCAAAAGATTCCAAGAAATAATTCTCAAGCTCATGGGCATTACGCGGTATTGATAGAGATTGGCGCTTAACATGGCGATGAAGAAGTGGACTTTGCAGACTCGGGTTACCGTGGTGTTGAAAAGCGCCAAGAGATCCAAGCGCAGCACCCGGATGTGGATTGGCAGATTGCCATGATGCCAGTCCAGCGCAAGGCCATGGACAAGAGCAGACCGGTTAATGCGCTCAAGGAGCAGCTGGAGAAGCTCAAGGCCAGTATTCGGGCCAAGGTGGAGCTACCGTTTAGGGTGATTAAGTGCCAGTTTGGACATCGATCATGTGCTGGGCATCCAGACCTACTTTGCCGATCCGTATTGCAGCTGGCAGCGCGGCAGCAACGAAAACTTCAACGGGTTGTTGCGCCAGTACATCCCAAAGAAACGGCGAATGGAAACTGTCACCGATGAGGAGTTGAATATGATCCAGAACAAATTGAATCACCGGCCCAGAAAGAGGCTCGGATTCAAGACACCACACTAGGTGTTTCACGCCTCGTTAAACCGTGTTGCACCTCGTACTTGAATCCGCCTAATCTTTTATACCGAAATTTTACGAAAATGATACGACGGCGTCACACTCAGTTTTTTCACGCGAAAATAGCCTATTTTAATTTTCCGACTTGGCACCCCATCTATGATCAGGTTATCCAAATCTCAATTATTTATAAACTTGAAGAATTAAACACACATGAACAAATTTGTTGTCAACCATTATATAAATAGATATGTATTCATACTTATATCTATTTTTTCGCTAGTTGCATGTTCAAATCGCAGCGCACAGTGCGCTCGAGAACTGTCACCTGAAGAAATAGATCTACAATATAACTTATTAAACATACGCATGTTAGCGAATGCGTTGTCAAAGAATATAGCAGTGGAAAATCTTCCTAGATTTCATCGGAATTGCAAGGCGGATATGAATGGAAATAGGTTTAGTACAATATCCGGAACGTATCCCCAAGTTCAATTAGATGGTCGCACGTTTGATTGCGACGAGTGTACACCGTCTATTCGGCGTCCATCATGTACAGATGAAGCATTAAAATCCTGCAGGTCTGAGGACGAAAAAATATGCAAGTCAAATAATTCGGCCGCCGTGAGTCGTATCCGCGAGGCGTGTAACGCATCATTGCTGGAATATTAGCCCAAAACTTTCGCGTCGAATTGCACTGCCTTTTAGCTGCTTCTCCTAAGAGAAAACTAATTCGTCACCCCTGCAAAATTCATCTCAGGCCAGCACCCAACACTGATCTGAGTTTTGCAGATGGCATGGACGTCTCCACCTACCGTGCTGGAGCCAGCGAGAGCCCATGAACCTTGAACAGTCGGGGGTCTCGCGGCAACGGCACTAATGTGCCAAAGTGGAAGTTCGTCGAA
>JBEEJZ010000145.1:0-7717 GCA_041168905.1 Pseudomonadota bacterium | reverse complement strand
GAAAGCGTCCAACTACCCGATCAACGCTGGGGCCTGCGTGTTTTTGTGCCGCTGAGAGAGCAAAGGGACAATCCCCAATCCGCCATCACAGGTTATTTTGAGGGCGTGCGTGTTGTTCCTGAATGGCAACAAACCCGGATGGTGTCTGATGCCTTGAGCGTCGCGGTATTGGTGGGTTTGGCCGCATTGCTGTGCGGTGCCGCCATCTACCCCGTCGTCGTCCACTTATCTGCAGACAATGAACGCAAGGCGCGCGAAGTACTGGATTCACATGTGTCGATGATGGAAGCCCTGGGCCGGTCCATTGCCAAGCGTGACTCTGACACCGGAGCGCACAATTACCGGGTCGCCTGGATCGCAGCCCGCATTGGTGAGCGTTTGGGTCTGCAGGGGCGTGAAATGCAGGCTCTGATCGCAGGTAGCTTTTTGCATGACATCGGAAAAATCGGCATACCGGATGCCATTCTGCTTAAGCCGGGCAAACTAAACGATGAGGAAATGACGATCATGCGCACGCACGTCGATCAGGGAGAGGAAATTTTGAGCGGCATCGGCTGGCTGGAGAAAGCTGGCTCGGTGGTGGCCGGCCATCATGAAAAATGGAACGGCACCGGCTACCCTCGTCAGCAATCTGGCCCCGCTATCCCCCTCCCCGCCAGAATATTTGCGGTAGCTGATGTCTTTGACGCACTGTGTTCCAAACGACCGTACAAGGAACCTATGCCATTTGAAGTAGCAATGAATCTACTCGATGAGGAAACAGGGCATCACTTTGACCCTGCTGTCATGCAGGCATTTCGCCCGATTTCCAGGGAGATATTCGACAGACTCAACGGCCGCTGTGAAGAAGAGTGCCGTCAACTGATGGAAGACCAAGTTCGGCTTCATTTTGGTTTGGCATAGTCCAGAACCTTTTTATCGGCCTCACCAGATACCCAAAAACCCCTTGCGGGGCTTTTGGGTAGGGCCAAAGACAATCAGCTCTTCTTTTCGCAAGCCTTGTCTTTTTCGTTTTCTTTTTTGCTGCAGTCCACTTTCTTGTCGTCCATTTTGCCGCCACCGTGGCTGCCGGCAAATGAAGGAGCAGACACCAGCATCAATGCGGAGACGATAGCGGTCAGCATGTATTTCATAAAAACACCTCGAAGGTAAACGGTTTGACGGAACGTGGAGAATGCCAGCTAGCGCTGTCTCGCACGGCCTCATCCTAGCAACCTTGCATAAGCACACGCCCAACATGGACAAAAACCGCAGAGACCAGGTACGTCAACAATGGTTTTTTGCTGGTGCCACTTGCAACACAACGGGCAAAGCTCTACGGATCGCGTTGGCGCTTTGTATTGCCACTCTGAGCATAGCTGCCCAGGCACAAGCACGCTATCGCCCAGACAACGCGGCTGTCATGCTCACGTCGTCTGTTCATGTCCAGAGCGGGAAAGATAGCGCACTGCGGGCACTAGACAAAGCATGGCGTGCCCAGCCCACCAATTTGGATGCATCGCTAGCCTACGCCAGGGCGGTTTTTATCACCGGCCTGACGGAGGGTGACCTTCGATGGTTTGGATCAGCTAAAGCAGCAATGACGCCGTGGTGGCTCGCCAAGGAATTGCCCGCAGATGCCTATTTTTTACGCGGCCTCATCAAACAGGGCTTTCATGATTTCCGCGCGGGCCTGGAAGACATCAACTTGGCGATTGCGCGGGAGCCCGGGCGGCCCGAATTCTGGTCCTGGCGCTTTGCGCTTCATTTGCTCCTTGCCGACATGGCCGCAGCACAGCAGGACGCCCAGGAAATGGCCCGCCTGTTTGGGGAGCAGGAGGCCAGCGTGTACCGCGCCATCCTGCTTTACCGGGGTGGACAAGCGAAGGCAGCCATCACATCTCTGGAAGGCCTGAGGATCGCCCCCGACTTTCAAGGCGCCTCGTCGCAAGAGTGGCTGGGTTTCCACCTCGGCGAGGCTTACCGGGTAGCAGGGCAAGCGGAGCAGGCCATCACACTCTGGAAAAAGCAATTACAAACCAGCCCGCGCTCCCATCTGCTGCGGCTGTCTCTGGCCGATGTGCTGAACCAGCAGGGTCGCCATCGTGAGGCCAGACAAATCGCCACCATGAGTGGCCCCAGCGACTCGACCACAGATGCGCTGCTGATGCAGACCTTGCTAGCCAGCCGGGGGCTCAAAGACGGCGACGAAGTTCGCCTGGCCAGCCTGTTTGAAGCGCGCATGAAGTCGCAGGCGCTGCGCCAGGAGTCACTGATTGAAAGGCCCAAGCTCGTTTACCTGATCAGTTACGGCAAAGATCTGACTGCGGGCTTGGCCTTGTCGATCGAAAACTGGAAGCTACAAAAGGAACCCGCAGACGCTGTGCTGTTCGCCCAGGCCGCACTGGCCCTGCAGCAACCGCGGGCCGCTGAACCCGTCGTGGCCTGGGCCAACGAAACACGATACACCGACCCGCAGCTCTCGCCGCTGCTGGCTCAACTCAAGGCGCATCCGCGCTGGTCTGGGGGCACTCAATGATCGGCTCGCGGCTGCGTTGGACACTGTGCGGATGGGCATGGGCCTGGATATTCCTGCTCATGGCGGATGGGGCCCTGGCACACTCCAGCAGCAACAGCTATTTGACACTGAGCACGCAAGGTCAAGGCCTGATGCTTCGCGCTGACATCAACCTGCGCGATGTCGACCTGATTTTTGACCTCGACCACGACCGAGACGGCCAAGTGACCTGGGGCGAGACTCACGCCCGAACCAGTGAACTCGACACATGGCTGCGTCAGGGCATCGCACTGAGCGAGTCTGGCCAGGCGTGCACGCTGGGCCTGCTAGACCTGCAAGCCAGCCAGCACGCCGACGGTACCTACCTGAGCGCCCAGTGGCCTGTAGTCTGTCCGGGCCTGATGGCAGTGTCAGACCTGCGCCTGAAACTGCGTTATGGCCTGATCTTCGAGCAAGACGCCTTACACCGTGGCCTGCTCAAAGTCGATTTACCCAACTTCCAGAGCAGCGCCATCTTGAGCCCCGAGCGCCCAGAGATCCAAATTGCCCAATCTGACAAGAGCGCCTTGCGGGTATTCGGGCGTTACCTGGTCGAGGGCGTCTGGCATATCTGGATCGGCGTCGACCACATCCTTTTTCTGCTTAGCCTGTTGGTGCTGGCACCCTTGCTGCCCTCGAAGCAGCGGGTCACACAGTGGCGCTCGGTGCCGAGCCCCAAACCGGCCGGCATGGACGTGCTGGCGGTGGTCACAGCCTTCACGCTGGCGCACTCCATCACGCTGGGCCTGTCCATCCTGAAGTGGGTGGAACCGCCCGCCGACCTGATTGAGCCCGCCATCGCCTTGTCGGTGGTGGTGGCCGCGCTCAACAACCTGGTGGGCTGGAGCGCACTGCGGCGTTGGCGGCTGGCTTTTGTTTTTGGACTCGTGCATGGCTTCGGCTTTGCCAATGTGCTGCTGGACCTGGGCCTGCCCGCAAGCGCACTGGCAGCTGCGCTGGGTGGCTTCAACGTGGGCGTCGAGTTGGGGCAACTGGCAATCGTGGTGATTTTTTTCCCGCTAGCCTGGTTACTGCGCAACACCAGTTTTTACCGCTGGGTGGTCGTGATCGGAGGATCGCTCACCATCGCCGCGCTGGGCCTGCTGTGGACGCTGGAGCGCACAGGGCTTTTCAAGCTGACACCTTAGCAACTTGAACACCGGCCATGTCGATAAATAAAAAAGCGCCTGAAAGGATTCTTTCAAGCGCTTGATTTTTTGATATTGGTGGGCGATACATGGATCGAACATGTGACCCCTGCAGTGTGAATGCAGTGCTCTACCGCTGAGCTAATCGCCCGGAATCGTTGCTTCCGAAGCCATGAATTATGCCACAGCTTTTGAGGCCTCAGCCTCAAAGGAGCGCCAAACGGTCTTGCCGCCACTGGCTTTGTCCAGCTGTTTGAGTTGGTCCTCGTGTGCGGCAACTTCCAGGTCGTTGGCGTGCAAAACCAGTAAATCAAATCCACCTAAATCGACCTTGGTGGCACCGCCGGCCTTACCGTCGCCATCGCCTGCCTCCATCAACAAGGTGTTCTGGCCGCGGGTGAGGTTGATGTACACATCGGCCAGCAGCTCGGCGTCCAGCAGGGCGCCATGCAAGGTGCGGCTAGAGTTGTCCACGCCCAACCGGTCGCACAGGGCGTCCAGGCCATTTCGTTTACCGGGAAACATCTCCTTCGCCATAGCGAGCGAGTCGGTGATCTTGTCCACCCACTGGCTAAACGGCGGCTTGCCCAACAGTTCGAGTTCCTTGTTCAAAAAACCAATGTCAAATGGCGCGTTGTGGATGATGACTTCGCCGCCCCGCAGATAGCTCAACAGGTCCTCGGCCACCTCTTCAAAACGTGGTTTGTCCTTCAAAAACTCGGTGGTGATGCCGTGTACCTTGAGAGCCTCTTCGTGGCTGTCTCGCCCAGGGTTCACATAAAAGTGCCGGTTGTTACCCGTGAGCTTGCGGTTGATGAGCTCAACGCAGCCGATCTCGATCAGGCGATCGCCGTTCTCGGGAGACAAGCCGGTAGTTTCTGTATCCAGGAATATTTGACGCATGAACGTTTTGCTCCACTGTGATCAGTGGTTTTCCTTGGCGTGATTGATGGTGTAGCGCGGGATTTCGATGGTGAGGTCCTGCTGCGCCAGGTAAGCCTGGCAGCTCAGGCGGGAGTTGGGCTCCAGGCCCCAGGCACGGTCCAGCAGGTCTTCCTCGGTCTCTTCCATCTCATTGAGCGAGCCAAAGCCCTCGCGCACGATCACGTGGCAGGTGGTGCACGCGCAGCTCATGTCGCAGGCATGCTCGATGTTGATGTGGTTGTCCAGCAGGGCTTCGCAGATGGAGCTGCCGGCAGGTGCCGACACCTGGGCACCCTGGGGGCAATATTCGGGATGGGGAAGGATCTTGATGATGGGCATGGTTCAGACAGACTCGATGTTTTTTCCTGAAAGGGCCTGAGCGATGCCCCGGTTCATACGCTCTGCAGCAAAAGCCTCGGTACCCTTGGCCAGCGCCTGCGTTGCTGCTTCTATGGCAACCGTATCTGTCGCCAAGGATGCGCGCAACTGGGCCATGAGACCATCGACGACCGCACGCTCGTCCACGGCAAGCAGGTCGCCGTCAACATCCAGAGCGCCCTGGGTGGCTAGCAACATGCGATCGGCATCGACACGTGCCTCGGCCAAGGCTCGAGCGCGCATATCGCTTTCCGCCGTACTGAAGCTATCTTGCAGCATTTTGGCAATCTGGTCATCGCCCAGACCATAGGACGGCTTGACATCAATATGGGCCTCCACACCGCTGACCTGTTCCTTGGCACTGACCTGCAGCAAGCCATCGGCATCGACCGTGAAGGTAACCCGGATGCGCGCCGCACCTGCAGCCATGGGTGGTATGCCACGCAGTTCGAACCGAGCCAGACTGCGGCAGTCGGCCACCATGTCGCGTTCACCCTGAACCACATGCAGGGCCAGGGCCGTCTGGCCATCCTTGTAGGTGGTGAAGTCCTGTGCCATGGCCGTGGGAATCGTCTGATTGCGCGGCACGATGCGCTCGACCAGACCGCCCATGGTCTCCACGCCCAGCGACAGCGGGATCACGTCCAGCAGCAACAAGTCGCCCGAGGGGTTGTTGCCCGCCAGTTGATTGGCCTGGATGGCCGCCCCCAGCGCCACCACCTCATCGGGGTTCAGATTGGTGAGTGGTGGCTGACCAAAGTAAGTTGCAACGGCACCTTGGATGTGGGGCATACGGGTGGAGCCGCCCACCATGACGACACCCTGGACATCGGCAGGCGTGAGCCTGGCGTCCCGCAGCGCCTTGCGAACCGCCGTCAGTGTGCGTGCAGTCAATGACGCCGTCACAGTCTCAAAATTTTCGCGGCTCACCTCGATCTCTGCCGAGCCCGAAGATGTCTCTATCACTAACCGGGTCACAGGTGCCTCGGTCAGCGCCTCCTTGCAAGAGCGGGCAGCTTGCTTCAGCGCTGATTTATCGGATGGCGATGTGATTTGCATGCCCGTTTGAGCCACGGCCCAGTCTGCCAATGCCATGTCGTAGTCATCGCCACCCAGTGCGGAATCGCCGCCCGTGGCAATGACCTCAAACACACCGCGGCTAAGTCGCAGGATGGAAATATCAAATGTGCCGCCCCCCAGGTCGTAGATTGCGTAGACGCCTTCACTCGCGTTATCCAGGCCGTATGCAATGGCCGCAGCCGTAGGCTCGTTGATAAGTCGAAGCACATTCAGGCCAGCCAGTTGGGCCGCATCTTTGGTAGCTTGGCGCTGGGCGTCGTCAAAGTAAGCGGGCACGGTAATAACCGCACCAAACACATCGTCGTTGAAAGTGTCTTCTGCCCTGTAACGCAAGGTAGCCAGAATTTCAGCACTCACCTCCACCGGGGATTTGATGCCACCTGCGGTGTCCAGTGCCAGCATGCCCGGCTGATCCACAAATTTATAAGGCAGTTTGTCACGACCCGCCACGTCAGACAGGGCCCGCCCCATGAAACGTTTGATCGACGCGACTGTGTTTTGCGGGTCGCCAGCCATGGCTGCAACGGCCTCATGGCCAATTTGGCGACCACCACCATCCAGGTAGCGAACCACCGAGGGCAAAATAAAGCGGCCGCTGTCGTCGGGCAGGCACTCGGCCACGCCATGGCGCACGGCAGCCACCAGAGAGTGCGTGGTGCCCAGGTCGATACCCACCGCAATGCGTCGCTGGTGCGGGTTGAGAGACTGTCCGGGTTCGGAAATTTGCAGAAGCGCCATATATCTAGTGAATTGACGAGGCCGATGACCTCGGGCAGCCCGGTTTCAGGCCGCCGTGTGACTCAGATTGTCCATGCGATCATCCAGATCGGCGGCAAAACGCTCGATGAACATCAGTGCCCTCACCTGCCCCACTGCGGCGGCATAGTCCTGCTGTACATCCAGTAACTGCTCGCAAGCCCGCAGTGCATTTGTCTGTGCCGAGTTCAGATCGGACTGCAAGACCTGCAAGTCCGACATGGACTGCGCTTCGTCCAAAGCCTCCCGCCAAGCCATCTGCTGCATCAGAAACGCGGCTGGCATGGCAGTATTGCTTTCGGCCTTGATGGGAGCGCCATTGAGCTCGCACAAATAGGCGGCCCGCCTGAGGGGATCCTTCAGCCGCTGGTAGGCCTCGTTGATACGCACCGACCACTGCATTGCGACGCGCTGGGCTGCTGCGCCTTGGGCCGCAAATTTATCGGGATGGGCCTCGCGCTGAAGCTCTTTCCAGCGGGCGTCCAGGGCCGCACGATCTTGAGAGAACTGAGCCGCTATTCCAAACAGCTCGAAGTCATTGGACTGTAAATTCACACCCGGAACGACTCGCCGCAGCCGCACTTGTCCCGCTCATTGGGGTTGTTGAACCTGAAACCTTCATTCAACCCCTCACGCACAAAGTCGAGCTGGGTGCCATCGATGTAGGCCAGGCTTTTGGGATCGACCAGGACCTTCACGCCATGATCTTCGAAGACCGTGTCTTCTGCCGGAATCTCATCCACATATTCGATGGTGTAGGCCAGGCCGGAGCACCCCGTTGTTTTGACGCCCAGACGCACACCCAGCCCCTTGCCGCGCTTGGCAAGGTAGCGGTTGACGTGTCGAGCTGCTGATTCTGTAAGGGTTACGGCCATGTTGCGTCCAGATTCAGGCA
>JBEEJZ010000144.1:0-51999 GCA_041168905.1 Pseudomonadota bacterium | reverse complement strand
CCGGTGTCCCGCGTGGCCAGGCTGCGCATGAACACGCGCGGGCCGTTCTGCCAGGGCGAGATGGCGTTCATGCGGATGCGGTCACCCAGCAGCGCGCCGCCGCTCTTGCGCCGGCTGGGGTCGATGCTGATGACGGCCACCCGCAGCGCGTCGTTCTGGTCCAGCCGCAGGCGCCGCACCAGTTCATCCGTCAGGCTGCTCTTGCCGGCCCCCCCGGTGCCGGTGATGCCCAGCACCGGCACGCCGGTCTGGGCGGCGCGTTCATGCAACGCCGCCAGCAGGCCCGCGTCCACGCGCTGGTTTTCCAGCGCGGTGATGAGCTGGGCCAGGGCGCGCCAGGCCGCTTCACTGTGGCCCACCAGAGCGTCCAGCGTCTGCGGTGCGTGCGCGGACAGGTCCTGGTCGCAGCGCATCAGCATCTCGCCGATCATGCCCTGCAGGCCCATGCGCTGGCCGTCTTCCGGGCTGTAGATGCGGCTCACGCCGTAAGCCTGCAGGGCGCGGATCTCTTCCGGCACGATCACGCCGCCGCCGCCGCCGAAGACCTGGATGTGGGCGCCGCCCCGGGCCGCGAGCAGGTCCACCACGTACTTGAAGTACTCCACGTGGCCGCCCTGGTAAGAGCTGAGCGCGATGCCCTGCACGTCTTCCTGCAGGGCCGCCGTGACCACCTCATCCACACTGCGGTTATGCCCCAGGTGAATGACTTCGGCACCCATGCCCTGCAGAATGCGGCGCATGATGTTGATGGCGGCGTCGTGCCCGTCAAACAAGCTGGCCGCCGTGACAAAACGCACCTTGTGGGTGGGACGGTAGTTGGCCAGCGCCTGGTAATCGGCAGAAAGTTGGGTCATGAATGTGTCTCCGAGAATCAGGCTGCAATCAAAACCGATGCAACTGACTTGACGTTTACGTAAACGTCAATCTTAGCGGGATTTTTTAGAAAGAAGCAGGGGCGCCCTGAGCGCCCCTGTTCCTCACCGAAACTTGCCTCAGCTTATTTGTAGAGCACCTGGGGCAACCACATGCCTATCGCAGGAAACTGGTACAGCAAAAAGATCGCAAACACCTGTATTCCCATGAAAGGCAGCATGCCCGCAAAGATCTGGTTCAAGGTGACGTGCGGCGGGCTGACCCCCTTGAGGTAGAAGGCGGCCATGGCCACAGGCGGGCTCAAGAAGGCCGTCTGCAGATTCAGCGCAACCAACAGGCCAAAGAACAGCGGGTCAATGCCAAAGTGCGGCAACAGAGGGATGAAGATCGGCATGAAGATGACGATGATTTCCGTCCACTCCAGCGGCCAGCCCAGCAAGAAAATCACCACTTGCGCCAGGATCATGAACTGAACCGGCGTCAAGTCCATGCCCAGGACCCAGCTGTTGATGATCTCCTGCCCACCCAGCAAGGCAAATGCCGCCGAGAAAATGCTGGAGCCCACGAACAACCAGCACACCATGGCACTGGTTTTGGCGGTGAGGTACACCGACTCACGCAGCACCACAAAATTCAGGCGTCGGTACGCGGCCGCCAGCAACAAGCCTCCCAGCGAACCCATGGCTGCCGCTTCGGTGGGTGTCGCAAGGCCAAAAACGATGGTGCCCAGCACCGCCAGAATCATGATGGCCAGTGGGAAAAACGAACCCAGCAACATCTTGAAGATTTCAAGACGTACAAAGCTGAAGTAGGCGTAGAAGATAGCCAATGCCACTGCACAGCTTGCCAGACCAATCCAGAAGGACAGCGGCGCTTCTTGGCGCTCGGCTTCGGTCGCTGGTGTTTCTGGCGCAGCACTTTCCGCAGCCGGTGCGGGCTCTTTGGCGGGCTCTGCAGCGGGAGCGGCTTCTGCCTTGGCCTCATCTGTCGCGGTAGGTGGTGTCTGCAAACCGTCGGCTTCGGGTTCAGCCAAGCCGCTGACGCTCTCAGCTTCTTCTTCGTTCGCGGCCGTATCGGCCAGGTCGCCGCCCATAGCCACCACGCCTTCAACTGCCTCAACAGGCAAGGGGGCTGTGACCTTGAAGTAAACAGTACCCATGATGGCTGCCACAGCCAGAGCGGGCAGCAAGGCAATGCCCAAGTGGTTGAGCAATTCACGCATGGGCACAGCCGCGTTGCGCTTGCCTTTGATGGCGCCAATCAGACCAGGCAGTACGACGTTGCTGACGTCTTTGGACACTGCTTGCGCAAAAGGCGGCAGGGGCACGATGCGGTCTTCTGCCGACATGGGTGGAGCCATGTGCGGTTTGATTTTGGCGACGATCACCACGTAGACGACATACAAGGTGGCGAGCATGATGCCGGGAAAAAATGCCCCGGCGTACAGCTTGACCACCGACACGCCTGCGGTTGCGCCGTAAACAATCAGCATGACCGATGGCGGAATCAGGATGCCCAGACAGCCGCCTGCGGTGATGGCGCCAGCCGACAGCTGTACGCTGTAACCCGCACGCAACATGGCCGGCAGCGCCAGCAATCCCATGAGCGTGACCACCGCACCCACGATGCCGGTGGCCGTAGCAAAGATGGCACAAGTCACGATAGTGGCCACAGCCAGGGAGCCTGGCAAACGAGCCATGGCCAAATGCATGCTCTTGAACAGCTTTTCGATCAGGTTGGCTCGCTCGATCAGGTAACCCATGAACACGAACAGGGGAATGGAAATGAGCACGTCATTCGACATCACCGAATAAGTGCGCTGAACCATCAGATCCAGGGTCTGGCTGACTGCCAAATCCGGGTTTTGGCTTTTGTAGGCGATCCACGCGAAGATCATGCCCATGCCCATCAGGGTAAACGCCGTGGGAAAGCCCAGCATGATGGCTACCACCACCAGAGCCAGCATCAACAGACCGATGTGCCCGTTGGTCATCAACGAGGGGGCAGGCAAGAGAAAAAACGCAGCCAGTACGACCGCGGCCATGATGGTGAGCCCAAACCAGACTTCTTTTTTCATGATGGGCTTCCTTTGGGATGTACAACCAGCGCATCGAGCTTGGCAATGTCTTCATCCTTGACGTGGACCATTTCCTTCAACTTTTCGACATCGACTTCCTCAACGTCCGCGCCCCGGGATGGCCACTCGCCTTGTTGCAGGCACACGATGCAACGTACGATTTCGACCAGGCCTTGGGCCAGCAAAATGGCGCCGGCAATCGGAATAATGGTCTTGAACGGATAAACCGGCGGGCCGTTGGCTGTGATGTTGGAGTGCTCATTGATGGCCCAGGAGTCGGCGGCAAAGTTGTAACCGGCCCACGCGAGCGCCACCACACCAGGTATGAAAAACAAGATGTAGAGGGCCAAATCCAGGCCCGCCTGCAGTCGCGGCGGGAAGAACCCGTAGAGCACGTCGCCACGAACATGGCCGTTTTTCGACAAGGTGTAAGCCCCTGCCGTCATGAACAGGGTGCCGTACATCATGCTCATGACGTCAAAAGCCCAGGGATGCGGGTTGTCCAGCGCGTAGCGGGAAAACACTTCCCAGGAAATCAGGAGCGTCAACACCACGATGAGCCAGGAAAACGCCTGTCCCACCACGGTGCTGAGCTTGTCGACCGCAAGCAGTAATTTCTGCATAGTGAACCGCCTAAGTGAATCAGCCATCCGGATGGAGGCCGGATGGCTGATGGAGGGTGCTAAATGCGCTTAGGCCTTACCTGCGGCCTTTTTGGCGCCGAAGAAGTGATTCACGGCCATGCGACGATTGACGTACACGTCCTGATCCCACTTCACAGCCCGTGCCGCAAATGCCTTTTGAGACTCCACAATTTCCTTGAACAGTGGGTTCTCAGCCGACTTCTTCTCGACGATTTCTTCCCACAGCTTCAGCTGATCCTGCAACACAGAGTCAGGGGTCTTGTAGAACTTGACCTTGTCTTTGGTCTGCAACTCAACATAGTCCTTGGAGTAGCGATCGATTGCCTTCCAGGACATATCTGCAGAAGCGGCCTCGGTGGCACCAGCGATGATGGCCTTCATCTTGGCGGGCAGCGCGTCGTACTTGGTCTTGTTGAACATGATCTCGAACGTTTCTGCGCTCTGGTGATAGCTTTGCAACATGCAAACCTTGGACACATCAGGAAAGCCCAGCAAGCGGTCGGAGGTGGCGTTGTTGAACTCGGCACCGTCCAGCAGGCCGCGGTCCATGGCGGGCACAATTTCACCGCCGGGCAAGGCATTCACGGCAGCACCCATGGCTGTAAACAGATCGATGGCCAGGCCGTTGGTGCGGAATTTCAATCCTTTGAAATCGGATGACTTGGTGATGGGCTTCTTGAACCATCCCAGGGGCTGGGTAGCCATCGGACCATACAGGAACGATTGCACATTTCCACCGATGGACGCATACAGTTTGGCCAACAACTCGGCACCGCCACCGTATTTGTGCCAAGCCAGAATCATGTTGGCATCCATGCCAAAAGCCGGGCCGGAGTTCCACAAAGCCAGTGCGTTCTGCTTGCCGTAGTGGTAGCCCAAAACGCCGTGGCCGCCGTCCAAGGTACCTTTGGAAACGGCCTCAAGCAAACCGAAGGCAGGCACCACTGAACCAGCAGGCAGCACTTCGATCTTCAGGTCCCCGCCGGTCATATCGTTGACCTTCTTTGCGTAGTCCAGGGCGTACTCGTGAAAGATGTCCTTAGCGGGCCAGGTACTCTGCCAACGCATTGAAATCGGGCCCGTCTGGGCCTTGGAGATCATGGGCGCCGAAAGAGCGCCGGCGGCAACAGCAGCGCCCTTAAGCAAGCTACGACGGGGAGTTTTGCTAACAGTCATGGTGGTCTCCAGTTGAAATATGAACTAAACGGTCTAAATTGTGACCGGCTTAGCCTTTTTGAAAACTAGGGATTACCCGAACAAGAGACCCGCCATGTATGAGAGCTTTTTTTGCCGTCGTGCCCTCAACCAGCCGACGACGTCACGGTACGGGGCGCCTCACGAGTCGCCGGGTCAGCACCATGCCCAGCACCATGGCAATCGAAAAAATAATGGCATCCTGAGACCCGATCAACAAGGATGCCAGCGCCGGTCCGGGACAAAAACCACCCAGGCCCCAGCCCACGCCGAACAAGGCCGCGCCCATAAGCAGGGGTCGATCCACGTCTGTGCGAGTGGGTAGCACGAACTTCTTCGCCAGCCAGGGTTGGCGGTCAGGCCGAGGGGTGAGGGCGAAGGCCACAAGGGTCACAAGCACTGCACCTCCCATCACAAAGGCCAAAGACAAATCCCAAGCACCTGGAAAGCCACCGTCAAACATGTCTCCGATGTTCAAGAACCCAATTACTTTGGTTGTTTGGGTCATGCCAGAGACCACCAGTCCCGCAGAGAAAAACACACCGCACACAAAAGACAAAGCCAGGGCGAGACGGGCACTTATAGGTCGAGCGTTCACATTGGACTCCAATTCAGACTGCAAATTGCTTCACGACCCAGACCGTTGCGAATCCGGTCGACATGAACACCAGGACGGCCACCAGGGAGCGCAGAGAGCGCCTCCCCAAGCCGCACACCCCGTGCCCACTGGTACAACCCGCCCCCAGCGTGGTCCCCACCCCCACCAGCAAACCGGCACAGGCAAGCAGCAAGGGGGACCGGGCTTGGCTCACGGGCGTCGACAGCCATTGCGCAAACACAGCCCCACCCAACACCAGGCCGATCAAGAACGCCCAGCGCCAATCTGCGCCACGCACCCCCTTGGTGAAGGCTTCAGCGGTAATGCTGCTGATGCCTGCAATACGCCCGACACCCGCCAAAAGCAGCCAACTGGCCAACCCAATCATGACGCCACCCAGTAGTGGCTGCAGATAATTCATTTTCAAAATCCTATAAAGTGCCAATTTTGCAATAAGCCTGGCGTAAAACCGTCTTCCTTGCCCATGCAGCCCATACAACTATTTGACCCGGCGTCAAGCACCTACACCTACGTCCTGTTTGACGCTGGCACGCGTGAGGCGTTAATCATCGATCCGGTCCACGAGCAGTTAGAACGCGATCTTCAGGTACTGCGGCAGCACAACCTGAAGCTGATCTGGACGGTGGAGACGCATGCCCACGCCGATCACATCACCAGCTCGGGCCTGCTGGCCGAACATGCCGGCGCACGAACAGCAGTGCCGCGCGGCTGCGGTATCAGCTCGGCAGCCGTGCAGTTGGCCAACCAGGACACTTTGAGCTTCGGAGGCCAAAAGATCACGGCCCTGCACACGCCCGGCCATACAGCCGGAAGCATGAGTTTTGTTTGGAATACAAGCGACGCCAGGCATGTATTCACTGGCGACACCTTGCTGATCAATGGCTGCGGCCGGACCGACTTTCAGTCTGGCAGCGCTGCGGATCTGTACAACAGCATCACGCAAGTGCTGTTCAGCTTGCCAGATGACACGGTGGTTTGGCCAGGCCATGATTACCAGCAGCGGACCCACTCCAGCATCGGCTCGGAGAAGGCCAACAACGCTCGCCTTGCCGGCAAGAGCCTGGCTCAATTCATAGAAATCATGAATGGGCTCAATTTGCCAAAACCACGGCGCATTGATGAAGCCGTGCCGGCCAACCTGGTGTCCGGACTGCGCCATGACGCGGATGCCACCACCCGCCGAGCCGATCAGATGGTCGCTACGCCGGCGGAAGGCTACGCGGGCGACGTCAGTGCAGCCCTGGCGTATCGTTGGTGGCAGGCCGGCGAAGCCGTGCTGATCGACGTACGCTCAGACGCCGAACGTGAATGGGTGGGTTTCGTGCCTGGCGCCGTCGCTTTGGCCTGGAAACAATGGCCAGGCATGGCGATGAATCCGGGATTTGACGCAGGCTTGCATGCCGCTCTTGCCGGGGGCAAGAAAGCTGTCTTGCTGTGCCGCAGCGGTGTGCGGTCGATCGCTGCAGCGCGACGCGCAGCCGAACTGGGTTTTGAGGCCTACAACATCCTGGAGGGCTTTGAAGGTGACCCGGACAGCAACGCCCATCGCGGCAACAGGGGCGGCTGGCGTCTTCAGGGCCTGCCCTGGCGTCAAGGCTGATACCGCATCATGAGCTTGCTGGCACTGGACATCGGCAACACGCGGCTCAAGTGGGCCCTTTACGAAACGCCCGTACCTTGCAGCCAGCCGCTGGCACAAGGCGCGGAGTTTCTGGAAAACATAGACAGACTCGCCGAGTCGGTGTGGGCAAAGCTACCTCCCCCACAGTCCATGCTGGGCTGTGTGGTGGCGGGCGACGCGGTCAAGCTGCGTGTTCAGGAACAGATGGAAATCTGGGATATCAGCCCGCATTGGGTCATTTCCAGTGAGCATGAGGCCGGCGTCACCAATGGCTACGACCACCCCACCCGTTTGGGTGCCGACCGCTGGGTGGCCATCATCGGTGCATGGCAGCGGATTGTGGCCAGTGGCCGTCTGCGCCCCCTTGTGGTGGTCATGGTGGGTACCGCCGTAACCGTTGAGGCCATCGACGCGACAGGGCGTTTTCTGGGAGGCCTGATTCTGCCGGGCCACGGCATCATGTTGCGTGCACTGGAGTCTGGTACTGCTGGCTTGCACGTACCCACAGGCGAGGTGCGGCCCTTCCCCACCAACACCAGCGATGCGCTGACCAGCGGCGGCACCTACGCCATTGCAGGCGCTGTGGAGCGCATGGTGCAGCACGTGCGGCAACACTGTGGTGCCGACCCCACCTGCATCATGACTGGCGGAGCAGGCTGGAAGATGGCGCCCAGCATGTCCACCCCCATTGAATTGGTAGACAACCTGATATTTGATGGTCTTCTCGAGATTGCGCGGTCACGTCAGTACGCGCTCAGCCGGCTTTAGGGCGCGGACTTTCGAAACCAGGCTTCGACCAGGCGGACCCAATAGCTAGCACCCAGAGGAATGAGCTCGTCATTGAAGTCATAACTGGGGTTGTGCAGCACGCAGGGCCCCTCACCATGACCTATGCCCCGGTGCGAGCCATCTCCGTTGGCAATAAAGCAGTAGCAACCGGGCTTCTCCATCAGCATGAACGCGAAATCCTCTGCACCCATGGTGGGCTCCTGCGCAAACACCTGCTCTGGGCCCACCAGATTCGCCATCACCTCGCGTGCGAACTCGGCCTCCGCTGCGCTGTTGATGGTGGGCGGGTAATTGCGCTTGAACGTGAATTCGGCATGCATGCCATAGGCAGCACAGGTGTGCTCCGTCATTTCGTGCATGCGCTGCTCAATCATGTCGAGCACATCTATGGAAAACGTACGCACGGTCCCCTGCAACACACAAAAATCAGGAATGACATTGGTCGCCTCTCCAGCGTTGATCATCGTCACCGAAATGACGCCTGCGTCGATCGGCTTCTTGTTTCGGCTGATGATGGTCTGGAAGCCCTGCACCAACTGGCACGCGACCGGCACCGGGTCCAGTCCGTTATGAGGCATGGCCGCATGCGCGCCTTTGCCCCGGATCACGATTTTGAATTCGTTGCTGGATGCCATCACGGGCCCCGGGCTCACCGCAAAACTTCCTGGGTGCATCCCGGGCCAGTTGTGCATGCCAAAGACGGCCTCCATCGGAAACCTCTCAAACAGGCCGTCTCGGATCATTTCCCGGGCACCGCCACCGCCTTCTTCGGCGGGTTGGAAGATCAGGTAGACCGTGCCGTCAAAGTCCGCATGTTGTGCCAGATGCCGGGCAGCTGCGAGAAGCATGGCGGTGTGACCATCGTGGCCACATGCATGCATTTTTCCCGGTACCGTACTGGCGTGCGCAAAGGTGTTGACCTCTTGCATCGGTAAGGCGTCCATGTCGGCGCGCAGGCCGATGGCACGAGCCGACGTGCCTCCGCGCCCCACAATGATGCCAACTACGCCTGTGCCACCCAATCCACGTTCGGCCCGAATGCCCCATTCCTTGAGCTTGGCTGCGACCAGATCTGCCGTTCTGTATTCCTGGAAACACAATTCCGGATGCGCGTGGATATCGCGCCGCAGGGCACTGATCTCATCTGCCTCAGCACGAATGGAATCTATGACACTCATCTGCTATCTCCTCAAGATACTAAGCTTTTCGCGAGTCTAGCGTTGCGCTTTAGATCGGTCAGCGGCGTGATACAAAGGCCGCTAGTTGCCACAGCCCATCACCTTCTATCTTTCTATGCAGCATACGCCCCCATCAGCAAGCGACATGGGCACCCGCCAGGCAAGTTCCTTGGACTCAGTTCAAGTGGTGGGGGCTTGTCCTCACGACTGCCCGGATACGTGCTCCATGATCACCACCGTGCAGAACGGGATAGCCATCAAGGTGCAAGGTAATCCTGCGCATCCCCACACGGCCGGCGCACTGTGCACCAAAGTGTCTCGCTACGCTGAGCGCACACATCACCCGGAGCGCATACTATTTCCCATGAAGCGCGTAGGTCCCAAGGGGCTAGGCCGGTTTGAGCGGGTGACCTGGGAGGAGGCGCTCACAGATATTGCAGGTCGTTTAAAGAAAATTGCAGGGCGCGGCCCCGATGCCGCCCAAGGTATCTTGCCTTACAGCTATGCCGGCACCCTGGGCTTGGTACAGGGCGAAAGCATGGCAGCCAGGTTCTTCCATCGCCTGGGTGCCTCCCTGCTTGAACGCACGATTTGCGCATCTGCCGGTGGCGCAGGGCTGACACATACCTTGGGTGGCAAAGTCGGCATGCGCGTGGAACATTTTGCAGAAGCCCGGCTGATCATCATATGGGGTAGCAACGCCATAGGCAGCAACCTTCACTTTTGGCGCTATGTACAGCTCGCTAAACGGGCCGGTGCCAAGTTGATCTGCATCGACCCACGTCGCACCGAAACCGCAGACAAGTGCCACGAGCACATCGCCTTGTTGCCCGGCACCGACGCGGCCCTGGCCCTCGCACTGATGCATGAGCTCATCATCAATGACACCCTGGATCGGGACTACCTAGAGCGCTACACCCTGGGCTGGGAAGCCTTGCGCACCCGGGCACTGGCATGGCCACCAGAACGTGCGGCGGCCGTATGCGGCATCACGGTTGAGCAGATTCGCCGGTTGGCAGTTGATTACGGCAACTGCCTGATTCAGGGGGAGCCAGCCGCCATACGCATGAATTATGGTCTACAGCGTACTCATGGTGGCGGTAACGCGGTTCGAGCCATTGCCTGCCTGCCTGCACTCATAGGCGCCTGGCGACACAGGGCCGGTGGCGTTCTGATGTCCAGTTCAGGAAATTTTCCCGTCCAGCGCCGGGTACTCGAGATGCCAGAGTTGCTTGGAAACCGTCGTCCCAGATCCCTCAACATGAGCACCATTGGCGATGACCTGTTGCGTCGGGCGTCGCCTGAGTTTGGGCCTGCGATTGAGGCATTGGTGGTTTACAACAGCAACCCCGTGGCGGTTGCACCAGATTCATCCAAGGTCGTCGCAGGCTTCGCACGCGACGATCTGTTTACCGTTGTGCTTGAACACTTTCAAACCGATACGGCCGATTTCGCAGATTACGTTTTACCCGCCACCACTCAGTTGGAACATTGGGACATACACACCAGTTACGGCCATACCGATGTGCTTTTGAATCGTCCGGCCATTCCGGCCATTGGTGAGTCCAAGCCCAATACGCAGATATTTCGGGAGTTGGCCCGGGCCATGGGCTACACCGAAGCATGCTTTTCTGACGACGACGAAACAATTTGCCGCAGTGCTTTCAGGCCCGAGGTGAACTTTGATGCGCTGCTTTCTGATGGTTTCGTCTCATTGCCCCTCAGTTCGGCTCCGTTTGCGAACGGGAACTTTCCAACCGCATCTGGCCGTTGTGAGTTTTTCAGTCAGGCGCTGGCAGATCAAGGTCAATCTGGCTTGCCCGACTATGTGCCCAATCATGAAGTCCTGGGGTCCTCTGCACGACATCCGTTGGCCATGATTTCACCTCCGGCCCGTCACTTTTTGAACTCTACCTTCGTGAACGTTCAAAGTTTGCGCACCATTGAAGGTGAGCCCCTGGTTGAAATTCATCCCAATGACGCTCAGGATCGCAGCATCTCAACAGGAGACATGGTGAATGTCTTTAATGACCGTGGACGCTACCAGTGCAAGGCCGTGGTCACCAAGCGGGCGAGGATAGGCGTCGTCATCGGACTGGGGGTCTGGTGGAGAAAGTTGGGGCCCAACGGCACCAACATCAATGAGCTCACCAGTCAGAGGCTGACAGACCTGGGCAAGGCCCCTACTTTTTATGACTGCCTGGTGGAAATTGAAAAATTGGGGCAGTCTTGAACAGTCAGTAGCTGCCCAATAGACGTAACGAAATTTCAAGGAATGTGACTGGAAATAAAAAATGCCCATCAAATGGGCATTTTTTATTGGGCCTAAAAGGCGCTATTTGGTTGCGCGAGAAGGATTTGAACCTCCGACCTTTGGGTTATGAGCCCAACGAGCTACCAGACTGCTCCATCGCGCGGTAAGAGATTGATTATACCTTATTCTGACTTGGTTTCGGCGTCAGCTGCGACTTCAGTCGAAACTTCTGCACGATCCACCAATTCGACCAAGGCCATGGGCGCATTGTCGCCCACACGGAAACCCATCTTCAAAATCCGGGTGTAGCCACCGGGACGAGTCTTGAAACGGGGGCCAAGGTCGTTAAACAGCTTGGTGACACTGTCGCGATCGCGCAGACGGTCGAAAGCCAGGCGGCGATTAGCCAGCGTGGCTTCTTTTGCCAAAGTGATCATGGGCTCAACGACGCGGCGCAGTTCTTTGGCTTTGGGAACCGTGGTCTTGATGGCTTCGTGTTCGATGAGCGAATTCATCATGTTACGAAGCATAGCCAGCCGGTGTTCGCTGGTGCGGTTGAGTTTACGAAGTCCGTGTCCGTGACGCATGGTGATTTTCCTTAGGTTTCAAGAGCAGCCGTATCAGGTACTGCTCGTGGCACTGAGCTAGGTGCCGTTATAGGTAGCTCTTGATTATCGCTTCTCTAGCGAAGCCGGCGGCCAGTTTTCGAGCTTCATGCCCAAGGTCAAGCCACGGGAGGCCAGAACTTCCTTGATCTCATTCAGGGACTTGCGGCCCAGATTAGGCGTCTTGAGCAGCTCATTTTCGGTACGCTGAATGAGGTCACCGATGTAATAGATGTTCTCAGCCTTGAGACAGTTGGCAGAACGAACCGTCAGTTCCAGCTCGTCAACGGGGCGCAGCAAGATCGGATCAAAGTTGGCACCACCGCGTGAGGACGGCATATCGAAAGCAGCCAATTCAGCGCCCTCGAGCTGTGCAAACACTGACAACTGTTCGACCAGAATACGTGCGGAGGCACGCACCGCGTCTTCTGCAGTGACCGCTCCATTGGTCTCGATTTCAACGACCAGCTTATCCAAGTCGGTACGCTGCTCCACGCGAGCGTTCTCGACCGAATAGCTGACGCGCTTAACAGGAGAGAAGGAGGCGTCCAAAACGATCCGACCGATCGACTTGGTTGGCTCATCAGCATGGCGGCGCATGGTGCCTGGAACGTAACCACGGCCTTTTTCAACCTTGATCTGCATGTCAAGTTTGCCACCATGGGACAAGTGGGCGATCACGTGGTCAGGATTGACGATCTCAACGTCATGTGGCGTCTGGATATCAGCAGCAGTCACAACACCCTCACCGTCTTTACGCAGGCTCAGGGTCACTTCTTCGCGGTTATGCAGCTTAAACACCACACCCTTCAGATTCAAGAGGATGTTGACTACATCCTCTTGCACACCGTCGATCGACGAGTACTCATGCAGTACGCCGGCAATCGTCACTTCCGTCGCCGCAAAACCGGGCATGGAGGACAACAGGACCCGGCGCAGCGCGTTACCCAGGGTATGGCCGTAACCACGCTCGAATGGTTCGAGTGACACCTTGGCACGATTCTGGCCAAGTTGCTCAACATTGATGGTCTTGGGCTTCAGCAGATTAGATTGCATTCAGAGTTCCTCTCAATGCCCCCGGCTCGTTACACCGGTAAGGCTGATAAACCGCGCAGCTTGCAAAGTTTGCAAACGGTGCGCGGTTCGGGATGGGAAGCGAAAAGAACCGGGATTAACGCGAGTACAACTCAACGATCAACGATTCATTGATGTCCGCACCGAATTGGTCACGGTCAGGCACTTTCTTGAAAGTACCTTCAGCTTTGTCGCTGTTGACTTCAACCCAGTCAGGCATTCCAACTTGTTGCGCCAACTGCAGGGCCTCGACAATGCGATTCTGCTTTTTGGACTTTTCACGTACGGCAACAAGATCGCCCGTCTTGACGAGGAACGAAGGAATGTTCACGGACTGGCCATTGACGGTAATCGCCTTGTGGGACACCAACTGACGCGCCTCAGCGCGAGTCGAACCGAAACCCATGCGGTAAACGACGTTATCCAGACGGGATTCCAGCAGCATCAGCAGATTGGCGCCGGTATTACCCTTGCGACGATCTGCTTCCTCGAAGTAACGACGGAATTGCTTTTCCAGCACGCCATACATGCGCTTTACTTTTTGCTTTTCGCGCAACTGCAGACCGTAGTCAGACGTGCGAGCGCCGGAGGTACGACCGTGCTGACCGGGCTTGGAATCAAATTTTGCCTTGTCACCAATCGAACGACGCGCGCTCTTCAGGAACAGGTCTGTGCCTTCACGGCGGGAAAGTTTGGCCTTGGGGCCGAGGTAGCGTGCCACTTGATCTTCCTTTTAGTCATCTGCCGCAATGAATTGCGGGAGCCACCCATACAACAATGGGTGGCGGTGGGCTTGTTAACGAATTAGATACGACGGCGCTTTTGGGGACGGCAGCCGTTATGGGGAACTGGAGTCACGTCCGCAATCATGTTGATACGGATACCCAGTGCGGCCAGTGCCCGCACAGAGGACTCGCGACCAGGACCTGGGCCTTTGATTTCCACGTCCAAATTCTTGATGCCTTGTTCCACAGCAGCACGACCAGCAACCTCAGATGCGACCTGAGCCGCAAAGGGGGTCGATTTACGCGAGCCCTTGAAACCCTGGCCACCCGACGAGGCCCAAGACAACGCATTGCCCTGGCGGTCGGTGATGGTGATGATGGTGTTGTTAAACGATGCGTGTACGTGTGCAATACCGTCTGCAACGTTCTTGCGTACTTTCTTGCGAACGCGTTGCGCTGCGCTATTGGAAGGAGCTTTTGCCATAGGGGTCTCTCAGTTCCTGTTATTTCTTCAGAGCCGCAGCGCCCTTGCGCGGGCCCTTGCGAGTGCGGGCGTTGGTACGTGTACGTTGCCCACGCATGGGAAGACCACGGCGATGACGGAAGCCACGGTAGCAACCAATGTCCATCAGACGCTTGATGTTCATAGTGGTTTCACGACGCAAGTCACCTTCAATGGTGAACAAAGCGATCTGATCGCGAATCTTTTCAAGATCAGCGTCGGTCAAATCCTTGACCTTCTTGGAGTATTCGATGCCACAGGCTTCGCAGATTTTGCGAGCGCGGGTTCGACCAATTCCAAAAATGGCGGTAAGGCCAATTTCAGAATGCTTGTGCGGCGGAATATTGATGCCAGCGATACGTGCCATTTTCGTCCTCTAAAACTCTTGCAATTAACCCTGACGCTGCTTGTGACGGGGATCTGAACAGATCACACGCACGACGCCGTTGCGACGGATGATTTTGCAGTTGCGGCAAATTTTCTTGACCGAAGCCGAAACTTTCATTTCTTTCTCCTAAAACTCTTGCTTCTATTCGATATGAATCGAAACCATGAACCTTGCTTTTACTTGGCCCTGAATACTATTCTGGCCCGACTCAGATCGATGGATAGCTCCACTGTCACCTTGTCACCTGGAAGATGCATTTGCTACACAAATTCATCTCACTGGATTTTTCTAACAACAGCGCCTGTCTGACCTGCGATCGACTGAGATTGGCAGCCGATCAGCGTGTCATCAAGACGCCTTGAAGTTGGCTTTCTTCAACAGCGACTCGTATTGTTGGGACATCATGTAATTCTGGACCTGAGCCATGAAATCCATGGTGACAACCACAATGATCAACAGCGAGGTGCCTCCGAAATAAAACGGTACGTTGTACTTCAAAATCAGAAACTCAGGCAGTAGACAAACCAAAGTGATGTAAACCGCACCAGCCAGAGTTAAACGCAACAAAATTTTGTCGATGTAGCGCGCTGTTTGATCACCTGGACGAATTCCAGGAATAAAAGCACCGCTTTTCTTCAAGTTATCAGCTGTTTCCCTGCTATTAAAAACCAGCGCAGTGTAGAAGAAGCAGAAGAACACAATCGCAGCTGCGTAGAACATCACATAGATCGGCTGGCCCGGAGTCAGTGAGCTGGCAATGTCCTTGAGCCAAACCATCGACTCGCCGGTACTGAACCACCCCACCACAGTTGCAGGCAACAGAATGATCGACGACGCGAAGATGGGAGGTATCACACCAGCCATGTTCAGCTTCAAGGGCAAATGGGAGGATTGCCCGCCGTACACCTTGTTGCCCACCTGGCGCCGTGCATAGTTCACCAGAATTTTCCGCTGGCCACGCTCCACAAAGACGACAAAGAACGTCACCAACGCGACAAGCACCACAATGAACAGAGAAACGATGATGCTCATCGCACCTGTCCGGACCAGCTCTAGCAATCCGCCAATCGCGTTCGGCAAACCAGCGGCGATACCACCAAAGATCAGTATCGAAATGCCATTGCCCAAACCCCGCTCGGTGATCTGCTCACCTAGCCACATCAGGAACATAGTCCCTGCTGTCAGAGTGACGACCGCGGTCATGCGGAAACCAAAACCTGGGGCGATAACCAGCCCAGGAGAACTCTCCAGTGCAACAGCAATACCAATCGACTGAAACAGTGCAAGACCGACGGTACCGTAGCGGGTGAACTGGGTGATCTTCCGGCGACCTGCTTCGCCCTCTTTCTTCAACTGCTCAAATGCCGGCAACACATACGACAGCAACTGCATGATGATCGATGCAGAGATATACGGCATGATGCCCAGAGCAAAAATCGTAAAGCGAGACAGCGCACCACCCGAGAACATGTTGAACATGCCCAAGATACCGCCCTGCTGCCCCTTGAAGAACTGCTGGAGTTGAGCAGGGTCGATGCCAGGCACAGGGATGTGTGCACCCAGTCGGTACACCACCAGTGCCAGCAACAGAAACACAAGCCTGCGCCGGAGGTCGCCGAACTTGCCTGTCTTGGCCAGCTGAGTCGGGTTAGTTGCCACTACTCTCGTCTTTCAACGCTGATATCAGGCCACGCTTCCGCCGGCAGCTTCGATCGAAGCCTTTGCGCCTGCAGTCGCACCAATGCCATTGAGCTTGACGGACACGGTGATGGCGCCAGACTTAATTACCTTGACGACCTTCGCTTTTTCCGAGATCAGGCCAGCCTGCTTCAAAGCGAGCATGTCGACTTCGGAAGCACCCAGCTGCTCAAGAGCTGACAAAGTGACTTCTGCATTGAATTGCAGCAAATGCGACTTGAAACCGCGCTTGGGCAGACGACGATGCATAGGCATCTGACCGCCTTCGAAACCAACTTTGTGGTAGCCACCGGCGCGAGATTTCTGACCCTTATGGCCGCGACCTGCGGTTTTACCCAAGCCGGAGCCAATACCACGGCCGACACGGCGCTTGTAGTGCTTGGCTCCATCTGCGGGCTTAATGCTATTGAGTTCCATCATCAATCCCTCTTAGAGCACCTTGACCAGGTAGCTGATCTTGTTAATCATGCCGCGAACTTCTGGCGTATCCACCAGTTCGCTGGTGCTGTTCACCTTGCGCAGGCCCAGGCCACGCACCGTTGCTCGGTGTGATTCCTGGCAACCGATGGGGCTGCGAACCAACTGAACCTTGATCTTTTGTTGTGTAGTCATATCAAAACCCCCGGATTAAACGAAGAGTTCCTCAACGGTCTTGCCACGCTTGGCCGCCACTTCCGCCGGTGTGGTGGAATTGGACAGCGCGTCGAGCGTTGCGCGCACCATGTTGTAAGGGTTGGTGGAGCCATGGCTCTTGGCAACGATGTCGGTGATACCCATCACCTCAAACACCGCACGCATAGGGCCACCAGCGATGATGCCGGTACCCTTGGGAGCCGGAGCCATCATCACGGAAGCGGCGCCGTGGTGGCCCATCACCTTGTGATGGATCGTGCCGTTTTTCAACGCAACCTTGTTCAGGTTGCGACGAGCTTCTTCCATCGCTTTTTGGACTGCAGCTGGCACTTCTTTCGACTTGCCCTTGCCCATGCCCACACGACCATCGCCATCACCAACCACAGTCAGTGCAGCAAAACCCAGAATACGACCACCCTTCACCACTTTGGTGACGCGGTTGATCGCAATCATTTTCTCCCGCAGGCCGTCTTCTGGACCTTCGGCACGACCCTGCATTTTCGCTTGAACTTTAGCCATCATTAATTCCGATCTGCTTAGAACTGCAAGCCAGCTTCGCGAGCTGCATCAGCCAGAGCCTTGACACGGCCATGGTATGCAAACCCGGAACGGTCAAAAGCAACCTTTTCGACCCCAGCAGCCTTAGCTTTTTCTGCCACACGCTTGCCGATGATCTGTGCTGCGGAGACGTTGCCGCCTTTGCCTGCCGCACCCAATGCAGCACGAACCTCCGCTTCGGAGGTGGAAGCGCT
Source organism: Pseudomonadota bacterium (assembly GCA_041168905.1). GTDB lineage: Bacteria > Pseudomonadota > Gammaproteobacteria > Burkholderiales > Burkholderiaceae_C > JBEEJZ01. Next base: position 34,373 of record JBEEJZ010000144.1, on the reverse strand, counting down.
TGCAATCACTTTGCCACCATCGCCGGAGATGACGCTGGCATAGATGTGCAAATTGGTGCGATTGACGGTCAGACGCGCAATGCCTTGCGATGCAATCCGAATGCGAGTCTGACGCGCACGACGCAGGCGCTGCTCTTTCTTGCTCAACATATTGCAGCTCCTTATTTCTTCTTGGTTTCTTTGATCGTGATCTTCTCATCCGAGTAACGGATGCCCTTGCCCTTGTAAGGCTCAGGAGGACGAATCGCACGAATTTCAGCAGCCACCTGGCCAACGCGCTGACGGTCAGCGCCTTTAATCACCACTTCGGTGGGACCGGGCGTTGCGACCGTAATACCTTCAGGCATTTCCTTGTTGACCGGATGGGAGAAACCAACCGCGAGATTGAGCTTATTGCCTTGAGCCTGAGCTTTGTAACCCACGCCAACCAGATTCAATTTCTTCTCAAAACCCTTGGTCACGCCCACAACCATGTTGTTAACCAATTGGCGCATCGTGCCGCTCATGGCATTGGCTTCACGCGACTCATTGGCTGGCGTGAAACTGAGTTTGCCACCTTCAGCAACAATCTTGACCACAGCACTCTGAGCCAAGGACAAGGCACCACCAGCACCCTTGATGGTGATCTGGTCTTCCTTGATGGACACATCCACGCCTGCGGGGACGGTCACGGGCATTTTTCCTACACGGGACATATTAGTAACTCCTCGGTGGGACGCTTACGCGACGTAGCAAAGCACTTCGCCACCGACACCGGATGCGCGCGCTTTACGATCAGTCATCACACCTTTGGGGGTCGTGACAATCGCCACACCCAAACCGTTCTGAACTTGCGGAATGGCATCGCTGCCACGGTACACACGCAGGCCAGGACGGCTCACGCGCTCGATGCGCTCAATCACAGGGCGACCGGCGTAATACTTCAGTGCGATCTCGAGTTCGGACTTGCCACCCTCGGTCTTGACGCTAAAGCCATCAATATAGCCTTCGTCCTTCAAGACTTGGGCAATAGCAACCTTCACTTTGGAAGAAGGCACCAGTACGGAGGTTTTTGCAACCATTTGCGCGTTACGGATACGCGTCAGCAGGTCGGCGATGGGATCACTCATGCTCATGTTTATGTCTCCTGTCGCTTACCAGCTGGCCTTGACGATGCCAGGGATTTCGCCAGCAAAGGCCATTTCGCGAATCTTTGCGCGAGCCAGACCGAATTGCTGGAACGTGCCACGTGGACGACCCGTGATTGCGCAGCGATTGCGCTGACGGGTTGGGTTGGCATTGCGCGGGAGCTTTTGCAAGCCCAGACGCGCCTGTGCTCGCTCTTCGTCACTGCGCTTTGCATCATTTGCAATGCTCTTCAGCTCAGCATGCTTTTTCGCATACTTGGCAACCAGTTTGTCACGCTTGAGCTCACGCTCGATTAAAGCCATTTTTGCCACAGGTCGCCTCAGTTCTTGAACGGGAAACGGAATCCAGCGAGCAGCGCCTTGCACTCTTCGTCTGTCTTGGCCGTCGTGGTGATGCTGATATTGAGACCACGCAAGGCGTCCACCTTGTCATATTCAATCTCAGGGAAAATGATCTGCTCTTTGACACCGACGTTGTAGTTGCCACGGCCATCAAACGCACGACCGGAGATACCACGGAAGTCACGAACGCGCGGCAGAGCCACTGTGACGAAGCGGTCCAGGAATTCGTACATTTGCACGCCACGCAGCGTCACCATGCAGCCAATAGCCTGGCCTTCACGAATCTTGAAACCAGCAATCGCCTTCTTGGCCTTGGTCACCACAGGCTTTTGACCAGCAATCTTGGTCAGGTCGGCCACCGCGTTGTCCATGACTTTCTTGTCAGCCACAGCTTCGCTCACACCCATATTCAGAGTGATCTTGCTCAAACGAGGGATTTGCATTGTCGAGGTGTAACCAAATTTGGCCATCAACTCGGGTGCGACTTTCTCGCGATAGTGTTGTTGCAAACGTGCCATGCTCATGCCACCTTGATTTCTTCGCCAGTGGACTTGTAAACGCGTACGCGCTTGCCGTCTGCCAGCAGTTTGATGCCCACGCGATCCGCCTTGCCAGTAGCTGCATTGAAAATTGCAACATTGGATTGGTGAATAGGCATGGCTTTTTCAACGATTCCACCCGTCAAACCCTTCATGGGATTTGGCTTGGTGTGCTTCTTCACCATGTTGATGCCCTCAACCACTACGTGGGAGTCATCCTTGCGGAGCGCGACTTTTCCGCGCTTGCCCTTATCGCGCCCGGTGAGCACGATGATGTCGTCGCCTGTGCGAATCTTGTTCATGGCGCTTCCTTACAGTACTTCAGGAGCAAGAGACACGATCTTCATGAACTTTTCAGTACGCAATTCACGCGTAACTGGCCCGAAGATGCGAGTGCCGATTGGCTCCAGCTTGGCATTCAGCAACACTGCAGCGTTGCCATCGAATTTGACCAAAGAGCCGTCACCACGACGGATGCCCTTGGCCGTACGCACCACCACCGCACTGTAGATTTCGCCTTTTTTGACGCGACCACGAGGTGCAGCCTCTTTGATGCTAACTTTGATGATGTCGCCGACGCTTGCATAACGGCGCTTGGAACCACCCAGCACCTTGATGCACAGGACGGACTTGGCACCCGTGTTGTCAGCCACTTCTAGTCGAGATTCAGTCTGGATCATTTCAATATTCCCAACTTGCACTATGTGTTTTGCAACAACACAGTCAGTCTTGGGCCCGTCGTCTGCGGCGTGAACCACTCACACCGTTTCCGCTGGGCAGAAACTTGCGCTTTTTCAAGCGAAGCCTGCGATTATTACCAAGCTTTTTGCCATCGTCAACATTTTTTTGTGCGCGGATCGCTTTTTTTCGCTTTTGCCATGGGGCATGGCTCGTTGCTTTAGGTTCAGCGACTGGTTATGCTACCCACCCGCCTGCGACAGTCCTTTTCTGGTGCAGACATGCTCCAGACACAGATCAGTTCACAGAAAGCGACCTTGATGCGTACTCAAATTGGTTTCATCGGCGGTGGCAATATGGCCAGCGCCATCATCAGTGGCTTGTTGTCCCAGGGCTTTGGTGCCGAGCAGATGATTGTTGTCGAGCCTTTTGATGAGGCGCGCCAAAAATTGCACTCATCATTTGGCATTCAGGCACATGCGTCGGCCGGCCCTGCGTTGGCGCAGGCGGATATGTTGGTGTGGGCCGTCAAACCACAAACATTTAAGGAGGCAGCAGCAGCAGCACTGCCCCATGCCGGCCATTCGCTTCACCTCAGTGTTGCCGCTGGCATCTCCAGCGCCAGCATCTCCGCCTGGTTGCAGAGCGACCGCGTGGTTCGCGCCATGCCCAACACACCTGCACTAATTGGCAAGGGCATCACAGGCTTGTTTGCACGCTCTGCAGTCACCAGCGCAGACAAGGCCCTGGTGGACCAGGTGGTGTCTTCGACGGGCGAGATGCTCTGGTTAGACCAAGAGGCTCAACTTGATGCAGTCACCGCCATTTCAGGTTCTGGCCCTGCCTACATGTTTTACTTTATGGAAAGCATGACTGCCGCGGGGGTTGAAATGGGCTTGACGGCCGAGCAGGCCTACCGCCTGGCCGTCGCGACCTTCGTAGGCGCCGGGGAACTAGCTCGCGCGTCGAGCGAATCACCGGAGGTGCTACGACAACGCGTCACGTCCAAGGGCGGTACGACTTACGCCGCACTCACCTCCATGGAAGAGGATCAGATCAAGCCCCTCTTCATCAAGGCAATGCGGGCAGCGGGTGCGAGAGCCGCCGAGCTTGGACTGGAATTTGGACGCTGACGGCCCCTCTCGCCCGCACCAGACGAGCGTCGGCACCTAGAGCAAGCCTCTGCCGATGACGCCAGCAAACACAGTCAAGCCCAGCCAATGATTCAGGCGAAACGCCTTGAAGCAATCCTGGCGCTCTCGGTGCCTGATAAGCCATACGTGCCATGCGGCCTGCGCACCGGCCAACAGGCTGGCTGTCAAGTAGAACCAGGGTTGTCCTGGCTCCACCAGCATCACAACCCAAATGCTGAGAAACACCGCATAGCACAGAGCAACTACCGGCACATCCCATCGCCCCAAGGTGATGGCAGACGTTTTCATGCCGATACGGAGGTCATCATCCCGGTCCACCATCGCGTACTCCGTGTCGTAAGCCAGCACCCAAAAGAGGTTGCCGGCCAGCAGGATCCAGGCCAGCGCAGGAACACCCGTCTGCATGGCGGTCCACGTGAAATCATCGGAACCCTTCACCGCTGAAAAGGCCATCGGGATCCCAAAGCTAAAGGCGATGCCCAGCACGGCCTGAGGCATGGCAACGTAACGTTTGGCAAACGGGTACAGCAGTGCAACCACCAACGCAACAAATGACCAGGCCACGGTAGCCAGGTTGGTTGTCAAGACCAGAACAAACGCAAGCAGCGCCAGCACGGCCCCCACAAGCAAGGCTTCCCTGGGCGTGATCCGTCCACTGGTTACAGGACGCTGAGCCGTTCGTTTCACATGTTTATCGAAATCGCGGTCAGCAACATCGTTCACGCAACAGCCAGCACTGCGCATCAAGATCGTACCGAGCACAAACACCAGCAACAGGTGCCAACCGGGAAAGCCCCCAGCCGCGATCCACAAGGCACTGAGCGTCGGCCAAAGCAAGAGCAGCCAGCCGGCAGGCCGATTCCACCGGATCAAGTCCAGATACAGCGGCCACCGCTCCCGCAAGCGCCAGGGTTGAGCTCGACTCACGACAACCTCGTCACACCCGGCAACTCACAGGCGTAGACCGCATTGCGCAAAGCGGCAATCGCCTCATAGCGGGTAAAGCTGCGCCGCCACGCCAGCACGACCCGACGTTTGGGCGGGTCACCGTCAAAGGGCAGGTACTTCAAGAGCGCGTCTCCCTCTTGATGACGCGCGGGATTTAGGTTCAGGGCACCCGACGGAATACTGAGTCGCGGCACCAGGGTCACCCCCATGCCGGCCGCAACCATGTGTTTGATGGTTTCCAGGGACGAGCCCTCAAAGCTTTTGCGTATGCCTTCGGTATTGCTGGAGAAACGGGCGAACTCCGGGCACACCTCCAGCACATGGTCCCGAAAGCAATGCCCCGCCCCCAGCAGCAGCATGGTTTCCTGCCGTAACACCTCGGCCGATACGGCGGCCTGCCCGGCCAGTGCATGGTTTATGGGCACTGCAGCGTAAAAAGGTTCGTCGTAAAGCGGCGCCAACGCCAGCCCTGTATCAGGGAAAGGCTCGGCCAGGATGGCGCAATCAAGCTCGCCCGTGCGCAGCATCTCTAGGAGCTTGACGGTGAAGTTCTCCTGCAGCATCAAGGGCATTTGGGGCGTGTGCTTGATCATCTGGCGAACGAGATCAGGCAGCAGATACGGCCCGATGGTGTAGATCACCCCCAGCCGCAGTGCACCCGCCAGCGGGTCTTTGCCGCGCTTGGCAATTTCCTTGATGTTGGCCGCTTGCTCCAACACACTTTGCGCCTGACGAACAATCTCCTCACCCAAAGGCGTCACGCTGACTTCATTGGCCGATCGCTCAAAGAGCTTGAGATCCAACTCCTCTTCCAGTTTTTTGACGGCCACAGACAAGGTCGGCTGGGATACAAAGCAAGCGTCCGCCGCCTTGCCAAAGTGGCGTTCTCGGGCCACCGCCACGATGTATTTCAGTTCAGTCAGCGTCATGCCCGCATTGTCCTACCAGTTCAAGCCTTCAAAAACTCTGCCTTGCCACCCAGCCAGCGCTGCACATGCTTGTGCGCCAAGGTGGGGTATTGATCCAACATGCGCGGTGCAGCAGACCGGGCCCACTCCAGAAGTTCGACATCGGTATCCAAATCTGCAAACCGCAACAAGGCGGCCCCCGACTGTCTTTCACCCAAAAACTCGCCCGGCCCCCTGATTTCCAGATCACGTCGTGCAATTTCAAAGCCGTCGTTGGTTTCCGCCATGGCCTTGAGCCGCTCACGGGCGGTTTCGCTCAGGCGCGGAGCATCGCCGGTGGAATAAAGCAGCACACACGCCGAAGCAGCTGCACCGCGCCCTACCCGGCCGCGCAGCTGGTGCAACTGCGACAGTCCGAAGCGCTCAGCATGCTCGATCACCATGAGAGAGGCATTGGGTACATCCACCCCCACTTCAATCACTGTGGTGCTGACCAGGACCCCCATCTGGCCTACCGTGAACAAAGCCATCACGGCTTTCTTTTCAGCCACCGGCATGCGCGAATGCAACAAGCCAACCATCACATCGGGCAAGGCCTCACTCAGGTCCGCATGGGTTTGGGTGGCATTGTTGAGGTCGAGTGCCTCGCTTTCCTCGATCAGCGGACAGACCCAGTAAACCTGCCGGCCCTGGTTGATTTGCGAGCGGATGCGCGCAATCACCTCGTCTCGACGCGCATCGTTGACCACCTTCGTCACGATGGGCGTGCGTCCGGGCGGCAACTCGTCGATGGTGGAGACCTCAAGGTCGGCGTAATAGCTCATGGCCAGTGTGCGCGGAATGGGCGTGGCCGTCATCATCAGCAAATGCGGCTCCATGGCCTCGCTGGCCTCGCCCGGTAGTGCCTGCATCTTGCTGCGCAGCGCCAGCCGCTGGGCCACACCAAAACGATGTTGCTCGTCGATGATGGCCAGGGCCAGGTTCTTGAACTGCACCTTGTCCTGGATCACGGCGTGGGTACCAATCACCAGGGCTGCCTCGCCACTGGCGATCAGGGCCAGCATCTCGCGCCGCTCCTTGGTTTTCTGGCTCCCCGTCAGCCAGGCTGTTTTGATGCCCAAAGGCTCCAACCAGACGATGAGCTTCCGGAAATGCTGCTCCGCCAGTATTTCCGTAGGTGCCATCAAGGCGCACTGCCATCCGGCATCCATACAGATGGCAGCCGCCAGCGCTGCCACCACCGTTTTGCCCGCACCCACGTCGCCCTGCAAGAGGCGGTGCATGGGCACCGGCTCAGCAAGGTCCCGGGCGATTTCCTCTCCCACTCGTTGCTGCGCTGGCGTCAAGGCAAATGGCAGCACCTGCAAAAGTCGATCATGCAGACCCGACGCCGCCGGTCGCAGCGCTGGCGCACGAAGGCGATCGCGCTCTCGCCGCGACTGCAATTGCGACAGTTGCTGGGCCAGCAACTCCTCACGTTTCAAGCGCTGCCAGGCCGGATGGCTTCGGTCTTCCAAGGCCACGATCGAAACGTCCGGCGCTGGATGGTGCAGAAAACGCAAGGCCTCACGCAAGCTCCAGACCGAGGATCCCGCCATATCGCCAAGTGCCGCTGGCAAGGTGTCACTCAAGTCCGCTCGTGCAAGACCGCCCAGCACCGCCCGGCGCAGATAGGCTTGCGCTAAGCCCGCACTGGCCGGGTAGACCGGCGTCAAGGCCGTGGGAAGCTCGCCACCTGCCGGCCGAAAGGCGGGATGCATCATGGACCAGCCCATGAACCCGCCTTTGATCTCTCCTCGCACCCGCACCCGCTCGCCCACGGCCAGCGCCTTTTGCTGCGACGGGTAAAACGAAAAGAACCTCAAGGTGCAGGTGTCCGAGCCATCATCCACCGTCACCAGCAGTTGCCGCCGCCCATGCAGGCTGACCTCGTTGTGAGTCACGGTGCCCTCAATCTGCACCACACTCCCCTCCCGGGCATCAGAGAGCCGGATGATCCGGGTTTCATCCTCGTAGCGCAGTGGCAGGTGCAAGGCCAGGTCGATGTCCCGGCGCAGGCCCAGCTTGATCAGGGCTTTTTGCGGCGCTGACAGGGGTTTGACCGGGGGCTGATCGGAGGGCATGGGCAGATTGTGCCGAAGCCCGGCCTGCGACAATCGATCGTTCCCTCAACTTGGCACGGGGCTCGTCCGCCCCTCAAGCATCATGACTCATTCCGGCATCGGCTCTGCACGCCCCTTCACCCTTAGCGATTTCGATTTTTCCCTTCCCCCCGAACTGATTGCCCAGCATCCGGCGGCAGAGCGCAGCGGCTCACGCCTGCTGGACGGAACCGGCGCGCAGCCGTTGGATCGCATCTTTCGCGAACTGCCGGGCCTGGTGAGGCGTGGCGACCTGCTGGTCTTCAACGACACCAAGGTGATCAAGGCACGTCTTTTGGGTGAAAAGCCGACCGGCGGCAAGGTCGAGTTGCTGATCGAACGGATGCTGACGGGTAATCAAGTGGCAGCCCATATGCGGGTGAGCAAGAAACCCGAAGTCGGCACCACCCTCCAACTGACTGCAGCAGCTGGCAAAGACGACGGCTTGAGCGCCACCTTGCTGGGGCGCTGGCCCGACGCCGACGGCGCCCTGTTCCGCTTCGTGCTCAGCAACGACGCGGGCGACGACCCTTACACACTGATGGAGCGTCACGGCCATGTGCCGCTGCCGCCCTACATTACCCACGCGGATTCGGAAGCAGACCAGACGCGCTACCAGACGGTGTTTGCCAAGCATCCGGGCGCTGTGGCGGCCCCCACTGCCGCCCTGCACTTTGACGAGGCACTGCTGGCCGAGATAGATGCCATGGGCGTGCAGCGGGCCCACGTCACCTTGCATGTGGGAGCCGGCACTTTCCAGCCCGTCAAAGCCGAAAACCTGGCCGAGCACCAGATGCACAGCGAATGGTTCAATGTGCCGGCAGCCACCCAGCAGGCCATTGCCGACTGCCGGGCGCGCGGCGGGCGGGTAGTGGCCGTGGGCACCACCACCGTGCGCACGCTGGAGTCATGGGCAAAGACAGGCCAAACCAGCGGCGACACCCAGATCTTCATCACGCCGGGCTTTGAATTCCAGGTGGTCGACGCCCTGGTGACCAACTTTCACCTGCCCAAGTCCAGCCTGATGATGCTGGTCAGCGCCTTTGCAGGGTATGAGCACATCATGGGCCTGTACCGGCACGCGATCGCGAACCGGTACCGGTTCTTCAGCTATGGCGATGCGATGCTGCTGGCACGCATCGCCGATCCCTCAGGGGTTTGACCACATCAGAACGGGTACTGCTGCTGTTGTGGCTCGATCGTCAGCCACTTGAGTTCGGTGAACTCATCGATGACAGCACGGCCATCAAAGCGACCGTAGCCACTGGCCTTGGTGCCGCCGTAGGGGGCCTGCGCCTCGTTCTGGACGGTGGAACCGTTGACATGGACGGAGCCGTACTCCAGGTCCATGGCCACAGCCAGAGCGCGGTTCACATCGCGGCCGAAGACGCCGGAGGACAGACCGTAGGCGCTGTCATTGGCGACCTCGATGGCCTGCTCGGTGCTCTTGACGCGAACCACGACGGTGATGGGACCAAAGGTCTCTTCGTCATAAATCTTCATGTCGGCAGTGACGTGATCCAGCACTGTGGCCGGCATCACCGCCCCGTTGGCCATGCCACCGCACGCCACCTTGGCCCCCTTGTTCAGGGCGTCCTGCAGCAGGTCGTTGATGCGCGCACCCGATGACGGATTGATCATGGGACCGATGATGCAAGCCGGGTTGATGGCGGGGTCACCGGCAGCCAGTTCCTTGGCGCGCGCAGCAAACTTGGCGACAAATTCGTCGGCCACTTTCTCATCGACCACCAGGCGCTCGGTGGACATGCAGATCTGGCCTTGGTACAGGAAGGAGCCGAAGACGGCAGCCTTGACGGCTTCGTCGACGTTGGCATCGTCCAGCACCACCAGGGGCGACTTGCCACCCAACTCCAGCAGGCAGCGCTTGACATGCTGCGCGGCCTTCTCGGCAATGATGCGGCCCACGCGGGTCGAACCCGTGAAGTTGATGCGGCGAACGGCCTTGTGGGCAATCAGGGCATCGACCACGGCAGGCGCGGTGGCGGGCGAGTTGCTGAGGTAGTTCAACACGCCAGCCGGGAAGCCAGCCTCCACCAGCGCCTCGGCCACCAGAGCGTGGGTGCGCGGGCTGGCTTCCGAGCCGCGGAAGACCACGGAGTTGCCACACACGAGGGGGTAGGCAATGGCACGGGCGGCCAGCACGACGGTGCCGTTCCAGGGCACGATGCTGAAGATCACCCCCATGGGCTGGCGCAGCGTCATGGACAAGGCGCCGGGCTTGTCAGTGGGGAGGGTCTCGCCCTGAATCTGGGTGGCCAGCGATGCAGCCTCACGGAACACGTTGGCCGCCAGGTGGACGTTGAAGCCCGCCCATAGGCCGGAGGCGCCCACCTCGGCGGCCATCGCCTCGATAAACTGCGGGGTCTTGGATTCGAGGATGTCGGCGGCCTTGAGCAGCAGGCGACGGCGCTCGCTGGGCGGAGACAGGCGCCAGGCCTTGAAAGCCTTGTGTGCAGACTCCGCGGCGCGGTGGGCATCGGCCACGCTGGCGGCAGACGCTTCGGTCACCAGCGCGTTGGAGGTCGGGTGGCGGCGCTCGAACTTGGCACCGTTTTCAGCGTCGACCCATTGGTTGTCGATGAGGAGTTGAGATTGCATTTGCGATATTTCTTGGTAGCCGGCCGGAGCAGTTTCCGGACGGCCTTCAGTTGATGAAAAAAGGCTCTTGATAAAGCTCAGCATGGCCTGTCTGAGGGTCAGGGTGGATCAGGCCTTGGCCGTAAGGATGTCTGCCATGCGCTCGCCAATCAGTGCGCAAGTGGCCATGGTGGCCACACCCGCAATGCGCGGCATGATGGAGCTGTCAGCAATGCGCAGCCCCTGCACGCCGTTCACGCGCAGCTTGCTGTCCACCACGGCCTCGGCGTCCTTACCCATGCGGCAGGAGCCGGCTTGGTGGAAATAGGTGGTTGCACCATTGCGTACGAAGTCTTCCATGGCCTTGCCGGTGAGCGTTTTTCCGGGTGCCACTTCGCGCTTGACGAAGTCTTTCATGGCAGCGGAGTTGCCGATTTCACGGGCTACTTCAATGCCGTAGGCCAAGGCCTTGACGTCATCCGGATGGCTCATGAAACGGGCATCCACGATGGGACGATCGGCCGGGTTGGCGGACCTCAGGCGAATCTCGCCACGGCTCTTGGGTGCTACCAGACCCGCGCACAAGGCCCAGCTGGTTCCAGGTGGCGAATACTCTTTGCCCACCACATCGCTGGCGTACGGCAATTCAATCTGCACCAGATTGACGTCCGGTGAGGCAAGAGAAGCCTGGCTCTTGAGGAAGCCCGCTGCATTGGCCGCACTGTTGCGATGGGGAATGTGTTCTTTCGGTTCCCAAATGCAGCCGCCATGCAGGATGTGGTCCTGGAAGTTGCGTCCCACTTCCTTGGCGTTCACCAAGGTCTTGATGCCGTGCTGGCGCAACTGCGCTTCGTCACCGATGCCGCTCAGCATGAGTAGCTTGGGCGTATTGATGCCACCGGAGCAAACGATCACTTCAGTGTTGGCGTTGATGACCTTGGAGCCATTCGCGCCGCTGATCTGGACGCCGGTAGCGCGCTTGCCTGAGAAGGTCAAACGGTCCACGTGGGTGTTCACCACCACGGTGACATTCGGGCGCGACAGAATCGGGTACAGGTAAGAGCGCGCCATGCTCTGGCGACGACCATCACGAATGATCTGGTTCATCAGCGCAAAACCGGTGCCGCCTTCTTCACGAGCGCCGTTCTGGTCAGCAAACACGTTGTAGCCCAGCGAGCGGCAAGCTGCCAGCATGGCCGGTGCCACCGGGTGCGGATTGTTGGCAGGCTGGCACCACACCGGGCCGTTCTTTCCACGGTAACGGGCGTCCGGTGCGCCTTGCCAGTTTTCCATCCGACGGTAGATTTCCAGGCCGGACTCATAGCCCCAGGCACGGTCGCCACTGGCTTCGGCCCAGAACTCCAGATCGGCCTTGAACGGGCGCGCCCAGATGGTGGCATTGATGCTGCTGCCGCCACCCACCACGCGCCCCATGTGCTCGGGGATAGCGCGATTGTTGGTGCTGGGTGCGGCGAGAGCCACATCTTTCCAATCACGCTCAGAGCCCAGGTTGGTGAACCAGACACTCGGATCCATCACCGAAGGTGCCGTATCCCAATCGCCCGCCTCAATCATCAAAATGGAGGCGTCCGTGCGAGTCGCCAATCGCCCGACCAGGGCGCAGGCCGCCGAGCCAGTGCCCACGACAACGTAGTCATACGCTCCTTGCAGCTTGGCGCTGCGCTCCTGTTGGTTGGCGCGCACAGCGTCCAGCTCATCGGCCAATGCACTCAAGCCCATGGCGCCAAACCCGGTCGCCGCTGCGGCCCGCATGAAGGAGCGCCGATTCAGCCGACCGGCAATCAAAGCACGCTCCAAATGCTCCAGAAGTCCGTCCTGGGGCTCCACGTGGGTGTCTAGTTGATGATTCATGTCTGGTATTCCTCGTTGAATGGCAGTTGCGGTAGCTGTCACACGCGGACATCGCGTGGATGCAATGCACCACAACGGTCACTGTAGAAAACCGTTGACATCACCCATACCTCGGGAAGTCCCTAGCGTTTTTTGTTCTGGAATAGAACAACACAGGTCAGGCAGGACATCACCTGGCCTATTTGCTACTTCTTTTTGTAGCTTTCGGCGTCGATGCAGAGCTCCTGCAATCGTCGATAGATCAGACCGCGGGACACCTTGAGCTTGCGGGCCACGCAGGAGATATTGCCTTTGCATTCTCCCAGGTACTTCCGGATCAAATCGGCGTCTGCCTCTTTGAGGCTGTTGGGTGGGAGGTAATCGCCATGGTGAAAGTCAGCCACGAACGGGACGTTGCCTGGTTGCTTGCCTGCCAGGGGGGCACTGGGCACAACCCGCAATTCGTGTGCCTTCTCGAGGGGCGGGGCACTGGCGACCAAGGGCGCACGCGCCGTGTGCAATTCACACTTCAGATGCACTTGCAAGCCCCCGCTCAAACGCCACGGCACACAACCCCGTCCATTCAGTGATGCAAATTGAGCATAGGTCGCGTGGAACACCGCCTCAATGTTGCACATCGAACGGTCCTCGGGCGACATGGCAATCCCCAGCAGGCTGCCGGCGACCGAGTTAAGCCAAAGAAGGTGGCCAGATTCGTCAAAGCCCACCATGCCGACCATGGGCGAGTCAATGATCGCAGGGGTGAACTGAAATTTGACGATCAGATGCCCTCGGGACTGGCTTACCAGCAAACGGTTCTCGATCGACGCGGCATAAAAGCCGACCACTGCTGCGGGGTCAAAGTGAAACGGCTTGGTCTCGCTGGAAAAGTCCAGGATACCGGCCAGCTTGCCATGAACATCGCGTATGGGTGCCGCAGTGCAAAACATGGTGCTCACGCCATCGTGGTAATGCTCGCCACCCAGCACGCAGGCCGCCTTGCCTGTACGGGCGACGATCCCCGGCGCTGTCGTTCCCACATACTCCTCGGACAGGTTGACGCCGACGCGATGTGCAACCGGGATGATGCGCTGCTCTGTGGGATGTGTCGGCGTGACACCAATCAATACGCCCGAGGCGTCTGTGAGGATGGCCGAGCAGTTGGCTGCACCCAGGGCGTTGCCTATCTCGGGTAGCTCCCCTAGCCGGGCCTCCAGAAGCTCCCGGTTTTTCTGTAATGCCAAGTGACTGCGACTGATAGAAACCGGCTGAAACTCCACTTTGTCAGCAGGCTGCCGGCTTGATCGATAACAACGCATCCAGGACTGGAAAACGGCATCACTCACCACACCAGTCGGCAGGATTCCCTCTTCAAAGTAGCGTTGCCGGGCCAGGGCAATCCGGTCCGCAGGCGTGGCAAAAAAGGGGAGTACCACGGCCTGGCGTCGTCAGTTAGTCGGCGGCGGACGTGAATGAGTCGGCATAGAACTCATCGACAGGCAAGCCGCCTTGCGCCACGTAGTCACGCCGGGCGGAGTCCACCACGATGGGAGCGCCACAGGCGTAAACCTGATGACCCGACAGATCAGGGAAGTCTTGCAGCACGGCCTGGTGCACAAAGCCTGTGCGGCCCGTCCAATGATCTTCAGCTTCGGCGTTCGAGACCACGGGCACATAACGCAGGTGGGGCATTTCAGCCAATCGCGTCTCTACCCAGTCCGCCAGATAGAGGTCTGCCGGGCGACGGCCGCCCCAATACAGCGTGGCCGGGCGGACGATGCCGCGGTGTTGCATATGCTCGATCAGGGCCTTGATAGGTGCAAAACCGGTACCTGAGGCCAGCAGCACCAGAGGTTTGCCGGATTCCTCCCGGAGGAAAAAACTGCCATAGGGGCCTTCGACCCGCAAGACGTCTTTTTCCTTCATGGTGGAAAACACCACGTCGGTGAACTTGCCGCCTGGCATGTGGCGGATGTGCAATTCCACGGTAGGCGGTGCCACATCCAGGGTGTGCGGCGCGTTGGCCATGCTGTAGCTTCGACGCGAGCCATCCCGCAACGAAAACTCGATGTACTGCCCAGCATGAAACTTCATCACATCGTTGGCAGGCAGCTGCAGTTTCAGCATGATGACGTCGTGCGATTTCTTTTCCAGGCTGACCACTCGCGCCGGCATCTTCTTCACCGGCAGGCCGCCTGCGGTGACCTGGCGCGACTCCAGCACCACATCGCTTTGGGCCATAGCGCAGCAGGTCAGGACCAGGCCCCGGGCTTCTTCTTCATCGCTCAGCGCCTTGGCCTGGTGCGGACCGTGCACCACAGTGCCCGAGATTTTTTTGCATTTGCACGAGCCGCAGGCGCCATCCTTGCAACCGTAGGGCAGACCTATGCCTTGGCGGATGCCAGCGGCCAACAGGGTTTCGGTCTCGTCAGCGAGAAAGTGGAGCCCACTGGGTTCCACTGAGATTTGAAAACTCATGTCGGTCTGTCCATGGTCGTTCAGGGGTCAATGGGCCAGGTCGAGATAGACACGACCACCTTCGATCTTGACCGGCCAGGTCTTGGCCGGCTCGGTAGCCGGTCCACAGGCCACCGAACCATCCCGCAGGTTGAACTGGGCCTGGTGGAAGGGGCACTCCACGTTGTGGCCTTCCACAAAGCCGTCGCAGAGCTTGGCGTTGCCGTGGTTGCACAGGTTGTTGATGGCGAAGACTTCACCGTCCACACTGAACAGGGCGATGTCTTGCCCCTCGGGGGCCACAGCGATGCCCGCGCCTTCAAACAGGTCGGCCTCGGCGGCCACGTCGGTCCAGTTCGTCATAGTCAAATCGGGTAAATGATGGAGTTGGGGATCATTTCGCTGTCGTACACACACAGGCGCTCGGCGAACTTGAAGCCTTCTGGGGTCTGCACGATGGTGTCGATGTAGCGGCCCACGTTGAACACCGTGCTTTCCTTGTCAAATTTGGTGCGGAACACCGCGTAGTTGGCCTCGCTGTGAATGCGGCCATCTTCGACCTTGCGCACCATGGGCGCGCCCACCACATGGCGCTGGTAGTAGGGGTCGTGGTATAGCGTTTCCCGGATGCCATAGACGCGGTCCTTGAGCATGCCCTTGCTGGTGAACAACAAGGTGCACAGCGGAAAGCCGCGCTCGTGGTTGTCACGCGGCTGCAATTTGTAGACGCACTGCTCTGTGAAGAACTCGGGCCACAGGTCCCATTGGCCGCTGTCCACGGCGCTGGCGTAATCGGCATAAAGCTGCTGGATGCCAAACCAGGTCGTCATATCAACCATCATCAAGCCTCCATCACCTTGCGCCAGTATTCATACATGCCCCGGATGAGTGTTTCGGTGACCATGTGGTCCGTCTCGCCCACCTCGCGTCCCCCTAACTCGGCCAAGGTTCGATGCTGGGGTTTGGTCTCAAAGGCCTGTTGCGAAAACTCGATCACCTCGCCATCGTCGGCGCTCACAAAACCGGCCGGGCCAAACAGGTTGGCCTGGCGCAGTCGGCGTTCAATCATCTCGGGGGCGTCGTCTGCAAAGCCAAAGTGCGTCCATACAAAGTCGAACGCGCCGTGCCCGTCGGGCTGGATGTGGCGGGTAGACACGCTGTTGACCTGCTGCTGAAAAATCACGCTGGGAAACAGCGTCATCATCACGGCCGTAGGACCTTCCCACCACCCCTCGGGCACGATGTCCAAAAAGCTCGGGTCGTTGAGCTGCATGCTTTCCTTGAAGCTGCTCACTTGCGTGACCTGTGACGCTGCGCCCGTGGCCTGGCCTGCGCTGCCCCGGGTCGAGATCATGGCCGCATGGCGGTGGTGAGCGTCCATGCGCAGCTCGCTCTTGTTGTCGGCACGCCAAAGGCCAAAGGTTACAAACCAGGTATGCAACAAGCCGGGGTGGTACGGGTCCTTGATGTTTTCCTGCATCAGCTTCCAGTTTCCCGGAATCCGCTGTCGGTTGTAGCCCAGCACCACCAGCTTGCGGCCATTGAACAGGCGGTCAAAGTATTTCAGGATGGTTGGCCCCATGAAATCTTCGAGCGACTCCACGTTGTGGTCGAAGGACGCGAACACCACACCACCACGGGTGGCCACCTTCAAAGATGTCAAGCCATGGTCCTTGGGGTCAAAGTCGGCAGGCATGCCACCGTTGACCTTGCCGTCCTGTCGTACCCCACGGCGAAACGGCACGCCTTGCAGCTTGCCGTCGAGCGCATAGCTCCATTGGTGGTAGGGGCACACCAGTTCCTTCTTGTTGCCGTGGCGCTCGCGGCAAAACGCCATGCCGCGGTGCGCGCACACGTTTTCGACCACATGGATCTGCCCATCCTGGCCACGGGTCATGACCACCGAGCGCTCGCCCACCACGGTACGTTTGAAATCGCCGGGGTTCGGGATCTCGGCTTCCAGGCCCACGTAGTTCCAATGGTTTTTGTAAAAAAGGCGTTCCAGCTCTTTCTTGTGACTGTCTTCACCGGTGTAGACCGCAAATGGAATACGACTGGTGCCGCCCGTTTCCCAATGGATGGGGTGTTCGCTCATGGCATCTCCTCAAAGTGTCTGGCCGCGATCATGTCGCAGGACGCAAATTCAGTAAATCGAAATTTAAAGATAATCGATATTCGCATTTCAAATACTATTGCCCGATGCCCCTATGAAGCCCTCACGCCTGGACCTGAACCTGCTGCTGGTCTTTCACCACCTGTTGCGCGAAAAACGGGTCTCGGCAGTGGCCCAGACCTTGGACATGAGTCAACCCGCTGTGAGTAGCGCGCTGGGCCGGCTGCGCACCAGCCTGGGCGACGAGCTATTTTTGCGTACACAAGCCGGCATGGAGCCCACGCCCTATGCACTGCAGCTGGCCGCACCGGTGGCCACCGCGCTGGACGGCTTGCAGGAGGCACTCAATGTGCGGGCCTCGTTTGACCCCGCCACGAGTCTGCGCAGCTTTACCCTGGCCATGACTGATGTGGGTGAGATGTACTTTCTGCCCGTGCTGGTGGACGCCCTGGCCACAGCCGCGCCGGGAGTGACCCTGCAAGTGGTCAGCGTCACCCAAGCGAGTCTGAAGGAAGACATGGCCTCAGGCCGGGTGGATCTGGCGCTGGGCTTGTTACCCCAGTTGCAGGCGGGCTTTTTTCAACAGGCACTGTTTCACCAAGCCTATGTCTGCCTGATGCGACAAGAGCATCCCCTGGCCACAGCATCGGCCATCAGCCTTCAGGCGTTTGCGCAGGCCCAGCATGTGCGCATCATTGCAGCCGGCACCGGTCACGGCCGGGTCGATGCGGCCCTGGAAAGGCAGGGTTTGCAACGCCGGGTGCGCCTGACGGTGCCGCATTACGTCGCGCTGGGCGATGTGCTGAGCCACTCTGACCTCATCGCCACGGTGCCGGAGCGCTTCGCCAAGCGTGTGATCGAGCCGTTTGGTCTGTGCACACGCGCCCTGCCGCTGGCGGTAGACAGCAGTGCCATCCACCAGTTCTGGCATGCCAGACTACACAAAGATCCGGGGCATCAATGGCTGCGTGGCCTGGTAGCAAGGTGTTTTGGCGACGCCAACAAGGACGAGGGCGCAACACCCTGGGCAGGCAAGGCCAGCACCTAGAATCGGCGCTCGCCCACCAGACCGGATCCCTAGCTCCTATCCCCATCATGCTGACTTTCGACCTCTTGGCCACCGATCCGGACACGCACGCACGCCGCGGCAAGCTCACGCTGAACCACGGCGTGGTGCAAACGCCCATCTTCATGCCAGTGGGCACCTACGGCACGGTCAAGGGCGTGATGCCGCGGAGCCTGGAGGAAATGGGTGCCCAGATCATTCTGGGCAACACCTTTCATTTGTGGATGCGGCCCGGGCTGGACATCATGAAAAGCTTCGGCGGGCTGCATGCTTTCGAGAAGTGGAACAAGCCCATCCTGACCGACTCGGGTGGTTTTCAGGTCTGGAGCCTGGGCGAGATGCGCAAGATCAGCGAGGAAGGCGTGAAGTTCGCCTCGCCGGTCAATGGCGACAAGCTGTTTCTCACGCCCGAGATCAGCATGCAGATCCAGACCACGCTCAACTCCGACATCGTGATGCAGTTCGACGAGTGCACCCCTTACGACACCAAGGGCCACATCACCACCGAGCGCGAGGCTCGCTCTTCCATGGAACTCAGCCGGCGCTGGGCCCAGCGATGCAAGACCGAGTTTGCGCGCCTGGAAAACCCCAATGCCCTGTTCGGCATCGTGCAAGGCGGCATGTTTGAAAACCTGCGCCAGGAGTCACTCGATCATCTGGTGGAAATGGACTTTCCGGGCTACGCCATCGGCGGTGTCAGCGTGGGCGAGCCCAAGGAGGAAATGCTGCGCATCATGGCCCACACGCCACACCGCCTGCCGACCCACAAACCACGCTACCTGATGGGCGTGGGCACCCCCGAAGACCTGGTGCAAGGCGTGGCCGATGGCGTGGACATGTTTGATTGCGTGATGCCCACCCGCAACGCCCGCAATGGCACCGTGTTTACCCGCCATGGCGACCTCAAGATCCGCAACGCCCGCCACAAGACCGACCCACAGCCGCTGGACCCAAGCTGCACCTGCCATGCGTGTGCCGGCGCTTCAGGTATCTCATGGAACGCAGGCGGACGCGAAGGATTCTCCAGAGCCTATTTGCACCACCTGGACCGCTGTGGCGAAATGCTGGGCCCCATGCTGACCACCATCCACAACCTGCATTACTACCTGAACCTGATGCGTGAAGTGCGCGAATCACTGGATTGCGGCAGCTTTGGCACCTTCAGGCTGCAGTTCAAGGCCGACCGCGCACGCGGCATTGCCTGAGGCCTGGGCACAGGTCACACGCTCAGCGCCTGCACCGCACCGTCACAGCTGGCGGTGCTCAATCCTCGTCGCCGTTCTGGTTTGCCCTTAAATGCTGGGCGATCAGATTCATGTTTTTGACGGTGGCATCGACTGCAATGCGTAAGCCAGTGACCAGCCCAGCGGCCTGAGGCCCTATTTCTGCGGTGCGTACGCGTTGTTCAGCCCCAGCAGCGAAGTTCTTGAGCTGCGTCGCGCCCAAGGTGGCGGCCAATCCCTTGAACGTATGTATCAATCGGGCGGCATCCGCTGCCTGGCCCGCAGCAAGCAACCCAGAAAGCTTGTCAGGCAAACCAGGCAAGTCTTTCAGAAACGCCTCCATCAGGCGCAGATACACCCCGGTATTGCCTCCCAGGCGGGCCAAAGCGGCTTGTAGGTCGATGCTGCGCTGTGCCGCCTCGAGCAGAATCTGCGCCGAAATACCCGCAGGATCAGGCGCCGGGGTGGGTGCGGGCACGGAAGCCTGGGCCCGGCCACTGTGCCGCAACAGGGTTGCCACCAGGTCAGACAAGTCAAATGGCTTGCCAACGTGGTCGTTCATGCCAGCCTCCAGACAGGCGTCCCGGTCAGACGACATGGCATTGGCGGTCATCGCGATGATGGGCAAGTCACGCAGGCCCAGCTCTTGACGGATTTTGGCGGTGGCTGTGTAACCGTCCATCACGGGCATCTGCACATCCATCAGCACCACATCAAACGGCACCGGGGCGGAGGCCACCGCCTCAAAACCGAGCTGTCCGTTATCGGCAAGCGACACCTCGGCCCCCTCGTTGGCCAGCAACTCGCGCGCCACCTGCTGGTTGATGGGGTTGTCTTCCACCAGCAAGAGATTCAGGCCAGCCAAGCGCTTGGGTTTGGGTTTGTCCGGCTTGTTCAGCCCCATGAAGCCTGACACTGAGACATCAGCCAGGGTCTTGGCCACCGCAAAACGGGCCCGAAAACCGAAAGCACTGCCTTGACCAGGCGCGCTGCGCAACTGCAAGTCGCCCCCCATCAACACCACCAGGCGCTGCGAAATTGCCAGCCCCAGGCCGGTACCGCCAAAGCGGCGGGTGGTAGACGATTCGGCTTGCGAAAAGCCATTAAAGATGTGCTTCTGATTTTCAGGTGCAATGCCAATGCCGGTGTCCTGCACCACAAACTCGAGCAGGACGTCCTGCGCTGTGCGCTCCACCATGCGTATGCGTACGACCACCCGGCCTTCGTTGGTGAACTTGATGGCGTTGCCACCCAGATTGATCAGGACCTGCTTCAGACGCAGGTCATCGCCCACCAGCCCCCTGGGCAGCTGGGGATCCACATCAAAGGCCAGCTCCAGATTTTTGGTTCCCAAATTGGCGGTCAGGATGACTGACAGATCGTGGACCAACTGATCGATACGGAAAGGACGCGGGTCCAAAGTCATCATGCCCGCCTCGACTTTGGAAAAGTCGAGGATGTCATTCAACAGCGCCAGCAAGGACCGGGCAGCTCCCTCAGTTTTGGTGGCGTAGTCCAGCTGCCGCAAGGACAACTCCGTGTTTTGCAGCAGGGTCAGCATGCCCAGAATCGCATTGAGGGGAGTCCGAATTTCATGGCTCATATTGGCCAAAAACTGGCTCTTGGCCCGACTGGCCTGCTCGGCCGCCGCCTTGGCGGCATGGAGTGACTCTTCAATCGCCTTGCTTTGAGTGATATCGGTGCGTATGGCGATAAATTGCTCGGGTCGACCTGACTCGCCGAGCATGGGCACGATGGTGGCGTTCACCCAGTACAGCTCGCCCGTCTTTTTGCGATTGCAAATTTCGCCATTCCAGACACGGCCCTCGGTGATCGTGTTCCAAAGGTCCTCAAAAAACGAACGCGGGTGAACGCCGGAGTTGATCAGGCGATGGTTTTTTCCCAGCAAATCTTCGCGCGTGTAGCCGCTGATCGCACAGAAACGATCGTTGGCATACGTGATTGAGCCATCCGCATCCGTGATAGTGACGATGGCGTGCTGGTCAAGCGCAAACTTCTGGTTGTTGAGTTGTCGGCGGCTGCTCTCACGCTCACGCACCAGCACAACAGTGCGTGACAACATGTCCACAATGCGCTGGATTTCCTCTGGGGCGCCATCCACACGCAAAACACTCACGTCGAGCGAGCCGGTTGACAACGCTTGGTCCAAGGCGCTCAAACGATCCAGCCCCCCCAGCCAACGCGCCAGTTTGAACCTGATCAGCAGCAAGCCGCCCGCCAAACTCAAGGCACCGGCCAGCAGGACTGCCATGGTGAGTGACCACAAGTCGTAAGCGACGTAGGGAGCATTGAAGACCATGCGCAACACGCCATAGTCCTTCCCCCCCACCGACACGGGGCGATTCACGTCAAACAGGTGCGTCTCAATCCAGTTCACCAACCAACCCGGGGCCTGCCCTCGCACCAGCTCACGGCTCTGGGCTTGCACCTTGCCCCCGGACGAATCGATGAACGCCACCGATGAAAACAGAGACCCCTGCACCGCCTTGTCCAGCGTTTTACGAACCGTGTCGTAATCTCCGATCACCGCGCTGTCTTGTACCGCTTGCGCCACCACTTCGATGAGCATGACGGAGGATCTCTGGGTTTCCTCCACCTGGTGCAGAAACTGGTACCGCAAAAAGAAGCCCAGGCCAGACATGATGAAGACACTCAGCGTGGCCGCATACAGCAAAAACACCCGTCCAGTAAGGGAACGCGGCAATAGCCAACGGGGAAATTTCATCAAGTCAGACCCACCTCAATCAAACCGGAATAGGAGCCGTCCCTTAGCGCAGACTAGGCGGCGCGCTTTGGTAGAAGTTGCGGTAGGCCAGGTACTCGGAGCCGTTGGACTGGGCAAAAACGGTGTCCGTGGGAATCTTGACCAATTCCGACGCATTGAACAGTATCTTCTTGCCTTCGGGGTCGTTACCCATCTCCAGAAAGGCACGTGTCACGGCACGCAAATCGGTGTCGGGCACTTTTTTGGAAGCCATCAAAGCCAGGTCGTACAGGGGATCAGACTGCCACAACACCCGCACCGGCTTGCCTTCACGCTTGGACCAACCCTCGGTCAGCTGCGAATTGGCACCCACCGCTTGCACCTTGCCACTGCTCAACTGAGCAAACGCGCCATCCATGTTGCCTCCAAACACCACCTGCACCGGGATATTGCGATTGAGCAATTGCGCGTAAGAGAACTTGTAAGCCACCAGGGCCTCAGGCCCGGGAAAGGCCACGGATTGCTGCGCAAGTTGCTCCAGCTTTTTGATGGGGGAATCCGCCAGCACCACGATCTGGCTGTGGATAGGTGGCGTTTGCCGCCGACCAAACACCTTCCACCCCAGGTGATCACGTTCAGGGCTGAACAGGTGGTTGGAAAACACGAACTCAACTTCATTGGCCAGCACATAGGCCGTGGTGTCGGCTGAAGTACGGCCAATCTTGAGCTGCAGCTTCACGCCACTCTTGCGGGTGATGTATTCAATAATGGGGTTCCAGTACGAAGCGGTCAGTTCGATACCATACTGATTGACTGGCGAGAACCGGTAAACGCCGTTCTCCTGGGCAAAGCCGGGGGCCATGCCTGCCCACCCGGCCGCAGCCAAAGCCGCCTGGGTCATCCAATGCCTGCGTTTGATGCTCATGAATCACTCCGGTAATTGGGTCGGGGGGGTGCCACTTCCTGGTTTCCTGGCCACCTCAGCCTTGTATCCTAACCGCAGGTGGATCGGGGCCTTCGGATCTCCTGCATGAAGAGGCGCTAGGCGGCGTCACCAGTGGTAAAGACCGTCAGCACGCCGGTATAGCCATACAGGTGGTGACGGGCAATTTCACCCCCGGCAAAAAAGCCTACCAGGGGCACATCACCCAAGGCACGGCGTATCAGCTGCAGCTCAGCACTTTCACCGCCAAAGTGCGCGCCACCGCGGCCGGAGCAACTCACATACACGGCACCTGCCATGCGCCTGGCCGGATGAGGCAAGGCTGTCATGGCCACATCGGCCAAGGCGTGCGCCGTCACGGCAGGCAGCTCCTCGGGCTCCAGCTCTTCACGAATCTCCGTGCATACCCGCATCAGGTCCGCCCGCGCAGCAGCGGTGTTGCGCTGACAGAACGCCAGGGCGGTGCCAACCTCCACCCAATCGGAGACAGCCACCCCCTGACGCAATGGATCCAGACCCAGGATGTGACGTACCAGCACGTCACTGCCAAAGCTGCCCGCTCGCCGGGCGAGGCCTCGCGCATCATCGTCGACGGCAGGCAACAGGCCCACGAGGGTCGCCCTGACCTGTGTCAAGGCTTCCTGGGGCTCGTCCAACGAGACACCCAGGTCATTCAGCAGCACCTGCAGTGCGGGCTGGCCGTCCAGCTCCAACACCAGATTGCGCTCGGCAGCCGTGATCACACGGGACGGCGACACTGGCTGGCAACCTTGAGTCACGCGAGAGACCAAGGCGACGTCAGCATCAAATGCCACACCGCTGAGCCCACCCTCAAAGACACCGCTGGCTGCGCCATGGCCACTGATGTTGCCGTCTCCACCCACAGCAAATTGAACCGAGCCAAAGCGGCTGGCGGACACCCCGCCAAACAGATAGCCGGAGGCCGTGCGTTCCGCCATTTCCTGCAGCAACTCAGGCAGATCGGGCGTTTGGCCATCAGCATGAACCAGCGCGCTGTTGGCCTCGAAGCCAAGGTTCAAGGGCGCCACCCCGGAAAAAACCCGGTACTGATGGGCGGGCACAGCGCACAGCATCACCGCCAGTGCGGGTTCATCCAGGTACTCGACGTTATTGGCAGCAATGCCCACGCCTACCGTGCCAGACCAGTCGGTGACTTCGGGCAATTCAGCGCTTAAAAGAGCCAACAGATCACGGGCATAGGGGGCGTAGTGATCGGTGATGTAGAGCAGGCCCAGGGTGGGCGCGCTGGCGTAATCCGGGTTGGCCATGTGCGCTCGCAATTGAGCGAGCACCAAACCCGCAGCCACCTGCCACTGCGGATGCGTGGCATGGCCATAAGGGAACAATGTCATGTTGGGGACCTTGCAGAATCAAGGCCACAACGGGCCCGAGGTGCTGTAGTCAGCGTGATCGCGCAGCGCTCTTGGCTGGCGCCTTTTTGGCAGGCGCTTTCTTGGCCGGGGCTTTTTTTGCCGTCGGCGCTTGGGCTGCGGACTTTTTGGCGGCAGCAGGCTTGACAGCGCCGACCGCCGCAGCCACCCCCTGGGTGGCTTTGATGGCTTCCTTGGTCAGGTCAGCAGCCATGTTTTTGGTGGCATCGAAAGCTGAGTTCTGGGTGGCTTCCTTCAAGGCTGTGGCCGCAATTTGCTGAAACTGCTGGGTCAGGGCACCCCACAGCTGAATCGGGTCCACCAGGGAGGATTTGGCCTCAGGTTGCGCTTGATCGCTTGCGGCATTCTCAGCACGCTCGGCTTCTGGTGCGGGTGCGGGCTTGCTCGCGGCCTGAGCCACCGGCTCGGCAACCGCCTGGGGCGCTGCCTCCATGGGCTTGATCTTGAAAGCGTTGGCCACCTCAGCCATGCTCACATTCATGCCCTTGAGCGTGGCCAAGGTCATTTTTTGCACTTCGAGTGCCTGGATCGTGGCCTTCAGTGCCGTAGCGTTTTGGTCCAACCAGAACTGCACGGTTTTGAGTTCGCTGATGCGCTTGTCCAGCTCTTCCACATTGAGTGACGGCGCCACCCAGTTGGCGAGATTGGGCATTTGCGGCAGGCTACCGGCCGCGCCCTTGGTCAAACTCTGCAAAAAATCAAAACCTGGTACGAATTTGCCAAAACCGGTGCTGTCTGCGTTGCTCATGTTCACTCCTGTGCGATTGCCAACATCAAGTTCAAGAGCTTACTCCAAGCCACCGGCACAGCACCAGCCCGATCTCAAACGCAATCAATGCTTGTGATGACCGTGATCCATCTCCTGGCCACCCTGACCATGACCCATGCCACCTTCGGGCTGACCCTGGCGGACGGGTGCCGCAGTGCCCACCGGCAGCTGCACATCCAGCTTGCTCTCCTGCCCCTTTGCGTTCCTGAACACCAGCGTCAAGGGGACGGTGCTGTCCTTGGCCAGGGGCAGCTTCAAGTCCATCAGCATGACGTGGTAGCCGCCAGGCTTGAGGTCAACGGCTTTGCCCGCAGGCAGGTCCAGCCCACTTTCAAGGGCACGCATCTTCATGACCTCGCCCTCCATCTTCATTTCATGCACCTCTGTCACGCCCGCCACAGGACTGCTGGCCGACACCAGTGTGGTGCCCACCTTGGAAGTCAGGGTCATGAAGGCACCCGTGGCCTTTTGCCCCTGAACCGTGGCCCGGGCCCAGGCGTTTTTGGCCACAACATCCTGTGCCTGTGCGGTGAGCGTGGTCCCCAAGGAGAGACATGCTGCCAACAAAAAATATATTGATTTCATACTATTGAACCTTCATCAAAGCGGGCTCAGCCCGCCAGTTAAACAAAACGGGGCTGCTATCAATGGGCGTGACTCTTGTGGGCATCGCCATGCGCACCCTTTGCACCATCGGCGCCATGGCCCTCATGAGACCCGTGAGCGCCATGGCCACCTTGCACATTGATGATGCCGTCAAACATGGCCAGTTTCTTGATGACGTCAGGACCGAGCTGACTTTCCGCCTTGGCCAAGCGCTGCGCCAGCAGTTTGGCCGTATCCGCCGACATGCCGGTCTGGGCAAGCGCGTCGGCCGACTTCAATCCGTCGCCTCCACACACATTGATTAACCACTTGCCGTCCACTTTTTGCAGCACGGCTCGACCACCCTTGCCGCCCTGTAGCCAGCCTGCCACCGCATATTGCCCCTGCACCACTGCTGGGGTCACAGTCAGCGGATCGCTGGGTTTGTCAAAAATCGCCTTCATGGCATGGGAGATAGCGGCCTGCTCGGCAGGCTGCGCGCTGACAGGAGCAGCCAATAACGTGATTGCAAACATCACGACAGCAAAGCCGGATTTGATGAGCTTGAAGTTCATGTTGATTTCTATGGTTAGGTTGGGGTTCTGAGGTATCAGTGATGGTGGGCGTGGGCACCGGTGTCAAGAACTTCCAATAACGCCGCAGGGAATTTGAGACCTTTGGTCGATGTGCCCTTGGCGGGGACTTCTACCCACGCATTCTTGGCCGTGCCGCAGCTTTGCACAATTTGGAACCAGATCGGCCCTGGTTTTTGAGGCGCAGTGCCGCGCAAGACAAATTCGTCATAAAACGCATCTGGCAGAGCGTCTTGAGGGGAGTTGGCGGTCCAGGCGATCTCCAGCACCCCCTCTGTGTAACGAGTGCCGTGCATCTCGTACGGTTGCGCGAGCTTGCCAGTCCGGGTGGTGACGGTCCAACCGGGCTTAGGCATAGGCTGGGCGCCGTTAAAGCCCACCGGCAAGGTCACCTGCAGGCCTGTGGTGGGAGCACCTTCGCAGCCGTGGCCCACCCGCAAAACCGCGCGATAGCCCGCCCCTGCGCCGGCGGCGCCGTCTTGCAGGGTGACATGGGCCAGCGCCGCCAGGGGACTGGCCAGAGCAAACACGACAAAAGCCCGTCGAAAATTGGAAAAAGAACGCATATTGATCCTGAAAAAGTGTCGAAACCATCGGGCACTGGCACAGATCTGCCAGGAATCCGACGACACATCAGAGGTCACCTGCCTACGCAGGGGCCCCGGGGATGAAACCGCGAAGGCGGCACAACGCTGAGGCACAGCGCTGCTCGCCTAACAACGGTGATTCAGGAAAAAAGAGGAGGGCCGCGCGCAGGCGGCGGCGCTGCAGCATGCAGCAGCAGGGGTGCCACGAGAGACAGGCTAGGCGCATCACGCAGAGGGAGCACCAAATCCGATAACCCGAAGGTCACCGGCAAAACACCGACCTGGCTGGCACACAGGGGGCAGTCCATGGACGCTGCCACGGACTCTGCGTCGCCACCGTCAGTCGTCTTGACCAGCACCTTCATCGCGCCAGAGCCGGTACACACCAGCAGCACATCCTGAGGTTTGATCAGCGGGGAAGCGACAGCAGCACCCAAAGACAACACAAACCACGCCAATACGAGGCGCAGGATGAGTGGGAAGTGACGTGCTGAACGCATGAGAGGAATTATGGCCCAACACCGGCGCCGACCCGTCAGGCCTTCGATGAGGGCTGCCCGGCGTTAGCATCGGCTGATATGAAAAGTCTTTTTCACTTCGCCTTCAACGTCACGGACCTGGACCTGGCGCGCGCCTTTTACGGTGGCGTGCTGGGCTGCGCAGAGGGCCGATCCACCGATACCTGGGTGGACTTCGACTTCTTCAGCCATCAAATCTCCTTGCACCTCGGCACACCGTTCAAAACCGAACGTACCGGCCAGGTGGGCGATCATCTGGTGCCCATGCCGCATTTCGGCCTGGTACTGGCTCTTGCCGATTGGCAGACTCTGGCCGAGCGGCTGATCACAGCCCAGATGGACTTCATCCTGCCGCCCCAGGTGCGGTTTGAGGGTCAGCCCGGCGAGCAGTGGACCATGTTCTTTTGTGATCCGTTTGGCAACCCGATCGAAATCAAGGGCTTTCGGTCTTTTGAAACGGTCTACGCCTCCTGAGCCTCGCCTATGAACTACACCTTTGCCTCAGCCACTATCCTGCTGCTGCTGATCACCGACCCCTTTGGCAACATCCCCCTGTTTGCCAATGCCCTGAAAAATGTGGCACCAGAGCGGCGACCCCGTGTCATCGTGCGCGAAATCTCCATCGCTTTTGTCGTGCTGCTCACCTTCATGTTCTTTGGCGACAGGTTTTTGCAGCTGATGAACCTGAGCCAGTTATCCCTGCAAATGGCGGGTGGCGTGGTGCTGTTCCTGATTGCCCTGCGCATGATTTTTCCGCCCGCGGCCGGCGAGGTCGCCGAGATGGTGGGCGAACCGCTCATCGTGCCCTTGGCGATTCCAGCCGTGGCCGGCCCATCGGCCATGGCCACCGTGATGCTGCTGGTCAGCCAGCAGCCGGAACGTCGGCTGGAGTGGGTGGCCGCACTCACCGTCACCATGCTGGCGGGCGCCGTGGTGCTGCTGATGGCCGAGCGCATCCAACGCTGGGCAGGCAGCCGGGTCATTACCGCCATCGAGCGGCTGATGGGCCTGATTCTGGTGTCTGTATCGGTCGAGATGATGTTGCGCGGCATCAAGGCCTTCGTGCACCAACTGCAGTCAACCTGAGACCGTCTGCTCGATGGCGCCAAACACACTCAGACCATCGCGGCCCATGACCTCCACACGAATGACATCGCCGGGCTTGAGGTCTGCATTGCCCACGGTGCTGAGCGGGCCTCCCCCCACAATTGCCCCCGCCCGCAGCCGTCGGACACTTGCCAGCTGAGCCACCAGTCCTCCAAATGCAAGCCATGTCATGCCCGCCGCGTCCCAAGTTCCCAGACGACGACCATTCAAGGTACACGTCATGCTCAGGTGCAACCGGCCTGCGGCCCAGGCATCCCCCAGGTCATCGGGCGTCACCGCTACGGGACTGAAGGTTGTTGCCGCGCGACCCTGACCATCGGGCGCGTGAGCGCGCAGCGTCGCATCGCTGACCATCATCAAGAGGCGTACGCCCTCCAGCGCCCGGTCTGGCGAGCACGACGCTGGAATATCCCCCGTCACCACCGCCAATGCTGCATCAACCTCCAGGCCCCATGCTTCGTTCGCGCAAAGCAGACTTTGGTTCGCCCCCAGAAAATCATCACTCCGTCCGAGACGCAGATGACACCGACCTGAGGCGCCGCCCGGGGCAGGACCTGCCGCGCACTGAGCCCAGACGTGGGCGCGTGGAAGTGGCGCCATACACAAACTCGGATCGAAGGGAAACGCGTGGCGTGCCTTGCCCTGGTTCAGGGTGTGTGCAAGATCCTGCAACAAGGGCGACAGGAAGTTCCAGTCGTCCAGAACCTGCTGCAAATGGTTGGCAATGCCGGTCGCATAATGGGCTGTACTCAGGTCACGCGACACAAGCACCAACTGGCCATCGCGAGATCCGTCTTTGTAGGTGGCAAGTTTCATGGTGGGCTCCTGCAACGCGCAGCAGCACCCCAGGCCGGGCACCCCACACACATCTGTAAACTGACTTTCTAGGCCTGAACGGCAAAATTCTATTCGCCATGTTGGCCCGCACCCCCTCACCTGCCCTCAAGCCATTGACCCCGGTTTCACGCGGGCGGTTGCTGGCAGTGGCATCCGCCGTGGCGCTCGCGCATCTGCTTGTTTTAAACACGTCTCAGCCGACCTTGACCCTGGCGCACAACTCAAAGTCAGCTGAACCAGGCGCGCTGAATTTCAATACGCGGCGCATCGATCCTGCACCCTCGAGTCCCGCAGCAGCGCCAACACGCCGGCCGGCCCTTGCAAATAAGCCGTCCCCGGCGAAAGGCACCGTAACCCACCTGAGTGATCCGGGCTCAACGGCCACCTCGCCCCCCACCCTACCTCAGGATCAGGCCGCGCCTGAGCCCGCGCCAAAGCCAGAGCCAGGGCCGGCGTTGTCATCCGCATTGGTGACTTCGTCCACGGCATCGTCAACCACACCGTCCCCAGCCGACCCGGCCATGGAGAGGACCGACAACGCCATCGCAGGCGGTGCTCCTGGCACCGAGCAGGAAAGCCGCCAGGCCACAAGCGATACCCCCTACGACCCCCACACCTACCGCTTTTTGCCACCACCATCGGTACGCATGAGCTACCAGGTGCAACTGCAAATCAAAGGCTTCAGCCAAAGCGCCAATGCCGAGATGCTGTGGACGATGGAAGGCAGCACCTACTCCGCACGCCTGGAGGTGCGCCATTGGCTAGCGGGGTCACGCATACAGACCAGCACCGGGCAAATCACGACACAAGGCCTGGCCCCCAGACGTTTTTCAGACAAGGTGCGCAGCGAAGTCGCCGCCCATTTTGAACGGGATAAAGGCTTGGTGGTCTTTAGCGCCAACACGCCCAGTGCCCCCCTGTTGCCTGGTATGCAAGACCGGCTGAGCGTGTTCATGCAACTGGCTTCCATGCTGGCAGCAGCGCCCGAGTCCGTGCCCACCGGCACCCGCCTGGTACTGCCCGTGGCCGGCCCGCGCGCGGCGGACCTCTGGTCCCTGACCGTGGAGGGGCCAGAGCCACTCACACTGCCCGGTGGCGCGCTGAGCGCCATCAAGTTGGTGCGCATGCCACAAAAAGAGTACGACCAGAAGCTGGAGGTCTGGCTAGCGCCCTCCATGGGCTTTTTGCCTGTGCGCATCCGCCTGACAGAGGCCAATGGCGATGTCGCCGATCAGCTCTGGCAGGCCAACCAGTGACCCCCGGCACCGCTTACACATTCAAACCCTGTTAATCTTGAAATTGTCGGCTCGGCTACCAATTGCGGCACAGATGGCTGAGCCAGACAACTTGAGGAAACACAAGACCATGCACACTCTTTACGACTCCGAAACCTACTCCGTGACCCATGTATTGGCCAACGCAGTCGTTGGCGATGCGCCCGAGGGATCTGTACAGGAAGGCAAACCCGTGCCGGTGCTGGCGCGCCACGGCTTCGAGATCGTGGACAAGCGTTCCGGCAAGGAGGTCTACCTGGATGGTTCCTGGGCCGAGCTGTTTCAGCAGCACATCCAGGCCTGGCAGGTCAACACGCCTACCCAGGAAGAGGTTGAAGACACGCTCGAGGGCTACGCCGAACTGGCCCAGAACCCGGTTCTGGTGCACTGAACCGTTATCGGGCCCGATCAGGCGTCTGACGGGATCTGCTCCTGATCGGCCAGTCGGGCTTGCATGGCATCGATAAGTCCGTGAACCAGCCTGAGGCTGTCCTCGGGAATGGCATCGAATCGAAACCCGACTTGCCCGGTGTGCCCCACGCGGGAAACCATGCGAACCATGCATCCGAAGTGCGCCTCTCCCAAGAGCAGCACACAATACAGAGACCTGCCTTCTGTGGCCAGAAACGCTGGCAACTGCCACTCGTCGCAACGAACGGCAAAGCCTGACACGCTGATATCGACCAGTTCACTCAGCTCGCCTGTCGATATGCCGATGTTGAACCACACCGCTGCGCGGGTCTGCGGGGCGTAGCGGACATCGGCTCGCCGCTCGCCCTGGGCCGCGCCTGGAAAATCGCCGATCAATGCCTCAGCCTGCATGGTGTTTGATGGCATCTGCAATCGTCCCCACCAGCTGCTCGATTTGCTCACGAGTCACGATGTACGGAGGACACAGCACGATGTTGTCACCGGCTGGTCGCACCAACGAGCCCTTGTGGAAGCAACTCATGAACACATCGTAGGCTCGCTTGCCAGGGGCGCCTGCAATGGGCGCCAGCTCAACCGCACCGGCCAGGCCCAGGGTGCGAATGCTG
This sequence comes from Pseudomonadota bacterium, assembly GCA_041168905.1. Taxonomy (GTDB): domain Bacteria; phylum Pseudomonadota; class Gammaproteobacteria; order Burkholderiales; family Burkholderiaceae_C; genus JBEEJZ01. Next base: position 2,841 of record JBEEJZ010000144.1, on the reverse strand, counting down.
ACCACGTTGGGTAAACCCTTCAGGGCGCTGTGCATGGCATCACCCAGCACACGACCCATCTGGCCTGCACGCTCGAACAGGTTTTCTTCCTGCATCAGGTCCAGGGTAGCAATGGCAGCGGCGCAGGCCACCGGGTGGCCCGAATAGGTGTACCCATGGAAGAACTCGATGGCATGTTCGGGCGCCTGGGCGTTGGCTGCCATCATGGCGTCGTACACATGCTGGCGGCAGATCACACCGCCCATGGGAAAGACGCCGTTGGTCACGCACTTGGCAAAGTTCAGCATGTCGGGCACTACGCCGTAGTAGTCGGCGGCAAAGGGGGTGCCTAGACGTCCAAAGCCGGTGATGACCTCGTCAAAGATCAGCAGGATGCCATGCTTGTCGCAAATCTCGCGCAGGCGTTTGAGGTAACCCTGGGGCGGGATGTACCAGCCCGCACTGCCCGCCACCGGCTCCACGATCACCGCCGCAATATTGCTGGCGTCGTGCAGCGGCAGGATGCGGTTTTCCAGCTCCAGCAAGATGTCTTCCTGCCACACCGGCTCCTGGTGATGGATGTAAGCATGGTTCACCGGGTCGTGAATGAAGCGCAGATGGTCCACCCGGGGCAGCAGTGCACTGCCAAACACCTTTCGGTTGGCTGGAATCCCACCCACGCTCATGCCGCCAAAACCCACGCCGTGGTAGCCCCGCTCGCGGCCAATGAACACATTGCGGTGACCCTCGCCGCGCGCACGGTGGTAGGCCAGCGCCACCTTCATCGAGGTGTCAGCCGCCTCGCTGCCCGAGTTACAGAACAGCACCTTGTTCAGATCGCCAGGCGCCAGGCCGGCAATCCTGTCCGCTGCGGCAAAAGCCTTGTCGTTGCTGGCGTTGAAGGCAGTGCTGTAGTCCAGCGTATCGAGCTGTTTCTTGATCGCCTCGTTGATAGGCTTGCGGTTATGGCCCGCGCCCACGCACCACAGGCTGGAAATGCCGTCGATCACCTGGCGACCATCGTGGGTGGTGAAGTGCATGCCCTCGGCCGCCACAAACACGCGTGGGTCCTTGCCGAAGCTGCGGTTCGGCGTGAAGGGCAGCCATTGGCTACCCATGTGCAGTTCTTGCCAGGCCATGGGATCTCCTGAAATCAAAAACCCCATTTTGGCACTGCCTTGCCCCCAAGCTGCGGGGCAGCAGACGAGGCCGGGACAGTCAGGCCCGATCGGCCATGGCTTCACCCAGGCGTATCGCCCCACCCGGGGCCCAGCCGGCATTGAAATGCAGCGGTCCGGCAGGGAACAGCATCACCACGGTGGAGCCCAGCAGGAAGCGGCCCATTTCATCGCCCTGCTTCAGGGCAATCGCGCCATCGTCATAGCGCCACTCGCGTACCGGGCCACGCGGCGGGTTGATCACACCCTGCCACACGGTGGCCATGCTGCCCACCACAGTAGCACCCACCAGAACCAGCACAAACGGGCCCTGCGGCCCTTCAAACACGCACACCACCCGCTCGTTGCGGGCAAAAAGACCTGGCACGCCACGGGCCGTGAGCGGGTTGACCGAGAACAGGTCTCCCGGCACATAAATCATGCGCTTGAGTACCCCGTCGCAGGGCATATGGATGCGGTGGTAGTCACGCGGGCTCAGGTACAGCGTGGCGAAGTGGCCATCGTCAAACTGCGCCGCCAGCACGGCATCTCCGCCCACCAGCGCCGTGCTGCTGTAGTGGTGACCCTTGGCCTGAAAAATCTGGTCACGCGCCATCGGTCCAAACTGGCTGATGGCCCCATCGACCGGGCAGATCAAATCTGCCACCGCCAGCGGCCGAGCGCCAGGCTTGAGAGGCCGGGTAAAGAATTCGTTGAAACTGGCGTAACTGGCGATGTCCGGATTGGCCGCCTCACTCATGTTCACACCGTATTTGGCCACAAACCAGGCAATCAGCCGGGTCGTCAGGGCGCCGGCCCGGGCCCCCGCCACCCAGCCCCCAAACACCGTCAATGCCCGTTGGGGCAACAGGTACTGTGGCAACACTTTTAGGCGGTCTTGCAAGGGGTTGGACAAGGGTGCTCCAGGCAGGTTTCAGGGGGCGCTCATTCTAGCCACGGGGTCTGACTGAGTGCGTCAGGCACGCCAGATACGATAACCTCCACGTTGAACGACCCGACGATCAAAGCGGCCATGGCTGGGGCGTACAACTGCATCCCCACATGCCATGTTTTTTGGAGAAGTGAATGGCTGATTTGTTTGACAACCCGATGGGCTTGTGTGGTTTTGAGTTTGTGGAATTTGCCTCGCCGGCGGCAGGCGTGCTGGAGCCCTTGTTCGAGAAAATGGGCTTCTCGCTGGTGGCCAAGCACCGCTCCAAGGACGTGGTGCTTTACCGTCAAGGCGACATCAATTTCATCGTCAACCGCGAGCCCAAAAGCCTGGCCGGTTACTTTGCCGCCGAACACGGGCCTTGCGCCTGCGCGCTGGCGTTTCGTGTGAAGGACTCGCACAAGGCGTATGAGCGGGCGCTTGAAATGGGCGCGCAACCGGTGGATGTGCCCACTGGCCCGATGGAGCTGCGCCTGCCCGCCATCAAGGGCATTGGCGGAGCGCCCTTGTATTTGATCGACCGTTTTGAAGACGGCAAGAGCATCTACGACATCGACTTTGAATTCCTCGACGGTGTGGACCGCCATCCACCCGGTCACGGCTTCAAGATCATCGACCACCTGACGCACAACGTCTACAAAGGCCGCATGGCTTTCTGGGGCGGCTTCTACGAGAAGATTTTCAACTTCCGTGAAATCCGCTACTTCGACATCAAGGGCGAATACACCGGCCTGACCTCGCGCGCCATGACCG
>JBEEJZ010000143.1:0-2750 GCA_041168905.1 Pseudomonadota bacterium | reverse complement strand
CAATGCTTGCCACCGTCAAAACGTAGTCAAAGCGTCGGACCTCACCAGCGCGACTTGCCAGCTTGATGGATTGCCTGATCACCTCCAGCGCTTGCGCCATCGATCCAGGGAATGCCCCATCGCGCCACGCGCGCACGGCATCCCGCAGGCCCCGATTTCGCACGAATGCCCACCACGCCCTTGCAGCGCGAACGGCACCGCAACTGGGCTCTCTGTGCAGCAGATGAAGCTCGCCCTTGATTCGCGCCTCCAACACGGCAGCAGCAGCGCGCTCATGCTCGGGCAACAGTCGAGTTCGATCCCAATCAGCGGGGTCATACAGTCGCAACCGCGTGTCATCGTGGGCCGTGTTCACAGCCAGCTTGCGGCGCATGCCCTTTGTGAGCTGATCGGTATGCAGAGGCTCGAAAGCCAGGCTCAACTCGACCACCCAAGACTGACCAGGCCACCCGGGCCTTTGCAGCTGCACCTGTCCATTGAGCCGCTCGATGATTTCAATTTGAGTGGGGCGAGGTGGCTGTGGATCCCTCGGCTCCGGAACCCAAAGCCGCCGTGACGCACCGTCTAGCTGGTCAGGCACGCCCGCCCCGTAGCCCCAGGTCTTCCGCAGCATGGGCATCGCCCGAAGGGCCGTGGCCGTGATGGTGAGCGCAGGGTTCACGCCCAACGAGCCAGGGATGATGGCCCCGTCCAGCACCACCAAGCCATCGTGGGTGCCACCGGCGGTGCCTGCGTCAAAGACCTGCCCCCAGGCATTGACCACACCCGTGCGGGCATCCACCCCCATGCCACAACCACCCAGCGGGTGAACCGTGATCACAGTCCCCCGCTGGGCGGGCAGCAAGCCTTCGATGCCGCTGGGCAATGGCCGCCAAACCGGGTTGGCCAGCGCGACGGGCTGGGGCAGGTGAGCTGGCACCGCGAGTCCACAAGCGAGGTCACGCAAGGTGGCCTGCGCCACATCCAGTTGGGGGTTGAACTTCGCTTCGGGCCAATGAATGGCCAGCGTGCCGCAACTCAGCCGCTCGGGCTTGGTGCGTGTGGGCTCGGGCAAGCGCAGCACTCCCGTGGCGTCGTCATGGCCAATGACCCCAATCACCAGGCTGGCATTGATCATGTCTGGATGCACGGCGTGCGGATCGGGCTGTTCCTCCGGCTCATGACCATGCGGCGTCCAGTCTGCATCGACCAAGCCTTCGATCGCGCGCGCGGTCGTCAAGGTTTCATCCATGAATCGCCGCATGGCCGCAGGGATGGCGAACTCTTGCAACAAGAATGGCCGCACCCCGCTTCCACCCGCTGCCGATGGCTGCACCAGCAAAGCGCCGGTGATGGTGGGCCCCACGTTCCGGCCACGCAGCGGGGCAAACTCGCCAGCACAGCTGTCGACGCTCGGGATGGGCGAACCGGGCGGGACTGGCGACGCCAGCGCGGCGCCAAGTCCGTATACCGCCGCCACGTTGTCGCCATTGCTGGAGTAGCCTTGCCCCAAACGAGAGGACAGACTCAGCGTATCGCTGCGTGAGCGCAGCAAAATTTCGGTGCTGCCCAACGCGCCGGCCGCCAGCACCACGCGCGATGCCCAAACCTTGAGCGTGCCATCCTCTCGGGCTTGCAATGCAGGATTGGTGTGCATGACCTCAATGCACCAGGGCGATGCGCCACCGGCAGGCGTGCGGGTGACCTTCAGAACACTGGCGCCAGTGAAGATCTCTGCGCCCTGATGCTGAGCGCGCTCCAGCAAGCTGGCATCGAGCGAGTCCTTGGCACCCACGTTGCATCCTGTGAAGCAGTCCCCACACTTCGCGCATTCTTTCAACATGACGCCCACAGCATTCGGCCGTTTGCTGGCCGCCACCGACAGCGGTACGCGCTGGGCTGGTGCCACGGCGGCAGGGCCTCGCCAGCCCGCACGTGCTGCGGGCTGAGCCAGCTTGGCCAACGCCTGGAACTTGGCCAGCTCGCCGGGGAAGGTATTGGCAGCCCCTCCCGCAGCTTGCCCGTCCGGGGGGGGCAATTGCGCGCCGACGCACTGCCGCGCTCGTTCGTACCAGCCGCCCCGAGCAAGATCGTCCACGAGATCGTGCAACATCGAGCCGGGATCGAAATCGCTCTGTCGCGGCTCCAGCATCACACCGCCGTTGATGAGCGAGCCGCCGCCCAGGCCGTTGGCGACCAGAGCAGATACGTCTTTGCCAACCCTCAGGTCAAACAGCCCCTCATGCTTGCCTTGCACCCTGCCATGCTGTTGCAACGCAACCCGGACATGTTTGGGCATCTCGCCCAACGTGCTCGGAAACTGCCCAGGCAGGTACTCCAGCCCACGCTCCAGAACCCCCACCTTCAGCCGACGGCCAGCGGCATCGGTGGCCCGAGACAGGTCATCGGCAGCCACTGCGCCACCGTAGCCACTGCCGACCACGATGACGTCAAAGTGACGCTGTCCTTCTTCGCGAGACCAAAGGTCAAACAGGCTGCGTGAAATCTTGCGATCGGTCTGATCAGTCATGACGTGAATCCTCCCGTTTGAGATGAGTCAGGCTCAGGCTGCACGGCTCAAGGGTTGCAGCAAGTCCAGCAATGCATCGATGGACACGGGCTTGTAGAGCAAAGGTACGCCTGCCGCCTGGGCGTCGCGGATGCGATCGGGCGCCGTGTCGCCGGTGATGAGGGCAGCAGTCACCTCGGGTTTGATGGATTGCACTGCCCGTATCGCATCGATGCCGCTGTCCCCGTCCCGCAGGCGGAAG
>JBEEJZ010000142.1:0-6930 GCA_041168905.1 Pseudomonadota bacterium | reverse complement strand
GCAACAGCGTCATGAGTTCATTACCGTGGAACACTTGCTGTTGGCCTTGCTGGACAACCCCAGCGCAGCTGAGGTGCTGAAGGCTTGTTCTGCAAATCTGGATGATTTGCGCAAAGCGTTGTCGAATTTCATCAAGGACAACACACCACAGGTCGGTGGTACCGATGACGTGGACACCCAGCCGACATTGGGATTTCAGCGGGTGATTCAGCGTGCCATCATGCATGTGCAGTCCACCAGTAGCGGCAAGAAAGAGGTAACCGGGGCTAACGTGTTGGTGGCGATATTTGGCGAAAAGGATTCCCACGCCGTTTATTACTTACACCAGCAGGGTGTGACCCGTCTGGATGTCGTGAACTACATTGCTCATGGCATCAAAAAGAGTGATCCTCCAGAGCCGTCAAAATCTGGCGAGTCTGCGCCCGAGCCCGAGGAACAGGGTGGTGAGAAATCAGAAAAAGCCTCTCCTTTGGAGCAATACACGGTCAATTTGAACGCCCTTGCTAAGGACGGAAAAATCGATCCACTGATTGGTCGTCACTACGAGGTGGAGCGCACGATTCAAATCTTGTGCCGTCGCAGAAAGAACAATCCACTTTTGGTCGGCGAGGCAGGTGTGGGCAAAACCGCGATAGCAGAGGGCCTTGCCTGGCGTATCACTCAGAAGGACGTCCCCGAGATCCTCTCAGAAGCCACGGTTTACTCCCTGGATATGGGGGCATTGCTGGCCGGAACCAAGTACCGCGGTGATTTTGAGCAGCGTCTCAAGGGCGTGCTCAAGTCCCTGAAGGACAAGCCCAACGGGATTTTGTTCATAGATGAAATCCACACCCTGATCGGTGCCGGTGCCGCATCGGGCGGTACGCTGGATGCCTCAAATTTATTGAAGCCAGCCTTGAGTTCTGGCGCACTCAAGTGCATCGGGGCGACGACTTTCAGTGAGTACCGTGGTATTTTCGAGAAAGATGCGGCACTGTCACGTCGTTTCCAGAAGGTGGATGTGCTCGAGCCCACCGTGCCCGAAACCATCGAGATCTTGAAAGGCTTGAAATCCAGGTTTGAAGAGCATCACAATGTCAAATACGCCTTGGGTGCCTTGCAGGCAGCAGCGGAGTTGAGTGCCAAATACATCAACGACCGGCATTTACCTGACAAGGCCATCGATGTGATTGACGAAGCAGGCGCAGCGCAGCGCATCTTGCCCGCATCCAAGCGCAAGAAGACCATTACCAAGGCCGAGGTGGAGGAGATCGTGGCAAAGATTGCACGTATTCCACCGGCAAATGTGTCCAACGATGATCGAGGCAAGCTAAAGACTTTAGAGCGTGACCTCAAGAACGTGGTGTTTGGCCAGGACAAGGCACTCGATGTGTTGGCTTCAGCCGTGAAAATGGCCCGGTCCGGCCTGGGCAAGGGGGACAAGCCGATTGGTTCTTTCCTGTTCAGTGGCCCGACCGGTGTCGGCAAGACTGAGGCAGCGCGGCAGCTCGCCTTCATCATGGGAATCGAGCTCATACGCTTTGATATGAGCGAGTACATGGAGCAGCATGCCGTCAGTCGCCTCATCGGGGCCCCTCCGGGCTACGTTGGCTTCGACCAAGGCGGTTTGTTGACGGAGGCGATCACGAAAAAACCGCACTGCGTCTTGTTACTGGACGAAATCGAGAAAGCCCACCCTGCCATCTTCAACGTATTGCTTCAGGTGATGGACCACGGTACGCTCACCGACAACAACGGTCGCAAGTCCGACTTTCGCAATGTCATCATCGTGATGACGACCAATGCGTGTGCCGAGACCATGAACAAGGCCTCCATCGGTTTCACCAATCCGCGTGAGGCCGGTGATGAGCAGGCAGACATCAAGCGCCTGTTCACGCCTGAGTTCCGCAACCGCCTGGACGCGACGGTGAGCTTCAAGGCCTTGGACGAGAACGTGATTTTGCGGGTGGTCGACAAGTTCTTGTTGCAGCTGGAAACCCAGTTGGCCGACAAGAAGGTTGAAGTCACCTTCACTGACAATTTGCGCAAGCATCTTGCCAAGAAAGGGTTCGATCCCCTGATGGGGGCCCGACCCATGCAACGTCTGATTCAGGACACCATCCGTCGGGCCCTCGCAGATGAACTTCTGTTTGGTCGCTTGACCGACGGTGGACGTTTGACGGTGGATGTCGCCAACAAGCTGGATGAAAAGGGGGCTGAGATCTCTGAAGTCCTGCTCGACATCCAGCCCCTGCCGAAAAAAGAAGGCAAGGTGCGGCCTGAAGAAGCAACGGCTAGCTAAGGCGCTGGTTGCTAGCGAAGCACCAGTACCGGCAGGTGTGAGTGGGTCAGCACATGCTGGGTTTCGCTACCCAGCAGCAAACGGTTGATCCCTCGCCTACCGTGAGAGGCCATCACTATGACATCACAGCCGTGCTCTTGCGCTGTCTTCAGCAGTGTCTCTCCTACCTGATCCGACTTTGCCGTGATGGGGGTGACCTTGATGCCCATAGCAATGCCGCGTTGCTGAACCGCATCGACAATGTGTTGCCCTTCGTCTGCCCACTGTTGCTCGACCCTGGAGATGTCTTCCGTAGACAAAACGATAGCGCCTTCAAAGTAGCTTTGTGGGTAGAGCGGCACGACCTTTATTGCCAGAACCTCGCCGCTACTCATCTGTGCCAATTCAAGGGCAGCGTCTACGGCTTTCTGCGACAGGTCCGAGCCATCGGTCGCGAGAAGAATGTGCTTGTACATAACTCAGTCTCCATGAAGTGAATGACATCAGCTTACGCGCCTCCGATCGGCAGGTCTTGACTTGCATCAAGGGAGGTTTCGTTTTGAAAGGTAAGCTCGGTGTCCATGCGTGTTGACACATCTCCCATGACCGTCGGTGCCACTTCTGGTGCACCAGGTCTCCACGCCGAGATTTGGGATGATCCCCAGGAGTGGACAGCATTTAGTCGAATCTCCGCGACTTACGCTGGCTGCTGGGAGTCCAGTATTGTCTTTGACGGCATGCACTGCGCGGCCTGCGCCCTGAATATTGAGGATGCCCTCAAAAAGGTTCCGGGCGTGTTGCAGGTGGACGTGAGTGCCAGCAGCCATCGTGGACGCATCACGTGGTCGGAGCACGGGGTCAAACCCTCGGTCTGGATAGCGGCGGCCAAGGAGGCGGGATACGCAGCATCTCCTGCCAACGACCTGTTTGACAAGGACCGTCGCACTGCTGAATCCCGTCTGGCGCTATGGCGTCTGGGGGTGGCTGGCTTATGCATGATGCAGGTCATGATGTATGCGTGGCCCGCGTATGTGGCAGAGGCAGGTGATCTGGCACCCGATATGGCTCAGCTGTTGCGGTGGGCGTCCTGGGTTTTGTCGCTACCCGTGCTGATTTTTTCTTGCACCCCGTTTTTCCAGAATGCTTGGCTTGATTTGCGAAAGCGTCGAATCAGCATGGATTTGCCGGTGGCCTTGGGTATGGCGATCACTTTTGTGGTGAGCAGCGTTGCGACTTTTGATCCTGGCGATTGGGCCGGCAACGAGGTTTATTTTGACTCCTTCACCATGTTTGTCTTTTTTTTGCTGGCGGGCCGCTGGCTTGAGTTGCGGTTGCGTGACAGAACAGCTGGTGCCTTGGAGGCATTGCTGAATCGCCTTCCGGTTAGTGTGGAGCGACGTAAATCAGACGGTTTTTATGAAAAAGTGGCTATACGGCGCTTGCAGGTTGGAGATCTTGTGCGGGTGTTGCCAGCAGAGGCGTTCCCGGCCGACGGACAGGTAGAGCTAGGCTCCACTTTGGTCGACGAGTCGGTGCTAACGGGTGAGTCCCGCCCCTTAAGTCGCCAGCAGGGCGACGCGATCATTGCAGGCAGTTTTAACCTGTTGTCCGAAGTCTTGATACGGGTACAGCGGCTGGGCAAGGACACGCGATTTGCCCAGATTGTGGAACTGATGGAGAGCGCGTCAACGACTCGGCCGCGCACGGCCCAATTGGCCGAGCGTTTGGCGCGCCCATTTTTGATCGCTGTGTTGTTGTCGGCGTTGGGCGCCGGGATGTGGGGCTGGGCACAAGACTCTGGTCAGGCATTGATGGTCGCCGTGTCTGTATTGATCGTGACTTGTCCGTGTGCGCTTTCCCTGGCTACCCCTGCTGCGATGTTGGCCAGTGCTGGCGCGTTGGCTCGCAACGGGCTGATGGTGCGCAGGTTACAAGCGCTGGAGAACTTGGCCACCATTGATACTGTCGTCTTTGACAAAACAGGTACCTTGACCCGGGATGCCTTGACCTTGCATCAAATCTGGGTGAAGCCAGACTTCCGTTCGGAAGATGCGTTGGCAATGGCTGCCGCGCTGGGCCGCCACTCACTGCACCCTGTCTCGCGGGCCCTGGTGTCTCATTTTGAAAGCGACCATGCCGCTGGGGACGTGAACAACAAATGGCGGGCTAGCGAAGTACAAGAGATCGCAGGGAAGGGCGTCGCCGGGTTGCTTCAGCTGGTTGACTCTGAGGAGTCTCATCGTGTTCGACTGGGTTCATCGCATTTTTGCGGCGTGAACAATGTCCAGGCGAAGTTCCTGCACGCCTGCTTGGCCGATGAACGAGGCTGGATTGCGACTTTTGAATTTACCGAAGACATCAGGGCGGACGCCGCTGCAACGATCGCCAAGCTCAAAGGTCTGGGCTTGGACGTTCATGTGCTCTCCGGTGATCAAGCGGATGCTGTCCAGATGGTGGCTCGGACGTTGGATATCGATCGTGCCGTGGGGGGCTGCAGTCCGCAAGATAAGTTGGACTATCTGCGCAGACTTCAAGGTCAGGGGCGGTCTGTGGCGATGGTGGGAGACGGTCTGAATGATGGGCCCGTGCTGGCTGGCGCGCATGTGTCGTTTGCCTTTGGTTCAGCGGCACCCCTGGCGCGGGCGCAATCTGACATCGTGGTGTTGGGGACTCACTTAGGACCCGTGGCCCAAACTGTGGTTCAGGCCAAGCGCACGCGCCACATCGTCAAGCAAAATTTGTGGTGGGCAGCGCTTTACAACCTGACCTGTGTGCCGCTTGCGATGATGGGATGGTTGCCCGCCTGGCTTGCCGGCCTAGGGATGGGGCTAAGTTCACTGTTGGTGGTGGCAAACGCCTTGCGCCTCTCCCAGCTCCCCCCGTTTTTGGAGAGTTAGTGTCGTGGACATTCTTTATCTTCTGATTCCTCTGTCTGTCGTCCTTGTGTTTTTCATCCTGGGTGGACTCTGGTGGGCCATCTACCGGGGCCAATTTGAAGACATTGAGGCCGAGGGCTCTCGTATTCTTCGGGACGATTGACTTAGGTCAACGGACATATGCTTACGATCAGACATACTTGGACAGCAACACATCAGAGGTGTAAATGAAATTTGCGAATACCCAAGCGACGGCCTACAACGACACAGTTGTTCGTCAGTTCGCGATCATGACGGTGGTCTGGGGGGTGGTGGGCATGCTGGTTGGCGTCATCATCGCCGCACAGCTCACTTGGCCCGAGCTGAATCTTGGTATCTCTTGGCTGTCCTACGGCCGTTTACGACCGCTGCATACCAATGCGGTGATTTTTGCGTTTGGTGGCTGTGGCTTGTTTGCGACGGCTTACTACGTGGTGCAGCGAACTTGCCAGGTTCGGTTGTTCTCGGACAAACTAGCGGCCTTCACCTTTTGGGGTTGGCAGTTGGTGATTTTGTTGGCTGCCATCACATTGCCCCTCGGGTACACCAGCGGCAAGGAGTATGCCGAGCTGGAATGGCCCATCGACATACTGATCACCTTGGTTTGGGTGGCCTTTGCCGTCGTCTTTTTTGGCACCGTAGGCACTCGCAAGGTGCGCCATATCTATGTGGCCAACTGGTTCTATGGGGCCTTCATCATTGCGGTGGCTTTGTTGCATCTGGTGAACAGCGCTGCCATCCCCGTGGGGGCACTCAAGTCCTACTCGGCTTACGCGGGTGTGCAGGATGCCATGGTGCAATGGTGGTACGGTCACAATGCGGTGGGCTTCTTTCTGACGGCGGGTTTCCTGGGCATGATGTATTACTTCATCCCCAAGCAGGCAGAGCGCCCTGTTTACTCCTACCGCCTGTCGATCGTGCACTTCTGGGCACTGATCTTCACTTACATGTGGGCGGGTCCGCACCATCTCCACTACACCGCTCTGCCCGACTGGACTCAGTCTGTGGGTATGGTGTTCTCCCTGATCCTGCTGGCTCCCAGTTGGGGCGGCATGATCAACGGCATCATGACCTTGTCTGGCGCCTGGCACAAGCTGCGTGATGACCCCATTCTTCGGTTCCTGATCGTGTCTCTGTCCTTTTATGGCATGTCCACGTTCGAAGGTCCCATGATGTCGATCAAGACCGTGAATGCATTGAGCCACTACACCGACTGGACCGTCGGCCACGTTCACTCGGGTGCCTTGGGCTGGGTAGGCCTGGTGACCATGGGTTCCATGTACTTCCTGATTCCGCGTTTGTTTGGTCAAAAGCAGATGTACAGCATGAAGGCGGTCGAGATTCACTTCTGGACAGCCACCATCGGTATCGTGATTTATATCGCTGCCATGTGGATCGCCGGTGTGATGCAGGGTTTGATGTGGCGCGCTGTCAATGCGGATGGCACTTTGACCTACACCTTTGTGGAGTCTGTAAAGGCAACATTCCCGTTCTATGTGATTCGTCTGCTGGGTGGTTTGCTCTACCTGGGTGGAATGGTGCTCATGCTGTGGAACGTGCTGAAAACTGCGACGGCTGGCCGCTCGGTAATCGTGACCATTCCATCTGCAACAGCCCACGCCTGAGGAGAAAGACGCAATGGCAAACCATACTTCCAATAGCGGTCTCTCTCACGAAAAAATTGAGACCAGTAATTTCTTGATGATTGTCCTGATCCTGCTTGTGCTGGTCGTAGGCGGTCTGGTCGAAATCGTT